>NCFS01000035.1 GCA_002281295.1 Halothiobacillus sp. 35-54-62 | reverse complement strand
ACTCTGTTATTTCCTCTTTTGCGTGCTGGTATTCTGTCCATTCGTTGGTAACGCCCCAAGCCACAAACATGAGCAAGGGTATGCTTAAAAAAAAGCCATAATTTAAGCGCAGTTTTTGGGCAAGCTTGGCGAAATCAAATAACGGGCGCCGAGGTGATGATTCTGATGGCGACATGAAGAATTCGTTGTTCCTGTACGTTAAATAACTAAATTATTCAACGAGTTAAAATTATTAAATAATGGATAGATGGCACGATAAATTTTAAAAAAATGATACCACAGAAATTAAACCGGGTTTGATCAGAGGTTCCCTAAGGCGGTGAATCAATCAATCGCACTAAATTTGAAACACATGCTGATAGAATGCGGCCACACATTAAACATTAGCTGAATACGAGGTGAAAAAGGATGGCACTGGGCGGCGGAATGATTCATCACAACATTCCTGATAAGGATCTGTTGTATCGCTCTTACATGCCGTTTATTAAAAACGGCGGTTTATTTATTCCCGGTTTCACGCAACATGAAATTGGCAAAGAGCTCTTTTTAACCCTTACCATGATGGGTAATCCTGAGCGTATCGCGCTGGCCGTTAAAGTGGTTTGGCTCACGCCAGATGGCGCGCAAGGCGGCAAAACGGCGGGTATTGGCGTGCAATTTAGCCCCATGGATAAAGGGCAAACCCGCGCAAAAATTGAAAGCTATTTGCCCGGCGCGCTCGAAAAAGATACGCCAACGGCCACCTTGTAACCTTTGGCCAAAGCGAGAGCCGAATGCGCCACCTGCTCGAAATGATGCCGATGCGGGTTACCGAGCTTGCCCCGAGCCAGATTTTATTTGTAAACGATGAATGCTTAAATTTATATGGCATAACCCGTGCTCAGGCCAAAGCGGTGGTGCCTAACGATTTATGGGCCGATCCCCAAGATCGTTGGCAGATAATTGAGCGGCTCAATGCGGGCGAGGCTATTGGTAATCACGAGGCGGCATTTAAAGGCCCCGCCAGTGACATGCTCTGGGGCACCTCGAAAAACCGCTCCGAGCACGTTCGAGTGCAAGAAGCCGCAGGCTTGCGCCCGCTTCGCGTTCAATGAGCCACGAGACATATCAAGTAGATAGGCGAGGCGCGAACGAGCACGCGACGCCGCAATCGGATGGCGCAGTAGGTTTTTCGAGGTGCCCTTGAACTACATCTACCGCCGCCGCTATTACCCAGGCGTTTTATTAACTCGATATTTATTTTAAAATTTTTGGATTATGTATGCCCCAGTCTAAACCCTTACGTTATTTTATTTTAGCCTTGGCTGTTTTTATCGGGTTTTATGGTTATATTGGCACCATGCCGTTATTTGATTTAGATGAGGGCGCCTTTACCACTGCCACGCGGGAAATGTTTTTGCGGCATGATTTTATTACGCCCTACTTAAATTCAGTGCCCCGGTTTGATAAGCCCATTTTAATTTATTGGCTGCAAGCTGCCTCGGCTATGGTGTTTGGCTTTAATGAATTTGCTTTTCGGCTGCCTTCTGCTTTGGCCTCTACCGCTTGGGTATGGGTGATATATCGCTTTGTAGCCCAAGTAACTGATGCAGAAAAAGCTTTTTATGCGGCATTAATTGCCGCTACAAGTTTAATGCCCACGGTGATAGGCAAAGCGGCCATTGCCGATGCCGTGCTTATGCTGTTTATTACGCTGGCCATGTTTGCGATTTTTCGGCATTGGCAAACCGCGAAAGCGGCTTATATTCGTTGGGCTTATGTGGCAATGGCTTTGGGGTTTCTTGCCAAAGGGCCGGTGGCGGTGGTGATTCCTGCAGTGGTGAGTTTGCTCTTTTATATCTCGACAGGCCGCTGGGGGGCTTGGTGGCGTGCGGTATTAGATTGGCGGGGCTTGCTCTTTTTTCTGATTATCGCCTTGCCTTGGTATGGGGTGGAGTATCTGCGTGAGGGGCAGGCGTTTATCAACGGGTTTTTTCTTAAAAATAATGTGGGGCGCTTTAACGCACCCATGGAAGGCCATTCAGGCGGTTTTTGGTTTTATCCGGTCGTAACGCTATTCGCTTTGTTGCCTTTTATGGGGCTGGTGTTGGTGGCGATAAAAAATATTATTTCTGATCTTACTCCAATAAAAGCTACAGTGCTTTCTGATGAGGCCGCATTAAAACGATTCGCTTGGATTTGGTTTTTATTTGTAATAATTATTTTTTCGTTTTCAGGTACGAAATTACCGCACTATTTGAATTATGGTTTGGTCGGTTTAATTATTATTATGGCGCTCTCGTTTCCTAAAATATCGAACCGCTTTTTGCACTTGGTGCCCATCGGTTTGTTTTTTGTGGTGCTTTTGGTTTTGCCTTCGGTGCTTAATCTAATTATTCATAAAATAAACCCTCCTTATGTGCAAGCGATGCTGGCCGATCGCAATGCTTATTTTGGTTGGGATTGGTATGCCCCGTTAGCCGTGTTTTTAGGGTTATTAATTTTTGCCGCATTTAAGCGCCGTTACGCGCTGGTTTTAATGATGGTGCCGCTGGCGTTGTCATTTTCTTTTATGGTGAATGCCCGTTTATTGCCCATCGTGGCGCAGCTTCAGCAGGGGCCTATTAAAACCGCCGGGCTTATCGCGCGGGATTTGCCTGGGCCTGCCTTGATGTTCGGCATGAATACCCCAAGTTTTGGTGTGTATGCGGGGAAAATTCTTAAAAGAGGCCCGCCTGAACCGGGCGATTTGGTTTTAGCGCGCGCCGATGATGCGGCTGCGTTAAATGCCAAAATTCTATTTGCAGAGGGCGGTGTGGTGCTGTTAAGAATGCGTTAAACTCAAATTAGAGTCCTTTTTCACTCAGAGCATGGCCTCTGATGCTCACAAGGTTTGATAAGCCTTCAAACAGGAGATGCGTATGTCAGATATTTTAAAAAATCGTCGTCATTTTATAACCGCTCTGGCCGGCGCGGGTAGTTTGGCGCTGGGCGTTAAATCGGCGCAGGCAGCCGATGAGCTGGGTTTTCCGGGTGATAAGCCCAAGCATCATTTGGTTTTTCAATTTAATCATGATGATACGGAATACCAGACGCATATTTTAAATTCCATGAGCGCGCTTTTAATAGAATTTGGCGGCAATATTCAGCTGGCGGTTGTTGCGTTCTCAAAGGGGATTCATATTTTGGCTAAAAACCCGAAACGTCCGGTGGATAAAACCATTTACGAGCGGGTCAAGGGCTTTGCCGATAATTATGGCGTGGAGTTTGTGGCCTGCGGTAACACCATGCACACGGTGGGGTATACCGATGCGGATATGCGTTCGTTTGCCAAAGTTCGCCAAGTGGGTGCGGCGGCTTTAATGGAGTATCAAGAGCAAGGTTATTCGTATATCGCGTGGTAATTGCATTTTTTATAAGGTTTTTTCATGAATGAATGGGTAATTCGCCAGCCCGATGACTGGCATGTGCATTTGCGCGATGGCGTGATGATGGCCGCTGTGGTGCCTTTTACGGCGCGGCAATGCGGCCGGGCGATTGTGATGCCGAACTTAGTGCCGCCGGTCACGACCGTAGCGCAGGCGGCTTCGTATCGGGAGCGAATTTTGCAGGCATTGCCTGAAGCATCCCAGTTTGAGCCGCTGATGACGCTGTATCTAACCGAGCAAACCACGGTGGCCGAGTTGGCGGCGGCGGCACAAAGCCCGTTTATTTATGCCGTGAAGCTCTATCCGGCGGGCGCCACGACCAATTCGGATCGGGGGGTGCGGGATCCTTTATCGATTGATCCTTTGCTGGCCGAACTTGAGCGTTCGGGTTTGCCCTTGCTCGTGCATGGCGAGGTGGTGGATGGGGCTGTGGATATTTTTGATCGAGAAGCCCAATTTATCGAACGGGTATTAAAGCCCATTATGGAGCGTTTTCCTCGGCTTAAATTGGTGATGGAACACATCACCACGCAAAACGCGGTGGATTTTGTGTTAAGCCAGCCCGATAACGTGGGCGCGACCATCACCGCGCACCATCTTTTATATAACCGCAATGCCTTGTTGGTGGGCGGTGTGCATCCGCACTATTACTGCTTGCCGGTGCTCAAGCGAGAATCGCACCGCCAAGCCTTGTTATCGGCGGCCACCTCGGGCAGTTTTAAATTTTTCATGGGTACGGATTCTGCGCCGCACACGCAAGCCAACAAAGAATCGGCCTGTGGTTGCGCGGGGGCATTTACGGCGTATGCGGCACTTGAGTTGTATGCCGAGGCATTCGATCAAGTGGGGCAGCTGGCTCGGTTAGAAGCGTTTACCAGCCTTAATGGCCCGCGTTTTTATGGCCTGGCGCCCAATGAGGCGCGTATTAAGCTGACCCGCGCGGCGCAAACGGTGCCTGAATTTATCCCCGTGGGTGATTCTGAGCGGTTAATCCCCCTGCGCGCAGGCGAAACGCTGGCCTGGCAAGCGCAGCGGGTAGAATGAGCGCCGCTGAAGGTCCATTGAGCGATTTAGCGCGGTTGCTCGAACCGCCCTTATTGCGCGGTGTGCTCAAACAATCGCCCGCCGATTTTCGGGTGGATGAGGTCTTGGGCTTTGAGCCCGATGGCGAAGGCCCTCATGGGCTTTTTCTCATTGAAAAAACCGGTATGACCACGGGGCATCTGTTAGGCGCCTTATCGAAAATCTCGCGGGTGCCTGAACGGGATATTGGTTTTTGCGGATTAAAAGATAAGCAAGCGGTCACCACGCAATGGTTTAGCCTGCCATTGCCGCCTAAACACCCACCCCACACAGACCCCGACTGGTTTGCCGCGTTGCCCAATGGCGTGCGCGTGGTTCGCTGGGCGCCGCATCGTAAAAAAATTCGGCGGGGGATTCATCAAGGCAATCGGTTCACCCTCGTGATTCATGGCGTGACGGGTGAAGATGCGGGGTTTGATCACCGGTTGGCAACCTTAAATCAGCATGGGTTTCCTAATTATTTTGCCGAGCAGCGCTTTGGTCATCAGGGCGGGAATTACAATTTACTGCATAAAATTGCTGCGATACCTGCCGAGCAGAGCGCCTCGATTAGTCGAGCGGATCGAAATTGGGGCTTATCGACCCTGCGGGCAGAACTATTTAATCACTGCTTATCGCAACGGCTTGCCCAGCGATCCGATGTGCTTGCTCAGGTGGGCGATTTGGCGCAATTGGCGGGCAGCCATAGCCGGTTTTTAGTGACGGTGGAGGAATTAGCCCGCACCCAAACCCGGCTTGGCGAAGGCGATGTGGCCTTAACCGGCCCCCTGTGGGGCGAGGGGGCAAGCCCGGCCGGTGGCGACATTGGTTTGAATGAAGCGGTCATAGCGCACCAAATAATGGCGCAATTGGGGCGCGAGAACACCCCAACATACTGGCCGCAGCACTTGGCGGCATGGCGGGTTGAGCACGATCGGCGTTTGCTGCGCGCGCCCTTATCGGATCTTCAAAGCACATGGCTTGATGTGGCGGATGGTCGGCAACTCCAGCTCAGTTTTACCTTGGATGCCGGCGCGTACGCCACGGCTTTATTGCGTGAATTAATTGATCTCTCGCCTGATTCGGGCAAGGCTTAACGGAGGTGCGGCAGTGAATCATAGCGACCACGACCACAACCACAACCACAACCACGACCACGACCACGACCATGGCCACAATCACAACCACAACCATGCGCTGCCCGATCAAATAGGTCGGGTGTTTATTTTTGGCATTGGGCTGAATGTGTTATTCGTGGCTATTGAGGTGGGTTTTGGCCTGTGGAGCAACTCAATGGCGTTGCTATCAGATGCCGCCCATAATTTAAGCGATGTGCTGGGTTTACTGATCGCTTGGGGGGCAACCGTGCTTGGCCGTCGGGCGGCAAGTGCCCATTTTAGCTATGGGTTGCGCAGCAGCACCATTTTGGCGGCCTTGGTGAATGCCGGCTTTTTGATTGTGATGACGCTAGCGATTATCTTTGAAGCCTTGCCGCGTTTGCTTCATCCCGAGGTGGTGCAAGGGGCGGTGTTGATTTGGGTGGCTTTAGCCGGGGTGTTTATTAACGGCTTAACGGCGCTGCTCTTTATGCGCGGTCAAGCGCATGATCTCAATCAGCGCGGGGCATTTTTGCATATGGCCGCTGATGCCGTGGTGTCTTTCGGGGTGGTTATCGCGGGCATTCTTATTGTGTTTACCCATTGGAATTGGCTTGATCCTTTTATTAGCATCTTGATTAGCTTAGTTATTTTAATTCCTGCCTGGCGCTTGCTTAAACAGGCGGCACGATTAATGCTGCACGGGGTGCCAGAAGGCATTAACCCAAGCGATGTGCGTAATTATCTTGCCAGCCGCGCAGGGGTGCGGGATGTGCACGATATGCATATTTGGGCTTTGAGCACCACAGAGAACGCCCTCACAGCGCATTTGATTATGGCCGATGGCGCCTATAGCGATGCCCTGCGTGAAACCATGAATCAGGCATTAAGTGCGCGGTTTAATATCAACCATGTCACCTTGCAAATTGAATCGGACGCAAGCGATTTTCCCTGTGCCAGAGCGCAGGGTTGCCCCGTGTCGCTTAACCCTGTGCCTTAGCCGCGCCTTGTTACCGCACCTTGTTATCGTGAGCGGGTAGGGGCTACAAAAATCACCCCATTGGCAGTAATGCCGGCTTGAACCGGCTACACTGTTGCCATTCATTTATTCACCCACGAGAGGTTTCCCCTATGGACGTTCTTGACCGTATTGATCAGTTTGTTAAATCAAATCCTGTGCTTATTTTTATGAAAGGCACGCCGCAATTTCCGAGTTGTGGTTTTTCTAGCCGCGCCTCTGAAGCCTTAAAAGCGTGCGGCGTGCCGTTTGGTTATGTGAACGTGCTTTCCGACCCTGAGATTTTTGAAAACCTGCCGCGCTACCGCGATTGGCCGACCTTCCCGCAAATTTATGTGGATGGCGAGCTCATCGGTGGCTGCGACATTACGCTCGAACTGCTCGATCGCGGCGAATTACAGCCCTTGGTTGAACAGGCCGTGCAAAAGAAAGCCAGCGATACCGATTCGGTTTAATGGGTTGGCGCCTTGCCCTAACGGCAAGGCGGATCCGATTTTAGGGTGTTTTTTTTGATTCAGCCGCAAGGGTTTGAATTTTTTGAATCATGCCCATAAGCCCGGTGGCGCGATTGGCCGATAGGTGGGTTTTTAACCCCATGTCATCTAAAAAACCGGGCGTGGTGGCTAAAATTTCATCAGCGGTTTGCTGGCCATAAACCCGAAATAGCAGGGCGATGAGCCCTTTAACTATTGCCGCATCGCTGGTGCCTTGCAGCATCAAGCGATTATTTTGCCACTCGGCATCAAACCAAACTTGCGATTGGCAGCCATAAAATTTGTGGGCATCGTCTTGCTTATCGGCGGGAAAGGCGGGCAAGGCTTTGCCCATGTCGATGATGTATTGGTAGCGATCGGTCCAATCATCAAAAAAAGCGAACTCCGATTTGAGCTCATCAATCGCTGCCTGCGGGGTGATGTTAAGCATGCGTGGTTTCCTTAATGCTAAAGCTCTCGCCACAACCGCAACTATCGACCACATTGGGGTTGTTAAATTGCAGCAGGCGCGATAGCCCATTGACCACATAATCTAAGGTTGAGCCTTTAAGCATGGTTAAGCTTTGCTCATCACACACCAGGCGCACTTGATAATGCTCAAAAATAAGATCATCCGCTTCAATGGTGCGGGCAAAATCCATCACATACCCAAACCCGGTGCAGCCCGATTTTTTAACCCCCACGCGTAGCCCAAGGGCGGCAGGCTCGGTTGCCAGCGTGGTTTGAATATGCGCCGCCGCAGCGGGGGTTAGGGTGATGTGCGCACTGACCGGCAAGGCGGCGGCACGCTCAAGGGCGGCCTGCATTTGGGATGGGTTCATGGCTTTTCTCCGGTGGAATTAACGCGGGCTATCGGCGACATAAATGTGTTCATTATCGATTTTAATGTCAAAGCAAGCGATGGGTTCATAGGCGGGCGCCGACAGTGTTGGGCATTGTGGTAGGGGCAGGTAATTAGGTCGCCATCGAGCGCGCCTTCATCTAGGGGGCGATCTTGGTGGCTGCATTGGTTGGCCACGGCCAAGATGATGCCGTCGGTATTCACTACTAAAATATCGGTATCAGGGCCTTCAACGACGCGCCGTTCTCCCGCGCCTAATTCACGCAGGGGGCAAACAGGTAACCAGGTGCGCGGCATGTTAAAACATCCCCGTGGCGAGGCGCGCTTCTTCCGACATCATCTCGCGGTGCCAGGGCGGATCGAACACCAGTTCGACGGCGGCTTCTTCCACGGTGGGAATTTCCATAATGCGCTGGTGCGCATCAGAAGCAATCACCCCACCCATGCCGCAGCCGGGCGCGGTGAGCGTCATGTTGACATCCACCCGCCGCCCAGAAACTGGCAGCGCCTCAACTTTAACGGTGTAAACCAAGCCGAGTTCGACGATATTAATCGGGATTTCGGGGTCGAATACGCCCCGCAACTGCTCCCACACCATCTGCTCAATATCGGCATCGGTGGCATTTTCGGGGAGCTCCGGTTTCGGCGGCGGCTCTTTGCCGAGCGCATCGGCATCTTTGCCCTCTAAGCGTAGCAAATGGCCGCGCGCTTTGATGGTAAAGCTGCCGCCCAGTGCCTGCATAATTTCAACTGGCGTATCTTTAGATGCCAGCACTTTTTGGCCAGAAGGCACCATGATGGCGACACAGTCTCGGGTTAATCGAACACGTTCCAAGGGTTCCATAGAATTTCTCGAATACTTAAGAGAGGAGGTCGTGGGCGCGATGCACGGCACGAACGAGCGCCTGCACGTCATCCATCGTGTTGTAAAACGCAAACGAGGCGCGCACGGTGCCTGTGGCCGCGCCGAGTTGTTCTAGCACGGGCATGGCGCAATGCTGTCCGGTGCGCACGGCAATGCCCATGGCATCAAGCAAGGTGCCGATGTCGTGCGGGTGGCAGCCAGCAATCACAAACGATACCACCGGCACTTTGTGGGCGGCTTGCCCGATTAGGCGCAAGCCCGGGATTTCTTGCAGCCCTATGGCGGCGGCGGCAAGCAATTGGGCTTCATGGTGGGTAATGGCCGGCCAATTTTGCGCGGCATGCCAAGCAAGCGCCGCTTTAAGGCCAATGGCGCCCTCAATGTTGGGTGTGCCGGCTTCAAATTTGGCGGGCGGCGGGGCGTAGCGCACGCAATCAAAGCGCACGGTTTCGATCATGTCGCCGCCGCCTTGATAAGGGGGGAGCTCATCAAGCCAAGGGCGGCGGGCATACAGCGCACCCACACCAGAAGGGCCGAAGGCTTTATGCCCCGACATCGCGTAAAAATCGCAATTTATCGCCTGAACATCCACCAAGCCGTGCGGCAAGCCTTGGGCGCCATCAATAAGTACGGGCACGCCGTGGGCGTGGGCTTGGGCGCAAATTGCTTGCACGGGGTTGATGGTGCCGAGCGCGTTGGATACGTGGTTTACCGCCAGTAAACGGGTGCGCGGGGTGATGAGCGCGGGTAGGGCGGATAAATCCAGTTCGCCCATATCAGTGACGGGGATTACTTTGAGCACGATGCCCATGCGTTCACGCAAGAGATGCCACGGCACGATATTAGCGTGGTGCTCTAGGGCAGAAATAAGAATTTCATCCCCGGCTTTGAGGCGCGATCCAAAGCTGGATGCCACTAAATTAATGGCTTCGGTGGTGCCCCGCACGAATACGATTTCATCCACGGCAGCGGCATTCAGGCTTTGGCGAATCTGCTCGCGTGCGGCCTCATATTGCTCGGTGGCACGCGCCGATAAGGCATGAACCCCGCGATGAATATTGGCGTTATCCACGCGATAAAATTGGTTAACCGCATCAATCACGCAGAGTGGTTTTTGCGTGGTGGCGGCATTATCTAAATAAACCAAAGGCTTGCCATTCACCCTTTGCTGCAAGGCAGGAAACTGCGCGCGAATGGCTTCCACATCAAAGGTGCTTGCCGTGTTTGGCGTATCGCTCATGGCGCATCGCCCATGTGTGTTTGCATCATCGCACTCATTTGCGCAACCAATTCGGGGTAGGGCAGGGCATCGATAATTTCTTGGGCAAAGCCGGTAATGAGTAATTTGCGGGCGTTTGTGCGGGAAATACCCCGGCTTTGCAAATAATATAAGGCCTCATCATCCAGCCGCCCGATGGTGGCGCCGTGGCTGCATTTCACATCATCGGCGTAAATTTCTAACTCAGGCTTGGTATCAATTTCGGCGGTGTTTGATAACAATAAATTTCGGCTATTTTGGTAGGCCTCAATTTTTTGGGCATCTTCTGCCACCAAGATTCGACCCTTGAAAATGCCGCGCCCCGCCTCATCGGCAATAATTTGATATTGCTCGTTGCTCGTGGTGTGAGGAGCGCCGTGGGTGATACGGGTGTGGGTGTCCATCACTTGCTTGCCGCGCGGCATCATAAGCCCCAGTAAATCGCAATGCGCCCCAGATTCACTGATATTGACATCAATTTCGCGCCGCGCGAGTTGCCCGCCTAATTGAATATTGATGGAGCGATAACGCGCATCGCGGCCGAGTTGCACAAAACTTCGATCGGTGAGTAACCGCTGATCGCCAGCCAGCCCTAAGCTTATGTGGGTGAGCTGGCTGTTGGCGCCTTGCTCGATGACGCTGACCGCATTGCGCCAATGCGGGGTATTTTCGGGGGCTTGCGTGGCCTCTAATACCGTGGCCGTGCTGTGCGCGCCCATGCGAATAAATAGGCGGGTGTGGCTGTGGTTGCCGTGTTGGTTGTTATCTTGCCAATCGAGCACAACGGGGGCTTGGATGTCGGCATTGGCCGCAATATCGAGTACAACACCCTCGGTGGCGCAGGCGGTATTGAGTGCGAGCAGCGCATCATTTCGGCTTTGCGCGCTGGGCGCAAACGCGGCCGCCCGATCAATATCATGGGCACGGCTTAACGGGGTTAGGCTAAGGCCGGCGGGTAAGTTTTGCGGCAAAGCTTGCAGTTGCCCGCCCACAAATCGAATGACCAGCGCATCGGGAATCCCCACCGATAAATCCGAGCAGGGCGCCTTGGCTTGAGGCTCGGCGGCCGCTAAGCGCGCGATGGGGCGAAGATTGGTCCAGCGCCATTCTTCATCTCGCGCCGTGGGTAAGCCCCAGTTTAAAATTTGTGCTAATGCAGCCGCTTGCCGACTGCTGGGCGCTACGCGGGCGGTGGCTGGCTGGCTTAACGCGGCGCGCAGCCAATCGGGCAACACAATGGGTTCAAGGGCGCGGGGCATGGGGGCGCTCATGATGCTGCCTTGAGAATATCTTCATAGCCCTCGGCTTCCAGTTGCAGCGCGAGCGATTTATCCCCCGATTTGATGATTTGGCCTTTGTATAAAATATGCACAAAATCGGGCTCAACATAGCTTAATAAGCGCTGATAATGGGTGACTAAAACAATGCCCCGATCGGTGCCGCGCAGGCGATTAATGCCCTCGGATACGATTTTAAGCGCGTCGATATCTAACCCCGAATCGGTTTCATCCAGTAAGGCGAGTTTGGGCTGGAGCAACAGCATTTGCAGAATTTCATTGCGCTTTTTCTCGCCGCCAGAGAAACCCGCATTCACGCCGCGATGCAAAAACGCATCGTCCATCTGCATCGATTTAACGAGTTCGCGCACCTGTTTCATGAATGCAAAGGTATCAAGCTCGCCTAAGCCGCGCGCTTTGCGCTGGGCATTGAGTGATTCTTTCAGTAAATAGATATTTTTGACCCCGGGGATTTCAACGGGATGCTGAAAGCCGAGCAGTAAGCCCGCATTGGCACGATCTTCGGTTTCCATTTCAAGCAAATTCATGCCATCAAATTCAACAGACCCTTCGGTAACTTCAAACCCATCGCGCCCGCCCAGCACTTGGCACAAGGTGCTTTTGCCTGAACCATTAGGCCCCATGATGGCATGCACTTCGCCCGCATTGACGGTGAGATTAATGCCGCGCAAAATAATTTTTTCGCCAATTTTTGCATGCAAATTTTTGATTTCTAATAGGCTCATGTTCAGTTCTCTTAAAAAATAGGGGCGAGGTTTTGGGGCTTGCGCACGCGGGCTTAACCCACTGAGCCTTCGAGCGATACGGCAAGCAAGGCTTGTGCTTCAACGGCAAATTCCATGGGGAGCTCGTTAAAAACTTCTTTGCAAAAGCCGTTCACAATCATATTGGTGGCATTTTCTTCGGTGATGCCGCGCGATTTAAGATAAAAAATCTGGTCATCGCTCACCTTGGTGGTGGTGGCCTCATGCTCGATTTGGGCGCTGGCATTTTTCGATTCAATATACGGAAAAGTGTGCGCGCCGTTGCGATCGCCAATGAGCAGGGCATCGCATTGCGTGTAATTGCGGGCATCATCGGCTGTTTTGGCGATATGCACCAAGCCGCGATACGCATTTTGCGAGCGCCCAGCGGAAATGCTTTTGGAGACAATCGTGCTGCGCGTGCGCTTGCCTAAGTGAATCATCTTGGTGCCAGAATCCACCTGCTGATAATGATTACTCACCGCCACGGAATAAAATTCACCCACTGAATCATCGCCGCGCAAAATGCAGCTGGGATATTTCCAGGTAATAGCAGAACCGGCTTCCACTTGGGTCCAGGTGATTTTAGAGCGATCACCACGGGCATCACCGCGCTTGGTCACAAAATTATAAATACCACCCTTGCCGTGCTCATCGCCGGGATACCAGTTTTGCACGGTGGAATATTTAATGGTGGCATCATCGAGCGCTACCAATTCCACCACGGCGGCATGAAGTTGATTTTCATCGCGTTGCGGGGCGGTGCAGCCTTCTAAGTAGCTAACATGCGCGCCTTCTTCCGCCACGATTAAGGTGCGCTCGAACTGGCCGGTATTTAGGGCATTAATGCGAAAATAGGTGGAAAGCTCCATCGGGCAGCGCACGCCTTTGGGAATAAACACAAATGAGCCATCCGAGAACACGGCGGAATTGAGCGCCGCATAGTAGTTATCGCCGGCGGGCACCACCGTGCCTAAATACTTTTTAATCAACTCGGGATGGCTGTGCACCGCCTCAGAAAATGAGCAAAAAATAACCCCCACTTCTGCAAGCTTCTCGCGAAAGGTAGTGGTAACCGACACGCTGTCAAACACCGCATCAACGGCCACCCCCGCCAGTGCGGCCCGTTCATGCAATGGAATGCCGAGTTTGGCGTACATTTCCAGCAACTTTGGATCGACATCATCCAAGCTCTTAGGCCGGTTGGCATCAATTTCGGCCTGTTCGGCAACGCTTTTAGGCGCGGCATAATACGACAACGCCTGATAATCAATCGGCGGATAATGCACATGCGCCCAAGTGGGCGGGCTCATGGTTAGCCAGTGCCGATAGGCTTTTAGCCGCCACTCAAGCAAGAATTCCGGCTCGTTTTTTTTAGCGGAAATTAAACGTACCACGTCTTCATTTAAGCCCGGCGGGATAATTTCCTGCTCAATATCGGTGACAAATCCGTATTTATAATCGCGGGAAACCAGCGCTTCGATTTCGTGTTGTTCGCTCATTTAATGTGCCTTAATTAGTGCGGCTGTGCCGTATCAATTGAATGGATTGGATTGGGGTTCATGCGGTTATTTGACCTGGAATGTGGCAGGTTCGGGCGTTTTTTTAATGCGCTCACCACTGCTTGCCCTAGGTTTGCTGAACCACACCGGCACCGCGAGAACGGGCTCGGGTGGTGCGGGTTGAATTAAACGAGCCAAAGTAATGTCATCGAGCAAGGCATGTAGGCCTTGGTTAACGGCGCGCCAATGGGGGCGCACGGCGCAATTGAGTTCTAAGCCGCAATCATGGCTGGCATCAAAACAATCGGTCATCGCGATGGGGCCATCAATGGCTTCCACAATATGAGCCAAGCTAATGGCGTGCGTGCTGCGCGCCAAGCGGTAACCGCCCTTGCGCCCTTGTTGCGAAATAAGCAAACCCTGCGCCGTGAGCGTTTTGAGGAGCTTGCCCACCGAAGGCAAGGTTAAGCCCGTTGTTTCAGCCAGCGCGCGGGCATTGCATTGCGCCGTTTCATCACGCGCTAACGCGGTGAGCAGCACAATGGCGTAATCACTCATTCGGCTGATTTTTAACATGGCGGCGCTCGATTTAATATTGAGTTTAATTGTACTAGATTAGTACGATATTTCAACCTCAAGCGCATCTTACCGAAGCGGGCAACCTTATGGGGCAATCAAGCGACAATTCGATACACAAGGTTTACAAAATTTAATCTATTTTCAAGGGATTAAAGCCACTTTATAAGTCAATTGGCGCGTATGGTAGGCGGCATGAAGGTGTGTTTAACCGTTGTCAAGGAAATTGAGCATCATGTTAAAAATCAAAGTAATTGATGGGGTAGCGTTGCCGCGTTTTGCCTCTTCCCGTGGCCAGCTAGCAATCGCTACCCTGAAAATTTTTCTGGGCGCCGCATTAGGTTCATCGCTTGTGTTAGCCAGTGGCTGCGCGCAAATGCCTTATCAGGGGCAATATGCGCCGCGTGCGCCGCAATATTCAAGTTATGCGCAGCCCTATGCACAAAGTGGTTATCAATCACAGCCGCGCTACCCCGCGCAGCCGCAATATCAGCCTCAGTATCAGCCGCAGTATCAACAATATCCGCAAAACTCAGGCTATGACCAAAATCCGCAATATCCCCAAACGCCTCAATATCAACAAGGCTATGCGCAGCCCGATCAAGGCGCCCAAGGCAACCCTGTTGCGGGGGCTATAGTGGGTGCCGGCGTGGGCGCGCTGGCCGGGCACTATCTCAGTAAAAAAGGGGATAAAACAGGGGGCACCTTGATGGGAACCGCGATTGGCGGTGTGCTGGGCGGGGTCATAGGCAATGGCGTGCAAACCCCTTAAATGAATGATCGGCTGTTATGTTTTAACAGGCTGATTTAATGCAACAAAAAACCGCCCTGAGGCGGTTTTTTTATTTAAGAGCCCGGCTATGGCAGCCGATGGGCTTATTTTACCAGGCGACGATTAAACAGGCCTAAAAAGCCATTGTTTAAATCGGTGGTGAATACGGCGCCGGTGACGGTTTGTTTGCCATCTTTGTAGCTCACTTGGTTAACCATGCCTTTTTTCTCTTGGGGGTTAACTGCCAAGGCGAATATGTTGTCTTTGCCGGCAAGCCAAGTGCCAACCGCTTTGTCTTCAGTGGCGGCCATTTCTACCCATTTTTTACCAAACACGGTCAAATGCAGGAATAACGCGCCTTTGTAGTTTTCTTTGGCTAAATCGGTTAGCAGCATTTTGACTTCTTTGGCATTCGCTTCATCGCTTAATTGACCGCCAAATACCAAGGCAATGGCATCTTTGTTTTTGAACTGCTGGGCGGCAAACGCGGCAGAATCAGGCTTGTTAAAGGCTACGATGTCTAAACGGCGCTCGGGGTTTTCGGTTTTCTCAGCTAAGCCTTCGGCTTTGTTGTGCGCCACAAATTCACCGGCCATGGCGCTGGCCAGAGCCACGCAAATGGTGCTGTCGTTGACGGCAATGCCCAAGGTGTTGGCTTTAACCACATTGTTTAGTGCCAGGCCTTCGAGTTGACCGGCATAAGCACGCACGATGAACTGCTCGCCCAAGGTTAACGGCTTGGGTTCATTAGCAAATACAGGCAGCGCGGTGGCACACAGGGCGGCAGCAATTAATACACGTTTCATAGTGAACTCCAGGAAGGTGATAACAAAAAAGACCTACTGAACTTATAGGGTATTTGGCGATTATTCAAATTTTTTATGATGAATGATAAAAATATATGCCTATTTATTTAATAGCCGATAAATTTAGTTGTCATTAAATTTATCGATACAAGATTGATGGATCGAATCAATAGACGGGGTTTTGAGTGTTATGTTATAACAATTAAACCCCCGCTTGGGGCCATTCTTCCCTGTGCTTGAGCTATAACATGACTATATTCCCGACCATTTATCATTCCGCCGAACGGATCCCGCGCAGATTGGCTGCCCTTTTGGTGCTCGGTGCGTTGGCGCAGGCGGCCGTGCAGACAGCGCGTGCGGATGATTTGGGTTCGGTATCGATTACCGCACCCCCCGAGGTGATTGGTCTGCCGGGGGAGCCCACGCAAGTGCTCGAAGGCCCCGCTCTATTTGAAAAGCAAGATGCGGGTACGCTTGGTGCCTTGCTCGATGGCTTGCCGGGGGTGAGTTCTACTTGGTATGGTCCTAACAGTAACCGGCCGGTGATTCGGGGCTTGGATGCGCATCGGGTGGGTATTTTTACCAACGGGCTGCCCGCGCTGGATGCCTCGGCGGTGAGTTACGATCACAATGCGCCTATTAATCCCTTATCCATCAATAAGATTGAAATTTTGCGTGGGCCACAAGCCTTGCTGTATAGCGGTGGCGCGGCGGGCGGTATTATTAAAACCGAAAGCGATGCAATTGCGATGCAGCCGGTGCAAGGCGTCACCGGGCGGGTGCAAACACAAGGCAATACGGGTTCGGGCGAAGCCTCAAGCGCGGCATCGGTGGATGCGGGTAATGGGTTATATGCGCTGCATGTGGATGGTTTTTTGCAAAATGCGGGCAATTATCGTGCACCGAGTGGGTTTTCTGGTGAATCGCGGGCGGATGGTAAAATTCAAAATTCGGCCAGTCGGCAGCGCGGTGGCACGCTGGGCTTGAGTTATACCGGTGCCGATACGAGCGTGGGGGTGTCGGTTGGCCAGAGCCGAGATGTTTACGGCGTGGTGATTGATCCCGTAACCACAATTGATATGCGCTCCACCACCGTTAACATGAAAGCGCAGCAACGAAATTTGCCGGGGTTTGTGCGCCAAATAACGGTTGAGGCCAACCACACCAACTACGAACATCAAGAGTTGGATAACGGCACGCCCGCCACCACGTTTTTGAATAAAGGCAATAGCGTTCGATTCGCGTTGGAAAGTGCACTTCTGGGGCTGGATTGGACGTATGGCTTGCAATACAGCCAGTTTGATTTTTCAGCTCTAGGCGATGAATCGTTTTTGCCGCAAACCCATACCCGCAATTTGGGCGGTTTTGCCGTGGGCAAGGGCGCAAGCGGCGCTTGGTCTTATAGCGTGGGTGGCCGGGTTGAGCGGGTGCGCGTGGCCTCCGATGGGGCGGGTGATTTAGGCGTTGAGCGATTCGGTGCGCCGAGCGCGCATCAATCGATCCCGATGAGCGTGTCTTTGAGCGCGGCGTATCAGCTTTTTCCCAACTGGTCGGTGATCGGCCAGCTTTCTCATAATGAACGGGCGCCCGCATTTGATGAGCTGTACGCCAACGGCCCCCACGATGCGACGGGTGCCTACGAGTTGGGCGATCCTAACTTGAACACGGAGCGCAGTAACACCGTTGAAGGGGGGCTTAAATGGCAGCACAAAGCGGCGAAATTTTCTGCCACCGCCTACTTAAGCGATTATCAAAACTATATTGGGTTACTCGGCACAGGCTTATGCCGTGATGGCGCGGGCGCTGCGCAAGCGTGTTCAACCCCCGATGCTTTGCCGCAATACAATTACACCGGTGTGCGGGCGCGTATTTCAGGGCTGGAATTAAGTGGCCTGTGGCCGGTATTTTCAGAAGGTTCGCATTCGGTGGACTTTCGCGTGGTTGCCCAAGCGGTGCGTGCAGAAAACCGAACACAAGGCGAGCCCCTGCCGCGCATAGCCCCGCTTACCGTAACCCCCGCGTTGATTTGGCGGCAAGATGCGTGGACGGCGCAACTAGAAACCCCCATGGCTACCCGCCAAACGCGAGTGCCTGCCAATGACGCGGCGGGCGCGACCCCAGGCTATGTGCTTGTTAATATGAAACTAACGCGGCAATTCACGCCGCCTTTTGGGGGTGGCGCTGTGGCGGGGCAATGGTATGTGTCGTTAAACAACTTGACCGACCGCACCGCGTATGTGGCCAGCAGCATTGATTCTATGCGCTTATTGGCACCTAAACTTGGGCGCTCGCTCGCCGCTGGGGTGCAATTGCTGTTTTAGTTGGCAGCCGGTGAAAGGCTGGTTTCGCTTGTAATAATCATCTCGTGGCGTTCGATTTGCCCAGGTCCTGTAAAGGCTTCTTTGGGCAGTGGGTTATTGTGTGCGGCGCGAAAATCGGGGCTGCCAATCCAGCCCTCAAAGGCGGCTTTATCTTGCCAATGGGTGAGCACCACATAAACGCCATCGCAGGCTTCGGGGCGCAAAATTTCCATGCGCACAAAGCCTGGGTGTTTATCGACTTGGCTTGCGCGCGCTCGAAAGCGTTCTTCAAATTGCTCGCGCCATTCTTGGGCGACCGGAACGCGGTTTGCAACGACATACATGCTTATTTCCTCAAGGTTAATAGGGCGAAAAATTTGCCCCCAAGCCCTGCGGTAGAGGCGCATCGGCGGCGGCAAGTTCCGCCCGCCATGAAAGATTCACACAATCGCTTTAGCCTGCATGGGTAACCCATACTTATTCAAGGCAGGATTTCCATGAGTGCGCGCACTATACCCGATGACATGTTGCTGGCCGGTCGGCGGCAGTTTCTCAAATTAGCCACCGTAACGGCGGCGGCGGTGGCTTTGCAGGCCTGCGGTGGCTCGGGCGATACGCCAACTACCCGCATCACGCCGGATGCGACCTATTTCCCCCAGTCAGTCGCCTCGGGTGATCCTAAACCGAATTCGGTGATTCTTTGGACGCGATTGGGCGGTTTAGATGCCAATACCGATGGCACGCTGCGGCTTCAGGTTAGCCCTACGGCCGATTTTGCAAGCGTTTTGGTGGATGTAGATGGTTTGATGGCGGGCGCCGCGCACGATCATTGCTTGCGGGTCAAAGTGGTTGGCTTGCAGCCAGGTACCCGTTATTACTATCGTTTTTTGGTTAAAACGGGCACCAACACGCTGGCCAGCTCGCGCACGGGGCGCACCAAAACGGCCGCAGACCCCAAAGCCAATGTGCCGGTTAAATACGCGGTAACCTCTTGCCAAGATTACATCGGCCGCTATTACAACGTGTGGGCGCAGGTGTTGCAGGCCGAACCGGATCTCGATTTTATTTTGCAAATTGGGGATTACATTTACGAAACCACCGGCGACCCCTCGTTTCAAACCGTCGGCACCACCCGCACCGTGACCTTTGCCGATACCGCCGGCGCGATTGCGCTGGGTAGCGGCGCGAATACCTTTTACGCGGCATCGAGCGTGTCGAACTACCGCGATTTGTACAAAACCTACCGCAGCGATCCCATCTTGCAGCGCGTGCACGAACAGTACTCCATGATCGGCATTTGGGATGATCACGAATATTCCGATGATTGCTGGGGCGCCACCGCAACCTATTTCAATGGTTTAAAAGATGAATACAACCCGCCGCGCCGCGATCGGGCCGAGCAGGTGTATTACGAATTTATGCCGATTGATGATCCGGCGATTACGAGCAACGCGGCATTAAATAAAGACCCCGCAACGCTATGGCCAAATAACGTCTTGTATCGCCGGCTGCGGTTTGGCCAAAATTTAGAGGCGGTGCTGCTCGATTACCGCAGCTATCGCCCCGATCATTTAATCCCTGAAGACGCGTTTCCCGGCAAAGTCGTGATGAGTGCGCCGGTGTTAATTGGGGTGTTGGGGCAGGCGACTTTCGATGCCGTAAAGCAAAGTTTCGGGCCCTATGTGGATACCAGCGCCGCACCGTGGAGCGCCTACTTGCCCGCTTTGATCCCCGCGTTGGCGCAAGGCTATATCCAAGCGGGCTATGCGGCTAACCTTGCGCCTGGCAAGGCAACGGCCGATTTAACCGGTCTTGTTTCTGCCTTTGTGTTTAACCAACTGGTGACTCAATTTAACGCGGCTGTCAGCGGGGGTTTAATTCCTGGCGCCAGTGCATTGCCCTTAATTGATCAAACCACCTATGATGCGCTGCCGCGTGGCATCGCCTTTTTGCATATGGGTAAGCAGTCGTTTTTCAGCGAATTGGGCGCGCGCTATGCCGTGGTGCAACCCACGTTTGATTTGTATGCGCAATACATGCAGGCCACCGGGCAATACAATCAAGACCCATTGGGTGAAATTCAGCGCCAATTTTTGGGTAATGCCTTGGCTTCTGATGCCACGTTTATTAATGTGATTAGCACGGTTTCTACCGCGCCCTTGCTATGGAACCTTTCCAAGGCAAGCAATTTGCCGGCAGATTACCAAACCATCTTCAAGCCGAATGTCGATCACTGGGATGGCTTTCCGCAAGGTAAACAAGCCTTGCTTGAAACGCTGGCCAATCGGCCGGGCGCGTTTTTGGCCTCGGGTGATATTCATGCCAGTTTTGTCACCGCGCATAAAACCCGCACCATGGCGATGCCGGTCGCCGATTTTACAGGCCCTGCCATTAGCTCGGGCACGTTTAATAATTTTGTTGAAAGTGCCATAGCCGGTTTGCCCGGGTTAGATGCCGCGCAAAAAGTGGCGGCGAATCAAGCCTTGGTATTGGGCTTAGAGCAAACCTTGCAATATTCCGCGCCTACCGATGAGCCGATTATTTTTGCCGATACCCGCACGCACGGCATCATGATTTTTAACGTGACGCAAACGCAAACCACAGTCGATTATTTGCTCATTAACCAAGCGATGGTGGCTACCGATTTAACCCAAAGCCCAGCGGCGCTGGCGGCGCAATTTAGCAAAAAAAGCTTTAGTTTGAACCCGCAAACGGGCGTGTTAACCCCCCTCTAGCGCACTAATTACGGTGTATTTATGCGCACTTAAAGCCACTTAATCCCTTTGGGGGTGGGTGGCTTTTTTCCTGCTTGCCGCCCGCGCAGCGGGGGTGGGCGGTGTATGATGGCTGCCCGTTTTTAATCGTTTGTCGTGCCCTTATGTCGTCTGATTTTTCACCTAATTTTTCTGCTAATTATTCATCGGCTTCCTCGGTCGATGCGCTCGCCAGTGTGCGCATGCCGCCGCATTCTCACGATGCCGAGCAAGCCGTCTTGGGTGGCTTGATGCTCGATCATCTTTCGCTTGAAAAAATGAGCGATGTGTTGCGGGTCGATGATTTTTATCGCGCCGATCATAAGCTCGTGTATTCGGCCATTTTAGGCTTGTCGGAGGGCAATAAACCGTTCGATGCGGTGATGGTGGCCGAATGGCTCACTAAGCGCGATCAGCTCATTGAGGCGGGCGGGGTTAGCTATTTGGTCGAATTGGTTGAGGCGGTGCCCACAGCGGCGAATATTCTGGCCTACGCGCAAATGATTCGGGAAAGCGCCGTGTTGCGCCAATTAATTGATGTGGGCACGCAAATTGTAACGATGGGCTATCGCCCCGAGGGGCGCGCGGCCGCCGAGGTGATGGAGTTTGCCGAGCGGGAGATTTTTCAAATCGCCGATGAGGGCGAGCGCTTAACCCGAGGGTTTCGGCCCATTAAAGATTTGATGACCGGCGCGATGGATCGCGTGGCCGAACTCTTTGAGCGCGAAGAAGCCATTACCGGCAATGCCACAGGATTTAAAGATTTTGATGAGATGACCTCCGGCCTGCAAGCCGGTGATTTAGTGATTGTGGCCGGCCGGCCTTCGATGGGAAAAACCACGTTTGCAATGAATATCGCAGAACACATTGCCATTTCGGGCAAAAAAGCGGTGGCCGTGTTTTCGATGGAAATGCCGGGTGAGCAACTGGCGTTGCGGATGCTTTCATCGATTGGTCGGGTCGATCAAACCCGCGTGCGTACTGGTCGGCTGGATGATCAAGATTGGCATAGGCTCACCTCGGCGGTGGGGATTTTAAGCCAAACCGAAATTCACATCGACGATACCCCCGCGCTGTCACCGAGCGATTTACGCTCCCGTTCGCGAAGATTAGCGCGCACCTGCGATCTTGGGGTGATTGTGGTCGATTATCTGCAATTGATGCAGGTGCCGGGCACCAAAGAAAACCGCACCAATGAAATTTCCGAAATTTCCCGCTCACTCAAAGCCATTGCTAAAGAGCTCAAAGTGCCCGTGGTCGCGCTCTCGCAGCTTAATCGCTCGCTGGAGCAGCGCCCCAATAAGCGCCCCGTGATGTCGGATTTGCGCGAATCGGGCGCGATTGAGCAAGATGCAGATTTAATTGTGTTTATTTATCGTGATGAAGTGTATGACAAAGAATCCCCGCAAAAAGGCATGGCCGAAATTATTATCGGCAAACAACGCAATGGGCCGATCGGCAATTTATTTTTAACCTTTCGCGGCCAAAACACCCGGTTTGAAGATTACATTCCCAACGATGTCGCGCCCGAGGGCTACCATTAATGACCGAGCCCGCCCTGCCTAAATTAACCCCTAAATTGCTGGCGGAGTTTAACGCCCAGCCTTCAGCCGATGCCAGCCCACTGCGTCGCGCCACGCTCACCCTCGATTTATCGGCCTTGCGCCACAATGCCGCCCGAGCCAAGCAGGCCGCCGGTGGGCGCAAAATTTTTGCCGCAGTTAAAGCCGATGGCTACGGGCACGGCGCGGCCACCGTGGCGCATGCCCTGCGCGACCTCGTGGATGGCTTTATGGTGGCAAGCCTAGGCGAGGGCGAAGCCTTGCGCCAAGCAGGCATTACCCAACGCATCATGGTGTTACAAGGCGTGATGAGCCAAACAGAGGCGCGCCGCGCGGCCAAACGCTTTTTAGAACCCGTGTTTCATCATATAAGCCAAATCGAGGCCGTGGGGACGGTGGGTTTTGGCCTGCCGCTCACCGTGTGGCTTAAAGTGGATACCGGTATGCATCGGGTTGGCTTTACGCCGCAAGAATTTCCCAAAGCTTATGCCCGTTTAAGTGCCTTGCGCGGTGTGCGGCCAAATCCTAGTGTGCTAACCCATTTTGCCCGCGCCGATGAACCAGACCCCGCGCCGACGCAAGCGCAAATTGCACTGTTTTGGCAAACAACGGCGCACTGCGCCGGTGAGCTGAGTGTGTGCAATTCCGCCGGTTTGCTCGCCTTCCCCGAGGCGGGGGGCGATTGGGTTCGCCCGGGCATTATGCTGTATGGCGGCAACCCGTTTACCACCGGCACCGCAGCCGAGTTTGATTTACGCCCCGTGATGACCTTAACAACCCAATTAATTGCTATTCGCACCGTGCCAGCGGGCGAAGCCCTGGGTTATGGTGGCCGCTTCACCGCGCCGCAAACCATGCCCGTGGGCGTTGCCGCCATAGGTTATGGTGATGGCTATCCGCGCCACGCGCCCGATGGCACGCCGATTGTGGTGAATGGTCAGCGCACCCAGCTCATTGGCCGGGTGTCGATGGATTTAATCATGCTGGATTTGCGCGGCATTACCGCCAGCGTGGGCGATTGTGTGGAATGCTGGGGCGCGCAATTACCGATTGATGAAGTCGCCCATGCCGCATCGACCATCAGCTACGAGCTAATGTGCCAGTTAAGTGGGCGGGTGGCGCGCCGAGTTATTGAATCGCTCTAACGGGGCAGTGAGGTTAAGTCTATGAAGGTGTTAGCATTTCAGCATGAATCATTTGAGGGCTTGGGGGCGATGGCACCGTGGTTTGCTGCCCGCAATATTGCAGTGCAGATGGTGCCCCAGTTTTTGCCGTCGGCGGCGGCCTTGCCGGCGCCTGACGCTCTGGATTTTCTGATCGTGCTCGGCGGCTCCATGGGGGTGCATGATACCGAACAGCACCCTTGGTTGATTGCCGAAAAGGCCTATATTGGCCAGTGTTTGGCATTAAATAAGCCCGTGCTCGGCATTTGTTTGGGCGCGCAATTAATTGCAGAGCAACTCGGCGCGGTGGTGCAAAAAAACCACCAGCCGGAAATTGGCTGGTGGCTCATCGACTGGCTGCCCGCCGCGCAACGCATCTGGCCAGAGGCGATGGGTTCACAAACCGTGTTTCACTGGCATGGTGATACCTTTGGTTTGCCGGCAGAGGCGCAATTGTTGGCGAAAAGCGCGGCTTGCGGGCATCAAGGGTTTGTTTATCAATCGAAGGTGGTCGGTTTGCAGTTTCATTTGGAGATGACCGAACACACCGTTAATGATCTAATCGAGCACGGTGCGGATGAGCTGATTGAGGCGCCTTTTGTTGCCGGTGCCGCAGAAATACAGGCCGAGCCGCCCCAAAGTTACCAAAAAAACCAGCACTTGATGGCGCAATTGCTGAGTTACTTGCTGGATGGGTCGCCTGGGGGTTAGTTTTAGTCGGGCGGGTTTGTGAATAGCTTTGTTACTAAAGCGCAAATTATCGCCCGCAGGGCGTGATAGTATCTTGCTCCTCCTTGGCTTGTGACTTAACTTCTATTTCCCCTTGATTTATATGAAAAAAATTCCAATTTATCTTTTTTTTGGTTTCTTGCCTCTGGTGCTGATTACCACGGGCTGCTCCACCCCGCGCGCAACCTTTACCCAAGATAGTTTTTCTAATAACAGCCCCTATCAACAGCATGTGGCCGTGCCGGCATCACGGGCTTGCGCGGCGGCTGAACGCACCTTGTTGGGCGATGGTTATAGCTTGGATAACACCGCCAAAACAGGGTCGGTCAAAGGGCGAAAAGCCTACCTGACGGGCAGTGGGCGGAGCAGCTTTTTGGAAATGAGCGTGGTGTGCTTGCCCGATGCCACCGGCAGCACCATTTATGCGAACGGCCTGATTTCTCAATATGATCTTAAAAAATCGGCAAACGCCGCCAGTGTGGGCGTATCCGTGCTGGGCTCCATCTCAATGCCCATTGGGCAATCGGTCGATTCGATGGTTAAAGTGTCGGATGAAACCATTCGCGATCGCGTATTTTATAAAAATTTCTTTTCAGCCATTGAAACGGTTTTGCAAGACCCGTTGCTTGAGGCCGCAAGCGCGCCTGCACCGATAAAATTAGCGCCAGTGCAAGCACCGCCGCCGAGCCAGTGCCAGTGCCAGTGCCAGTGCCAGAACCGAGTACGACGCCCATCGAACCTGCGGTTGCGCAACCGCCCTCGCTAGAAAAACAGTTTCAGGGCGATAACAAAGCGCAGAGCACCCCGCCGGTTGCCCCCGACCTTGCCTCGCCGGCGCCTTCTTTGCCACCAGTGCCCAGCGCACCGGTTGCTCACACGCCCGAGCCTGTCGAACCAGCACCTATCGAACCAGCACCTATCGAACCCGAGTCCGTCGCACCCGAGCCTATCGAACCTTCGGCTGCGCCACTAGCGCAATCCCCTGAGCCCACGCATGACGCTAATTCACCGCAGGCGACTCCAGCACCCTAAAGAAAAGTGCAGTGAGCTAAATTTTGCGCGCTGTTGTTGATCGGCTCCGTTGCCGCTATTGCTTGATGGAGCGCAGGCTCACACGGTGAGATAGCGTTGAATTAGGGTGTCATCTAGCGCTGACATCTCGTCCGTCGCCTGAATTTGGCCGCGTTCCATAATGACAAACCGATCGGCCACTTGGCGCGCAAAGGGGAGTTTTTGTTCGACCAGCAGCACGGCGAGCCCCAGTTCTTGGTTTAAGCGGCGTAAAACTTGGCCGATTTCGACCACGATATTGGGTTGGATGCCTTCGGTGGGTTCATCCAGCAGCAGAATTTTAGGGTCGAGCACCAGCGCGCGCCCAATGGCGAGTTGTTGTTGCTGGCCGCCGGATAAATCGCCACCCCGTCGATGGCGCATGTCAAGCAAGACAGGAAACAGCGTGTAGATATGGGCTGGCACGTTACGCAGGCCATCGCGCCGACCGGCCAAGGCTAGCTTTAGATTTTCCTCCACCGTGAGCAGCGGAAAAATCTCCCGCCCTTGCGGTACAAACCCGATGCCGGCGCGGGCACGTTGTTCGGTGGTGGTTTGCGTGATGTTTTTGCCGGCAAACAGCAGCTTGCCGGTCTTGATGGCGACCATGCCCATCACGCTGCGCATCAGGGTGGTTTTACCCACGCCATTGCGCCCGAGTAAACAGACCATCTCGCCATCGCTAACCTTTAAATTCACCTCGTTTAGAATATGGCTACCGCCGTAATATTGGTTAATGCCGCTTAATTCGAGCATGGCGTTTCTCCTAAATACACTTCAATCACCTTCGGATTGGCCTGCACCGCCGATAAGCTGCCTTCGGCCAGCACGCTGCCTTGATGCAGTACGGTGACTTTTTTAGCGATTTTGCGCACAAAAGCCATATCGTGCTCCACGACGACGACGGTGCGGCTGCCCGCTAAACTCACCAAGAGTTCGGCCGTGCGCGCAACTTCCTCACCGGTCATGCCTGCCACGGGTTCATCGACCAGCAAAATGCGTGGGTTTTGCGCCAGCAGCATGCCAATTTCTAGCCACTGTTTTTGCCCGTGTGACAACACCCCCGCAGGGCGATGGCGCAACTGATTTAAACCAATGGTGGTGAGCACGTCATCAATACGCGCTTGCTCTAACGCCGTGCTGCGCGCTCTGAGCATGCGCCAGGGGCTGCGCGAACCGGTTAAGGTTAATTCGATATTTTCACCAATGGTGAGTGCTTCAAACACGGTGGGCCGCTGGAATTTACGCCCCACCATGCCGCTGGCGATTTCGTGTTCGGGGCGCTTGAGTAGATCAATATTTTGTCCAAAAAATACGCGCCCTTCTTGGGGTCGCCGCCGCCCGGTGATGACATCCATCAGGGTGGATTTACCCGCGCCGTTCGGGCCGATAATGCACCGCAGCTCACCGTTATCAAGCGTGAGGTTGAGTTTGTTTAAGGCCTTAAACCCATCGAAACTTAAGGTTACGTCTTCCAAATACAAAATGGTGCCGTGGCTGACATCAGGCTCGTTCGGTGCCAGATGGGTGATGCGCTCGCCCCCAAGGCCGTGGGTATCGTTTTCACTTAACGCCATCATACGCTGGCCTCCGGTTTGGATTTTTGGGCGTCCACCTTGGGCGCATCGGGCAGGGGGTCGGGCAGGAGTGCGGGCTCATTTTTGGCCTTAAACCGTGCAAACAGGCTAATTAAACCCTTGGGTAAAAACACCGTTACCAAGATAAACAAGCCACCTAGAAAAAACGGCCACAAATCGGGCGCAATCGTGGTGAGTTCGGTTTTGCTGTAGTTCACCGCAAACGCGCCGATAATCGGGCCAAATAAGCTGCCGCGCCCACCGGTGGCAACCCACGCCACGGCCTCAATGGAGGATAACGGCGAGAATTCACCCGGATTAATAATGCCCACTTGCGGCACATACAACGCGCCCGCCACCGCCGCCAGCATGGCGGAAATCACAAACACCACGAGTTTGTATTGTGCGACCGGATACCCGGTGGCGCGCGCACGCGGCTCGGCATCGCGGATGGCAACCAATACCCGGCCGAACCGCGATTGCACCACCATTCGGGCAATTAAATAACCCAAAATCAAGGCTATGCCCGAGGCAACAAATAAGCCGACCCGCGTGCCGTTGTCTGTGATGCTAAAGCCTAAAATCTCTTTGAAATCTGTTAGGCCATTATTGCCACCAAAGCCCATTTCATTGCGAAAAAAGGCCAACATCAGCGCATAGGTGAGGGCTTGGGTGATGATAGCAAAATACACCCCAGAGACTTTCGAGCGGAACGCCAACCAGCCAAATAATCCAGCCAGCAAGCCCGGCACGAGCAGAATCATCAGGGCGGCAAACCAGAAATGCTCAAAGCCCTGCCAATACCAGGGCAAGGCATGCCAATTTAAAAACACCATAAAATCGGGTAAATCTGGGTTGCCATATTGGCCGCGATCGCCAATTTGGCGCATTAGGTACATGCCCATGCCATAACCACCCAGCGCAAAAAAAGCGCCGTGGCCGAGGGATAAAATGCCGGCATAGCCCCAGATCAAATCAATCGAAACCGCTAATAAAGCGTAGGTGAGAAATTTTCCGAGCAGGGCAACCGTATAGGTCGGCACATGCCACGCGCTGGTTTCAGGGATAATAAGATTCCCGATCGATACCCAAATCAGCATCAGCACAATAGCGAGCAGCACCAGCGCACCGCCGCGATCATGATTCAAGAGTTTTTTAAGTAGCATGGCTTATTCCTCCGCCGCACGGCCTTTTTGCGGGAATAATCCGCGCGGGCGTTTTTGAATCACTAAAATCACTAAAACCAGTACCACCACTTTCGCCAACACGGCGCCGGAATAAGGTTCCAGAAATTTATTCAGCACGCCGATACCCATCGCCGCAACGAGCGTGCCCCACAAATTACCAACACCGCCCAGCACTACCACCATGAACGAATCGACAATGTAGCTTTGGCCTAAATTGGGCCCCACATTGGTAATTTGCGCCAAGGCCACGCCCGCGATACCGGCAATACCCGAACCCAAACCAAAAGTGAGCGCATCAATCCAGCCCGAGCGCACGCCGCAAGCGCGTGCCATGGCGCGATTTTGAGCAACCGCACGAATGCGTAAACCAAAGGTGCTGCGTTTGAGCAAAATCAGTAAGGCGAAAAATACCGTGAGCGAAAATATCAAGATATACAATCGGTTATAGGTGATGGCAAACACGGGGTTAATCACCCAACTGTTGCTCATGAACGCGGGGAGTTCCACCGCGCGGTTCAGCGGCGTGAAGATAATCCGTGCCGCTTGTTGCAGCATCAGGCTCAAACCAAAGGTGGCGAGCAAGGTTTCCAGCGGCCGACCATATAAAAACCGAATGAGCCCGCGCTCAATGGCGATGCCGATTAATCCAGCGGCCATAAACGCGGCCGGAATGGCTAAAAACAGCGCGGCGGTGAGGTGATGGGGCATCGCTTGTTGCAAGAGCCAGGTGGTGTACGCGCCGATCATCATCATCTCGCCGTGCGCCATGTTAATTACGCCCATCACGCCGAAGGTAATGGCCAGGCCAATCGCGGCCAGCAGCAATACCGAGCCCAAACTTAAGCCAAACACCAAATTTTGCGCAAACTGCCATGCGGCAACTCGCGTGTTAATTGCATCCAGCGTGGATTTTGCCGCCGCTTTGACCGTGGCATCGGGGTCGTTTTGAGCCAGATTGGCCAATTTGGCGCGAATTTCCGGATCCAGTGCATCGGCGACGCCCGCGATGGCGGCCATGCGCACCTGCGGATTGCTATCGTTTAATTCAAAACTGGCGACTAATTTTTGCAGCTGGGTTTTAACCGTGGCATCGGTCATGCGCGGCATTAAGGCTTTTATTTCAGCCAAATAAGCCGGTGTGAGCCGTGCGGAAAACAAATCATCGCTGGCGGCCTGCCACTTCGCCGCATCCACTGATTGCAAAGCCAGCACATCCATTCGTGGGCGCAATTTAATGCGAATGGCGTTGTTGATCGCGATGGGCTGCCAACCCGCCTGATTGCGGTTGCCGAGTACCTCTCGGGTGACAGGGTCGGTGATTTGCCCGGCGGCATCCGCAATGCCTAACCGCGCAATAGGCGCTGCTTGGGTATACAGCAGGCCTTGATCGAGCGCGTGAAAAATCGGCTCCGCGCCCGGCGGTGGCTCGGCAATCAGGGCATTTAATGCGGTGGTACGCGCCATGCCGTCATCGCCTGCCAAGGCCACAACGCTTGGGCTGTTAGCGGCAAATCCGGTGGGGCTTTCTTGGGGCAGAACCGCGCTGTTTACGGGTGCGATGGCAGGGGTTGGCACAGGTGCCAATTCATCGGCCTGCACAGCCGCACAAACATTTATTAGGCCAAAAGTAAGGCACAGCAAAGGAATAAGGGCCAGATGAAGCCCGCGCCTAACATAGGCTTGGGGCGTTTCAGGTGGCAAGAGCGGGGGGCGCAATGCGTTCATTCGCGGGATCCTTTCAAATAAGACGGGCACAGGGCGTGCCGCGTCACGGTCAAATCGCTCGCTAACCGGTTAACCTATGAACCTACACCCGTGGTGCATTTTTTGGTCACCGTGTTATACGCACCGCAGTTGATGGGGGGCGTCCAATCGGCGATTAAATCCTTGCTGCCCGGCAAGTATTTTGACCAAGCCTCGCCGGGGACTTCGGCTTTAGATTTCCACACCACATTAAATTGCCCATCGGCTTGAATTTCACCGATATACACCGGTTTGGTTATGTAGTGATTGGGCAGCATTTTGGCGGTGCCGCCGGTTAAGTTAGGCACTTCCACCCCGATAATGGCTTGCAGAATTTTGTTGGTTTCTGTCGATTTGGCTTTCTCGACGGCTTTAATCCACATCTGAAAGGCGATGTATTCGGCTTCCATCGGATCGTTGGTGACGGCTTTAGTATCTTTTTTGAATTTTTTCCAGTTGGCGATGTAGGCCTCATTGGCGGGTGTTTTGATGCTTTCGAAATAATTCCAGGCGGCGAGTTGGCCGACCAAAGGCTTGGTGTCGATGCCGGAAAGCTCCTGCTCGCCCACGGAGAAGGCCACCACCGGAATATCCTGCGATTTTATGCCTTGGTTGCCGAGTTCACGGTAGAACGGCACGTTGGCATCACCATTAATAGTGGAGACGACGGCGGTTGGTTTGCCGGCACTGCCGAACTGCTTGATTTCGCTCACAATCGATTGCCAATCGGACTGACCAAACGGGGTGTAATTAATCATGATGTCGGCATCGGCTACGCCTTTAGATTTAAGGTACGCCTCTAAAATCTTGTTGGTGGTGCGCGGGTATACATAATCTGTGCCGGCCAGCACCCAGCGGGTAATGCCGAGCTCGTTCATTAAATAATCCACGGCGGGAATGGCCTGTTGATTCGGCGCAGCGCCGGTGTAGAAAATATTGCGCGAAGATTCTTCGCCCTCAAACTGCACGGGGTAAAACAGCAGGCCGTTGAGCTCTTCAACCACAGGCAGCACCGATTTGCGCGAGACGGATGTCCAGCAGCCGAAAATAGCCGAGACTTTTTCTTTGCTAATCAGCTCACGCGCTTTTTCAGCAAATAGTGGCCAGTTAGAGGCCGGGTCAACCACCACGGGTTCAAGCTTGCGCCCCAATACGCCGCCTTTGGCGTTTTGCTCGGCAATCAGCATGAGCATGTTGTCTTTGAGCGCGCTTTCGGAGATGGCCATGGTGCCGGAAAGTGAATGCAAAATGCCCACTTTGATCGGGCCTTCAGCGGCGTTGGCAAATTCGATGCCTTTGAGCCCCAAGCCCAAGGATAATCCGGTGGCACCGATGGTTTTCATAAAGTTACGACGATTCATGGCAAGTCCCTCCAATGGGTTTTTCTAACAGCGGTTCAAGCGGGGGTGACCGGAAGCCGCCGGTCGCGGGGGTAGAATCAAAACGGGGTGCGGTTTGCGCCGCACGCGATTTTTCACGCGCTTCGTACAAGCGGTGCAGGCTAATTTTTTGTACCGAGAGTCGAGAAAGCTCAATATGGCTGTGCATCAGGCGTTTGGCCTCGGATGCGCGGTGTTGGGCGATCGCTTTGATAATGGCGGCATGTTCGGTGTAGGTGGCTTCAATGCGGTCGCTTTCGGTGAAATCCAGCTGGCGCACAATGCGGATGCGCTCGGTTACCCCGGTGTGAATTCGTTGCAGTTCCAGATTGCCCGTGCCGGCGACTAATTGGCTGTGAAATTGCTCATCCAGCAAAAATACGGCACTGCCCTCACTGAGCCGATCAGGGGGCGGCACCTGCCAGAGGGCGGCCAGCTCGATGATGCCTAGGGGGTCGATTTGCGCGGTGAGTCGGTCGATCGCGGCCAGCTCCACAATGGTGCGCACGTCATAGAGTTGATCGAACAGCGCAAAATCCAAGTCATTAACGCGCCAGCCCGAGCGATTTTGTACCGTTAAAAACCCTTCGCGCGCCAGCCGCGTTAGGGCTTCACGCACGGGGGTGCGGCTGGCGCCGGTGAGCTCGGCCACGGTGTTCTCACTAAAGCGCTCACCCGGCAAAAGCTCAAAGGCAAATAAAGCCTGTTTAACTTGGGCATACACCCGTTCTGCCAAGGCGGGGCTGGCTGCGCGCTCGGCAGGGAATCGCAGCGGCGTGGTCATAGCACGGTATCCTCTGCCGCTAACATGTCGCTGGCCGTTGATGTTGGCAGAGCGGGTGCTTCAAGGCTTAAGAGGGCTTGCCCCATTTGTACGAGCTGCCCCGGCGCGCAGGCAATGGCGGCAATCACGCCATCGTGCGGGGCATCAATGGCAAACTCCATTTTCATGGCTTCAACAATCACTAAAACTTGCCCTGCCTGCACCGCTTCGCCGGGTTCAACGAGCACTTTCCAGATATTGCCGCTGATGCTTGAGGTGATAAGCTCGCCTGCGATTTCGATCGCCGTGGTAATTTCCCGCTCAATTAGGCTGCTGTCATCCTCGGCCCAAAGGCCAACCTCGGCGGCATAGGCGGTGGCTTGGGCCGAGCGGAACTGTTCAATCGCGGGCGCATTGGCGGCAAGAAACGCCTCGTGCTCATCGAGCCGAAAGGTGGTTGCTTCAATCTGAACCGTGCTTTTACCTGCGGCAAAATCGGCACGCGCCTGCATAAGTTCTGCCTCAGATACCGGATAAAACCGCACCTGATCGAAAAAGCGCAGCAGCCACGGCTTGCCCTGCACAAATGCCGGATGCTCGGGGCGGCGATTCCAAATCGGCAAGGTGCGCCCCACCAGTTGATACCCCCCGGGGGAATCCATGCCGTAAATGCACATATACACACCGCCGATGCCGACCGTACCCTCGGCCGTGTAGGTGCGTGCGGGGTTGTATTTAGAGGTAAGCAGGCGATGGCGTGGATCAAGCGGCACCGCGCAGGGCGCGCCCAAATACACATCCCCTAAGCCAAGCACCAAATACGAGGCCGCGAATACGGCATCCTGCACCGCTTGAATATCAGGCAAGCCATTGATGCGCCGTATAAATTCGCTATTGCTCGGCAGCCAAGGCGCGGTATCACGCACCGATTGGCGATAGCGCGCCACGGCATCTAAGGTTGCGCTGTCTTCAAAGGTCATGGGTAAATGCACGATGCGCGAAGGCACCGCGAGCTCGCGTACATCGGGCAAGCGCCGGTTAATGGCCTCTAAGCGTGCAACTAATACGGCTTGGGGTATCCGCTTTGGCTCGAAGCGGATTTGTAGCGAGCGCACCCCGGGCGAACATTCCAAAATACCCGGGATGGGATCAACTTCTAGCTGCGTCATCAGCGCATGAACGCGCAGGCGCAGCGCTAAATCCAACACATTGTCGCCATATTCAAGCAGCACATAACCATCGCCCGCTTGGCGAATAGTTAAACGGGGCGCCTCGGCTTGTGCGGGTTCATCCAGCAAAATACAGTCACCGAGTTGATAGAAAAGCCCAAGCGGGCGCGTTGGTGCTTGCAAACTTTGAATGGCTTCTTCTTGCGCCGCCTCGATGGCACGGGCATGGGCATAGCTTACGGGCACAAAGCGGAGGGTATCGCCCGGTTTTAATTGCCCCACTTTCCAGAGCTCGGCGCGGGTAATGGTGGCTGGGCAAACAAAGCCGCCTAAACTTGGGCCATCGCGGGTGAGAATCACGGGCATGTCGCCTGTGAAGTTAATCGAACCAACGGCATATTCGGTATCGTGAATGTTGGAGGGATGCAAACCCGCCTCGCCGCCATCTCGGCGCGCCCAGTTGAGTTTTGGCCCCGAGAGCCGAACCCCTAAACGATTACTGTTGTAATGCACCGCCCAATCGGTCGCAAAAAACTGATCAATGGCATCGGGCATAAAATAATCGGGCGCGCCATGCGGGCCATACAGCACACCGATTTCCCAGTGGTTGCCAAATTCAGGCAGCAATGCCGCATCGGCAACTTTCGGCGCTGCGGCGGTGAGCGAGCCTGTGGGCAGCATGTCGCCCACTTGCAAAATCCGCCCAGCAAAACCACCGAATTTTCCTAAAGCAAAGGTTGAACGGCTGCCGAGATAGGGCGGCACATCCATGCCGCCACGCACGGCAAGATACACCCGCGCGCCACGGTGCACTTGGCCTATCACTAAAGTTTGACCCGCCGCCACCGCCACTGGCCGACCGGCTTTGATGGCTTGGTCATCAAGAAAAAACGGCGCACTTGCCCCCGTCAGCGCAATTAACGCCGCTTGATGAAACTTTAAGCTCGGGCCTACTAAGGTGCATTCCAAGCCAGCGGCTTCGGGGGCATTACCCACAATGCGGTTAGCTAAACGCAGCGCGTAATCATCCATCGCGCCCGATGGCGGCACGCCGATATGCCAGAGCCCGAGCCGGCCGGGAAAATCTTGCACTGTGGTGTAGGTGCCGGGTTTAAGCACTTCGAGCAACGGTGGGGTGTACAAACCGGCGGCAAGATAGTGATCGATACTGCCGGTGCTGTGGGTGCCTGCAATAAAATCAGGCAAATCGAGCAGGCTGCGTAAAAAGGGCAGATTGGTTGAAATGCCATCAAACCGAGTGTGCGCTAAGGCGGTGGCGAGATTGGCCATTGCCGCACTGCGGCTTTCGCCGGTGGCGATAATTTTGGCTAGCATCGGATCAAATTGCGCGGGCACCAGGGTGTCCGTTTCAACCCAGGTATCGACCCGAATCGCCGAGCCTGTCGGCAAGGTGACGTTATTGAGCACGCCGGGGGCGGGTTGAAAATGCCGCAGCGGTTCTTCGGCGTAGACCCGTACCTCGATCGCGCAGCCTTGAGGTTCTGGCGCAATCAGTTCAAACGGGATTTGAGCGGCGAGTTTCACCATCCACTCAATTAAATCGACCCCCGTGACTTGCTCGGTAATGGGGTGCTCAACCTGCAAGCGGGTATTCACTTCTAAAAAATAAAACTCATCGCGCGCGGCATCAAAAATAAATTCAACTGTACCCGCTGATTGATACGCAATCGATTCGCCCAAACGCTGCGCGCTCGCCAGCAATGCGCGGCGGGTGGCGGCGGGTAAATTCGGCGCGGGGGTTTCCTCAATCACCTTTTGATTGCGCCGTTGAAGCGAGCAATCGCGTTCACCCAAAGCCACTACTTTGCCTAGGCCATCGCCAAAAATTTGCACTTCCACATGGCGCGCTTGGTCGATAAAGCGTTCGACAAACACGCCGCCATCACCAAAAAAGCGTGCGCCCATGCCCGCCACCGCTTCAAAGGCTTCAATTAAGGCCGGCTCATCGGCGCAACGCCGCAAGCCAATTCCGCCACCGCCCGCTGTGCTTTTGAGCATAATCGGGTAGCCGATGCGGGCAGCCTCGCTGATGGCTGTGGGTAAATCTTTGAGAAGCAAACTACCCGGTGCGAGGGGCACTTGGGCGATTTGCGCTAATTCGCGCGCACGGTGTTTTAAACCAAATTCACGCAATTGATGCGGGGTGGGGCCAATAAACACGATGCCTTGTGCGGCGCAGCGCTCGGCAAAATCGGCGTTTTCAGATAAAAATCCGTAGCCGGGGATAATCGCCTGCACGCCATGGGCTTGGGCTAGTGCCAATATTTTATCGGCCTGCAGATAGCTTTCAGCCGCCGTTTGGCCGCCCAGCGCAATCGCCTCATCACAGGCGCGAATGTGTGGGCTATCGGCATCAGAATCGCTGTACACCGCAACCGAAATAATGCCCATGGCTTTGAGCGTGCGGGCAATCCGTACCGCAATTTCGCCGCGATTGGCGATCAGCACCTTGGTAAAGCATGAATTAGGCATGGGTAATTCCTATCGGTTGAGGCGCCAAGGGGGGATTGTTGCGGGCGGCGATATAGGCGCGCCAGCCGCCAAAATCCGTCACATCTAAAGCACCCACCTGTGCGCGTGGCTCACAGATAAAACCCGTCACCGCGCTGCCATCGGCCAAGGTGAGTGTGCCCAAACCCAAAGGGGCGGGAATTTCAGCCAAAAAATCGGCGGCTTGATCGCGCGGCAAAGCCCACACTTCCACGATAATGGCCTTGCCCGCTTCATCAAATACCAAACCGGGCTTGGGTGGCGAGGTGTTGGCAAGCGCATAAAGCTTGTAGCTGGCTGCGGTGGTTGTGGTTTGCAGCAAACGCGCGCCGCGCGTGGTGAGCTGGCCATTCAAGGGCATGCCGGTTAAATGTGCGCCAACCACCGCCAAGGCGATTTCATCGGGCTGTGCGGGCCTGCATGGCGTTGATTCCCGCCGCAAAATCCGGCCAATGGCGGCCAAACGCGCATCAGCCCAAGCCTCAGCAATTAAGGTGATACCAAAGGGCAAACCATCGGCGCGGAAATTGGCCGGAATCGCCAAGGCAGATAAATCGGCCAAATTTACAAAATTGGTGAACGTGCCCAGCTCAGAGTTGCGTGTCACAGGTTCGGCCAACAGCGCTTGGATGGTAGGAAAGGTGGGCGAGGTGGGCACCAGCAAGGCATCAAACGGAGCGAGCGTGGTTTGAATCTCGCGGGCAAGTGCTGCACGCGTGTATTCCGCTTGAAAGGTATCCACGGCTGAGAACCGCGCGCCGGATTGCACAATGCCACGCACCACCGGATGAATCGCGTCAGGCTGGCTTTGCACAAAATCAAAAATTGCAGCCAGCCGCTCGGCCACCCAAGGGCCGTTGTAGAGCAAGGGCGCTAGGGCAAAAAAGGGCGCGGGATCAATGGCCGTTAAGGTAATGCCGTAAGCCGCCAAATCAGCCACATAGTGCTGCCAAGCGGCTTGTTGTTGGCTGTCGCCAAACCAGGGCAACGGCTCAAAAGTGGCAAGCCTTAAAGGTGAATTGGGTGTGCGGCGTGCCATTGGCTGGCGCAGTCTTGAATAAGGGTCAGCTGAATCGAAACCGGCCGCAACTGCTAAAACCGCTTCGGCATCATCAATACTGTGGGCAAAAATCGACACGCAATCGAGCGTGCGGCACGCGGGCAGCACCCCACTTGTGCTGATCAGCCCCTTGGTGGGCTTTAAGCCGACGATATTATTAAACCCAGCCGGCACGCGACCCGAGCCCGCCGTATCGGTGCCAAGCGCAAAGGCAACGTCACCCAAAGCCACCGCCACCGCCGAGCCCGAGCTTGAGCCACCAGACACATACGCCGCATTATAAACCGAGTGGGGTATGCCAAACGGCGTGCGCGTACCATTCAAACCCGTCGCGAATTGATCCAAATTGGTTTTGCCGATACAAATTGCACCCGCCGCTTTAAGTTTTGCCACCACAAACGCATCACGCTCGGGGGTGTTGGCAAACTCGGGGCAGCCCGCCGTTGTGGGCATGCCGGCCACATCAATGTTGTCTTTTACGGCGAATGGCACACCAAATAAGGGCAGGGTGCGCGATAGGGTTTTATCCAGTGCATCGATTTGGGTTTTTAACTCATCCACCGTGCAAAGATGAATCCAATGGGGCGCCTTGTCGGCATGCCACTGAATCAAGCGTGTTTCATGCTGGCGCAAGATAAGCGCCGATGCGTGTTCTGGGTCATTGCGCCATTGCATTAACCAGTGCGCGATTTTAAGCGTGTTGGGTAAGGCGATTGGGTGATTCATAATTCGATCCTTCTTGAATATCAACTTGTATTCAAGATTAGCGAATAGCGTGCCAATATTTTTACGGCAGAGTAATCGTTATTAAACAGTTATTTATGGTTTTGTTTGTGCGTTAATCGTATTTAATCGCACTAATTTAAAGCATGGTGCGAGGCGGTTTGCCTTATTTTGTCGCGTTCATGGAAGTTAAACATTTTATTGGTACTATCTCTCGGCTAAATGGTTTTTTAGTTAAAGTGATTTTTTCTTTAATAATAGTGGGTAAATCGTGTTGCTCATTTATGGTGCGTTACCGAGGGTTAATCTGCGCTTTTATTGTGCAGAAAATAATAATTAGTTTTTTGGTTAAAATTAAATTCATTTTTTTCATTTAGTTAGGTTTAATTTGTTAATTGGCGTGTCTTTTGCGTTATGTTTCATTGACGTGAGTTAAGGCATCAATCGGTCGAGAGTGATCATGGTAAAAATGAATCAAGTAGGCAGCGTGAACGCATTTGATGAAATGCACGGGTTTGATGGCGTAACAAGATCGCAATATCTTGATGTAGCCAAGCATTTGTTATCTTTGCCGGTGGACTCGCTGGGGCAAAAGCAGCGTGATGCGGAATTGTTATTCCGGCGTATGGGTATTACCTTTGCCGTGTATGGCGCTGCGGCTGAAGAGGAGCGATTAATTCCCTTCGATGTGGTGCCGCGTGTGTTTGGCGCGCAAGAATGGCAGCGTTTAGAGGCGGGCTTAAAGCAGCGCGTTAAAGCGTTGAATATGTTTTTGCATGATATTTATCATGATCGCGAGATTATCAAAGCAGGGGTTATTCCCGCAGAACAGGTGCTCGGTAATAGCATGTATTGCGCGGCAATGCAGGGCGTTGATTTACCCAATCAGGTGTATGCCCAAATTGCGGGCATTGATTTAGTGCGTGTGGCTGAAAACGATTTTTATGTGCTAGAAGATAATTTGCGCACACCATCAGGCGTGTCGTACATGCTTGAAAATCGCAATACGATGATGCGGTTATTTCCTCAGCTGTTCACCCAGCACACGGTGCGGCCCGTGGCGCATTATCCGCAATTGTTGCTGCAAACGCTGCGGGAATCGGCTCCTGCCTATGTCGAAAACCCCGTTATTGTGGTGCTGACCCCAGGCGCTTATAACAGTGCGTATTTTGAGCATGCGTTTTTGGCCAGCCAAATGGGGGTGGAGTTGGTTGAAGGCAAAGATTTATTCGTAAGCGGCCACAAAGTGTATATGCGCACCACGCAAGGCCCGCAGCAAGTGCATGTGATTTATCGGCGCGTGGATGATGATTATTTGGACCCCTTGGCGTTTAAGCCGGAATCTATGCTCGGCGTGCCGGGGTTGTTTGATGCGTATTGTCACGGCGGCGTGGCCTTAACCAATGGCGTGGGCACCGGCATTGCCGATGATAAATCCACCTATTTATTTGTGCCGCAGATGATCGAATTTTATCTCGGCGAGCAACCCCTGCTTTCAAACGTGCCCACGTGGCGGCTCGATCGCCCTGATGACTTGAGCTATGTGCTGGAGCATTTGCCCGAACTGGTTGTTAAAGAAGTTCAGGGCTCGGGTGGCTATGGCATGTTGGTCGGCCCCACCAGTGCTAAGGCAGAGATTGAAGCCTATCGGGCCCGCATTTTGAAAAATCCGGCCGGTTTTATTGCCCAACCCACCTTGGCCTTATCTACCTGCCCAACGATGGTGGAGAGCGGCGTGGCGCCCCGTCATGTCGATTTACGCCCGTTTGTTCTTTCGGGCAAAGAAATTCGCTTAGCGCCGGGTGGGTTAACTCGGGTGGCCTTGGCTGAAGGCTCGCTCGTGGTTAACTCATCGCAAGGGGGCGGCACAAAAGATACTTGGGTATTGGAGGAATAAATCATGCTTTCACGCACCGCCGATCATTTGTTTTGGATGGCACGGTACATTGAGCGGGCAGAAAACACCGCCCGCATTTTAGATGTGGCGCACCGCACCGCCATGCTGCCCGATGAGGATGAGGGCGCCGTGGCTCGCCTATGGTTTGCGCCGTTAAATATTTGCGGTTCAGCCGAGGGCTACGAGAAAAAATATGGCCTTGTCGAAGCGGGCAATGTAACCCGTTATATTGCACTCGATCCGGATAACCCTTCCAGTATTTACTCAAGCCTTATGCAAGCGCGCGAGAGTGCCCGAGCGGTGCGCGGCGCGATTACCACCGAAATGTGGGAGATTATTAACAGCATGTGGCTGGATTTAAAGCGCATGTTGCCCTCGCTCGATCAGGCCAATTTAGATGGGTTTTTTGATTGGGTAAAAGAGCGCTCGCATTTGTTCCGTGGGGTTACGCTCGGTACGATTTTAAAAGATGATGCCTTATATTTCATTCGCTTAGGTACGTTTTTAGAGCGGGCAGACAACACCGCGCGTATTTTGGATGTGAAATATCACATTTTGTTGCCCAGTGTGGCGGATGTGGGCGGCGCGGCAGATTATTACCAATGGGGCGCCTTGCTCAACTCAGTGAGCGCGCAAGAGGCGTACCGTAAAATTTACCGCGATAGCATCACCCCGATGCGGGTCGCCGAGCTTTTGATTTTGCGTGCCGACATGCCCCGCTCCTTGCATGCCTGCTTAAACGAGGTGGATAGCACGCTTGAAGTTATTAACGGCAGCACCGGTCGAGAAGCCCGTAGGTTGGCCGGTGAGCTCCATGCGGCACTGCACTTTACCCGGATTGAGGATGTATTCGCCCATGGCCTGCATGAATATTTAACCGATTTTTTAGCGCGCACGCATCAGCTCAGTAACGAAATTCATGATGCGTATTTATCGCTTAAAGACGACAAAATTCCCGGCGGAATTCGCCCTGATCGCTTTCAGTTGCAATTACAATCAACCTCCCCTTGATCATGAGCGAAATTACGTTATGACTTATTGTGTTGCACTCAAGCTGAATTCTGGCCTCGTTTTTGCCTCCGATTCCCGCACCAATGCGGGGGTGGACCAAATCTCCAGCTTTAAAAAAATGCGCAGTTTTGTGCAGCGCGGCGATCGCAGCATTGTGATTTTAAGCTCGGGCAATTTGTCGATTACCCAAAACGCCATCAACACGCTAGAAATGCAGGGGCGACACCATGATGAACGCAACATCTGGAATGTCGATTCTATGTTTGATGTGGCCACCTTGCTCGGCGGGTGCTTGCGCTCGGTGCAAAATACCGATCGGCCTTTTTTATTGGCGGGCAACATTGATATCAGCGCCAATTTTATTGTGGGCGGCCAAATTAAAGGCGAGCCCCCGCGTTTATTTTTGGTGTACTCCGAAGGCAATTTTATTGAAGCCACTGAAAACACGCCTTTTTTTCAGATTGGTGAAATTAAATATGGCAAGCCGATTATTGATCGGGTAATTCGCCCTGAAACCCAGCTGCCCGAGGCGATTAAATGCGTCATGGTCTCGTTTGATTCCACCATGCGCAGCAATGTATCGGTGGGTATGCCGATTGATTTGGCCTGTTATGTGACCGATAGCCTCGTGCTCGATAACCTGCGCCAATTACCCGAGGGCGACCCCTATTTCACCGCCATAAGTGGCCGCTGGAGCGAGGGCCTGCGCAGCGTATTTTCCACCCTGCCTGATCCTGAGTGGGTTTGCCCAACCACCCCAGCCGCCGGTTCGGATTTTTTTAACCAAACCCAGAACCAAACCCAGATCCCTATTCAAGAGATACCCCCATCATGACCATTCGCGTTGCCCTGCATCATAAAAGCCGCTATTTGTTTGATCGGGCGGTTGTGCTTTCTCCCCACGAAATTCGCTTGCGCCCCGCCGCGCATGCCCGCACGCCCATTTTGAGCTACTCGCTTACCGTGCTGCCGGCCAAGCATTTTGTAAATTGGCAGCAAGATGTGTATGGCAATTTTGTGGCTAGGCTTACCTTCCAAGAGCCGGCGGTGGCCTTTGAGGTAACGGTCGATTTAGTGGTTGATATGACGGTCATCAACCCGTTTGATTTTTTTGTCGAACCCTGGGCCGAGCAT
>NCFS01000034.1 GCA_002281295.1 Halothiobacillus sp. 35-54-62 | reverse complement strand
GACCGCTCAAAGCAAGAGCAAGAGCTCAACCGTCAATTGCGTGATTTGCAGCGGATGCAAAGCAATTTCCGTGATGACTTGAATCTGCGTAAAAATGAAGAATTGGGTAAATTACAGCGTGTGGTGTTGAGCTCTATTAAAGATGTCGCCAAATCCAGCGGTTATGATTTAGTTCTAGCCGAAGGGGTGGTATACGCGGCACCACAAGTTGATATTACCAATGAAGTTTTAGCTAAACTTCAACAAGATGCCAAAAGCGGCAAGTAACGGTTAAGCCTTCGCGCCCCGCTGGTTGATTGAATGCACCGTACCCCCGCCGAAGGGTTTTGTGCCGCAGACATTGCGGCACAGGTTGGCGCCACACTGATCGGCGCGCCAGATCGTTGTGTTGATCGTGTGGCCTCAATCACCTCTGCGGGTGCGCGCGATTTGGCCTATTTTAGTGGCCCACGTCGAGGGGTTAATCCCAAGGTGTGTTCAGCTGGCATTATTGTGTGTCGAACCCAAGATACGGGTCTAATGCCTCCGCAGGCAACGTTAATCCTCGTGCCAAATCCTCAGATTGCGTTTATCGATATTGTGGCTTGGATGTGGCCGCGACAAGATGCTTATTTGGGTATCGATCGCTCGGCAATTATTCACCCAACGGCGCAGCTCGCCGAAAATGTCGCGGTGGGGCCTTTAGTGGTTATCGGTGCCGACTGCCATATTGCTGCGGGCGCGGTGATCGGCTCTGGCTCCGTATTAGGCCAAAATGTATGCATTGGGGTTGATACGGAGTTGGTTGCACGGGTGACGGTGCTGGATGATTGTGTGATTGGTGCGCGTTGCTTAATTGCGCCCGGCGTTGTTATTGGTTCAGATGGGTTTGGTTTGGCGAGTGATCATGGCCGTTGGCGTCGGGTTCCGCAGTTAGGCCGCGTCATTATTGGAGATGATGTGGATATTGGGGCGAATACCACCATTGATCGCGGCACGCTGGATGATACACGGATCGCCGATGGGGTGAAGTTAGATAACTTGATTCAAATCGCCCATAACGTCGAAATTGGTGCGCACTCTGCGATTGCCGGTTGCGCCGGTTTGGCGGGCTCAAGCATTGTGGGCAAACATTGCACTTTAGGTGGCGGGGTAGGGCTCGCGGGGCATCTAACCTTGGCCGATGGCGTGCATATCACGGGCATGTCGATGGTGACGCGCTCCATTCATCAACCCGGCGTGTATTCAGCGGGCACCCCGATTGATACCAATACGCGCTGGCATAAAAATGCCGCCCGATTTAAACAACTTGATCGAATAGCGCATCGTGTTCAAGCTCTGGAACTTCGATTCAATGCCGCTAAAAATCCGGACGAGGAAGATGTGTGACAACTAAAAAAACAATTATGATTCAAGAGATTATGAATCTTTTGCCTCATCGGTATCCCTTTTTATTGATTGATCGTGTCATTGATTGGGAGCCCAATGAATACTTGGTGGCGATCAAAAATGTGACGTTTAACGAGCCTTTTTTTCAAGGTCATTTCCCAGTTCGCCCGATAATGCCGGGCGTGCTTATTACCGAAGCCATGGCGCAAGCAACTGGGGTGTTGGCCTTTAGTAGTCAAGGTATCGCGCCTAACCCCAATTCCTTATATATGTTGGTGGGCTTGGATGAGGTCTCGTTTCGTCGGGTCGTGGAACCCGGTGATCAACTCACCATTCGGGTGGAGTTAAAACGGCTGATTCGCGGGATGGGGATTTTTCAATGCGAAGCGCATGTCGGTGATGAGTTGGCCGCTAAAGCATTGATTAAATGTGTTGCGAAGGAAGTGGCCGCGTGATTCATCCAACCGCGCTTATTTCCCATGAAGCAACGCTCGATTCTACCGTGCGCGTGGGGCCATTCGTTGTGATTGAAGGCGCGGTTGAAATTGGCGCCAATACACAGATTGATAGCCACTCGGTGATTAAAGGCCCCTGCCGGATTGGTCAGGATAACCGCATTTTTTCTCACGCCGTTGTGGGCGAGGTGCCGCAAGATCTCAAGTTTCAGGGTGAATATTCCCTATTGGACATAGGTGATCGAAACCAGATTCGGGAATTTTCATCTATCCATCGGGGTACCGAAGGCGGTGGTGGGGTAACGCGGTTAGGTTCAGATAACTTGGTGATGGCTTATGCCCACATCGCGCATGATTGCCAAATTGGGGATCATGTCATTCTTGCCAACGCAGCCTCGCTCGCGGGTCATGTGACGGTAGGCGATTACGCGATTTTCGGCGGTTTTGCTGTCGCGCATCAGTTTTGCCGCATTGGCGCGCATGCGTTTATTGGTGGTTTTAGTAAATTATCCAAAGATGTGCCGCCTTTTGTCATGGCGGATGGGGCGCGTGCGCGTTCCATTGGCTTAAATAAAGAAGGGCTCAGGCGGCGTAATTTTTCACCCGAAACCATCACCTTGCTTAATCGTTGCTTTCGTCAATTGGTTAAAAAGCAAGGGGATGACATGGTTTGGGCTGAATTTGAACAGGCCGCAGAAAATGAACCTGCTTTGCAACAAATGCTCGATTTTATTCGTGCCAGCGAACGCGGCATTGCCCGTTAATCTTGAAGATTCCCATTATGACCGACTCTTTTCGCACAGAATCAGACAGCATTGGGCCCGTATTAATTCCGAGTGAGGCCCTTTGGGGCGCGCAAACCCAGCGGGCAATTGAAAATTTCCCCATTAGTGGGCAGCCAATGCCCGCCGAGTTTATCGCCGCGCTGGCGCTGGTTAAATCGGCCTGCGCGCACGCCAATAGGGCGCTGGGTGTGCTGCCTGTCGATATTGGTCAAGCGATTATCGCAGCCAGTGCTGAGATTATGGCGGGGCACCACGGTGATGCCTTCCCGATTGATGTGTATCAAACAGGGTCGGGCACCAGTACGAATATGAATGCCAACGAGGTGATTGCGAACCTTGCCGCGAAGGCAGGGCTCGCGGTGCACCCCAATGACCATGTCAACATGAGCCAAAGCTCAAATGATGTGATCCCCACCACCATTCGCGTGTCTGCGGTTGAGTTGGCCTGTCACCAGCTTTTGCCGGCGCTTTTGCATCTCATTGCCACGCTTGAGCGCAAGGCAACCGCCTTGGCCGGGCAGACCAAGATGGGTCGCACGCACTTGATGGATGCCTTGCCGATTCGGTTTGATCAAAGCTTAATGGCTTATGTTGATCAATTATTGGGCGCCAAATTAGGCATTGAGCAAGCGCTTGAGCGTATGCGCGCCTTGCCGCAAGGGGGCACGGCGGTGGGTACGGGCGTTAACGCACCTGAAGGCTTTGCTCAAGCCTTTGTTGTGGCGTTAAATCAAGCCACGAGGGGATCCTATCGTTTAATGCCCTGGGCATTTGCCGGATTATCGGCGCAAGATGAACCGGTTGCCTTATCCGCCGCACTGCGCGGATTGGCGATTGTGCTCACCAAAATTGCCAATGATTTGCGCTTAATGAATTCGGGCCCCTTGGCCGGTTTAAGTGAGATTAGCTTGCCTGATTTGCAACCGGGCAGCTCGATTATGCCCGGTAAGGTTAACCCCGTTGTACCTGAAGCGGTGGCCATGGTGGCCGCGCAGGTTCAAGGCTTGGATTTATCGGTCGCGCTGGCCGGTCAATCGGGTTTGTTTGAATTAAATGTGATGCTCCCGCTGATCGCCAATAATGTGCTGCAATCGTTAAGCTTGCTTTCTAATGCGATGCGCACCTTAGGGATGAATCCCATTTTGGTTACGGCCTTAAACCCCGTGATTGGCTACGAATTGGGCGCTAAAATTGCCAAACGCGCCTACCGCGAGCAACGGGCCATCCTAGATGTCGCGCTTGAAATGACTGATATTCCCGAGGCGGAGCTTAAGCGGTTGCTAGATCCTATCCGGTTAACCGGTCAGTAGATTTATGTTGTTTTAGTCTTGGGGGGACAAAGCGCCTCGTTCTTTTTAATCAAAGTTAAGGGTGTCCCGCTATGAAATATTCACTGGTTGGTTTGTGTTTGCTGGCATTGCCGTGTGCGGTCAGTGCGGCAAGCCCAGATGCCGTGCCTGATTGGATTTACACCGTACGACCGGGTGATACGTTAATTGATATCGCTCAAACCTACTTAAATCAACCCAATAATTGGCGCCCAATCCAGCGGGATAACCAGATTCCGGATCCGAAAATGATTCCCCCAGGGACGCAGCTACGGATTCCGGCAAATTTATTAAAACACGAGCCAAGCTCAGCCCAATTGATTGCACTGACGGGCAAGGTGGCGTTCCGCCCAGGTGACCAAGCGGCATGGCAACCGGCCACGGTGGGGCAAAAGCTGGCCGTTGGTGCTGAGATTCAAACCCCCAGTGAAGGTTATGCGGTAGTGGAATTGGCGAATGGCTCGCGGGTTGCCGTGCAATCCGCCTCTCTTTTGGCGCTTGACACTTTAAGCCTCTATGCCAATGGCTTGATGGCTGATACCCGCTTGCGCTTGAAAGAGGGGCGGTTGGGTATTGTGGATAATCCTGCACGCCAATCGAATCAAAACCTGCGCGTCATTACGCCAACGGCGCAAGCGGTTGTGCGCGGCACGGAGTTTCGTGTGGGGGTAGATGGGCAAACAACCCGCGAAGAAACGCTCAGCGGTGCCATCGCTTTTCGTGCCGCTACCAAAACAGTCGATGTCAAACAAGGGTTTGGATCCCTCTCAATAAATGCCAAAGCCCCCCAAGCACCGGTGGCTTTGTTGCCCGCGCCCGATGTGGGTGGGTTGCCCCAACGGGTGGAGCAGCTGCCGATTCGCTTCCCACTGCCCGTTATGGAAAAGGCCGCCTCGTGGTATGGCCAGATCGTCGCGGCAGCCCAGGCAGAGCCCGTCCTATTGGCAAAATCCAGCACGGGCAAGACGCTGAATTTTTCGGATCTGCCCAATGGTGATTATGTGCTGCGTTTGAGTGCCTTAGATGCACTGGATTTGCAAGGCTATGTGGCGTTGCATCCCTTTACTGTTTTTGCGCGGCCTTTTTTTCCGCCGGTGAATCAGCCGCGTGCCGATGGGGTTGTGCGCAGCCCACGCCCGCAATTTTCTTGGGGGCAAATTGTTGATGTGGCCGCAAGCCACATTCAGATCGCGACCAGTGCTGATTTCACTCATCCATTATTTGATGCTGAGGTACGCTCAAACCACTTTACACCGGATGCGGATTTGCCCGTAGGCGCACTATTTTTTCGGGTGGCCAGCCTAGATAAAACGCAAGGGCCCTGGACCCCGCCCATTGCCTTTACCTACAAGCCCGCACCTGCCGCAGTCGATTTAACGAAAGCCGCCATGCAAATTACGAGCGATGGCTTAACTTATGATTTGCCTAAACCCGATGCAGGCTTGCATTACTTGGTGAGTTTATCGGCAAAGCGTTCGATGCAGCCCTTGGTGGTGCCGGCCGTCGAAAGCCATTCTGGCCAGATTGTGATGCCGCGTTTTGGCGTGGGGGATTTTTATTTGAGCCTGCGGTTAGTGGATGATAGCGATGGCACCGAAGGGCCTGCTGTAATACAAAAAATCAGTGTGCCCATTACACGACCCTATTTATTGCCTTAATTTTGTATTTGGGTGGCCGTTCCAATAAAAACCCCACTTTAGAGTGGGGTTTTTTTGTGATTACAAAACGGCGGCGGTTTTATGCAAATCATGCCCCAACATCATGTACACACTGGGCACCACAAATAGGGTGAAAATGGTGCCAATCCCTAAGCCGGTGGCAATCACTAACCCTAAATCAAAGCGGCTCACCGCACCCGCACCCACGGCCGTGAGGAGCGGAAATACCCCAATCACCATAGCGAAAGTGGTCATAAGAATGGGCCTTAGCCGTAAGCCTGCGGCTTCAATAATAGCCGCCCGTTTGCTCATGCCTTCTTTTTGCAGATTATTGGCGAATTCCACGATCAAGATGCCGTGTTTGGAGATTAAACCAATGAGGGTGACTAAGCCCACTTCGGTGTAAATGTTGAGTGTGGCGTGGCCAATGCCTAAGTTAATGAAAATCAGCGCGCCCGCAATCGACATGGGGACAGATACCAAGATGATGATGGGGTCGCGGAAGCTTTCAAACTGCGCAGCCAGCACCAAGTAGATAATCAAAATGGCAAAGAAGAAGGTGAGCACTAAGCCGCCGGATTCTTGCACGAATTGGCGCGAGGGGCCGGAGTAATCGTAGTTATAGCCCACGGGCAGGGTGGTTTTCGCCAATTGTGTGAGTTTTTCTAAGGCCAAACCTTGCGGAATGGTGGGAAAATTCACCCCTTGGATGGTGGCGGCATTGAGCTGCTGGAAGTGGTTAATGGCTTCGGGCAGCACGTGCATTTTGATATGCGCCACGGTAGATAGCGACACCATCGCCCCAGTAGATGTGCGCAAGTAATACGATTTGAGCTGATCGGGATTCAAACGGTATTCTTGCTGCACTTGCGGAATAACTTTGTAGGCGCGGCTATCGAGCTCGAAATAATTCACATAGCCGCCACCCAGCATCGCCGAGAGTGCCGAAAGATGAAATCACCGGTTTTCAATGCTTCTTGCAAGAAGTTGTTGGCCACTGTGAAGAGCTGCTCGAAGGGTTCGGTCGTGGTAATCACAAACTGAATGGGCAGGCCGCGTGAACCTGGCAGCGAGGGCGGTTGGAACACCGCGTTTTGCGTGCCTGCAATTTGCCCTAGCTCTTTTTGCACTTGCGGTTGCAATTGGGTGGCCGTTTGTGTGCGCTCATCCCAGGGTTTTAGCACCATGCCGCTAATCACCTGGGTTGGGGTGTTGAGCTGAAACACATGGTTGGTTTCTTTAAAACCTTGGAAATCTTTAACCACTTGATCGCCATATAACTGGCGCTGTTCGAGCGTGGCGGTCGGGGCATTAAAGGCGATTGAAATTAATACGCCTTGGTCTTCCTGCGGGGCAAGCTCAGTCATTGAGGTGGAATACAAAAAGTAAATCCCGCCCAACATAAAGACAATAAACACGCCCACGACCGGCAAATAATTTAATACCCCATCCAGTTTGCGCTGGTAGGCTCGGTGCAAGCGGGTGAATTGCCGATCTAGCCACAGCACGAGATGATCTTGCCAGCCGCCGCCTTCTTTTTTGGGCGCCCGTAGCAATTTGGAGCCCAGCATGGGGGACAGGGTAAGGGCAATAATGGCCGACATGGTGACGGCGCCAACCAAGGTAAAGGCAAATTCGGTAAATAGTGCCCCGGTGAGCCCCTGCATAAAGCCGATGGGCACATACACGGCGATGAGCACGATCGTCATGGAAATAATGGGTGAGGCCAGTTCACGCGCGGCCATGGTGGCGGCATCGAAAGGCGTTTGCCCTTCTTCTAAATGGCGGCTGATGTTTTCTACCACAATAATTGCGTCATCGACCACCAACCCAATGGCGAGCACAAAGGCCAGCAAAGTGAGCAGATTGATGGAATACCCCAGCATCAGCATGACGCCAAAGGTGCCGACAAGTGACAAGGGGATGGCGATTACCGGAATCAGCACCGAGCGGAACGAGCCTAGGAAGACAAACACCACTAAGGTCACAATCAAGACGGCTTCAAATAACGTTTTAAGCACTTCATTGATGGATGAATCGACAAATTTGGTGGAGTCATACACGATATTGGCTTTGAGGCCAGTGGGCAGCTCTGCTTCGATGCCGGGCATTTGCGCACGGACTTTTTTAATCACATCGAGCAAATTGGCGCCGGGGGCGACCTGAATACCAATATAAACCGCTTTGCGGCCATCAAAAGACACGCTCGAATCGTAATCATCGGCACCCAAGGTGACGTTGGCGACATCTTTTAAGCGCACCACCGAGCCCTTGTCTTGTTTTCTTTAACGCCGTGGATGCACTTAAATTGATTTGCACCATCTGGCCTTTGGTTTGGCCGCTGGATGATAAAAAGTTATTGGCCGCCATGGTGGTGTAAATATCGGCTGCGGTTAAGCCTACCGCCGCGAGTTTTTCGGGGTTAAGCCAAGCGCGCAGGGCGAAGTTTTTGGCGCCTAAAATTTCGGCAGTTTGCACCCCGTCAACCGCTTGCAAGCGGGGTTGAATCGAGCGCACTACATAATCAGTCACCTGGTTGGGTTGCAGCACATCGCTATAAAAACCGATATACATCGCATCAATTGTTTGGCCGATACTCACCGCCAAAGTGGGCTTTTGCGCTTGCGGCGGCAATTGATTTAATACGGAGTTAACTTTGGTGTTGATCTCGGTCAGCGCGCTATCGGGCTCATAATTGAGCTTTAAGTTAACAGTGATGACACTCACGCCTTGCGTGCTGCTGGAGGTCATGTAATCAATGCCATTGGCTTGCGCGATAGCATTTTCAAGCGGCGTTGTGATGAAGCTTGAGACTAAATTGGCATCGGCACCCGGGTAGGCCGTGGTGACGGTGACCACCGCATTTTGTGTGAACGGGTATTGCAGCACGGGCAGCAAGCCGAACGAGCGAATCCCGAGCACTAAAAGCACCAAGCTAATCACCGTGGCGAGTACGGGTTTGGATACGAAAATATCCGTAAGAAGAAGCCGTACTCATTGATCTTTAACCTCGGGGTGCGGATTATTGCTCGGCTGAATCTGATTATTAATAAACACGGGTGAGCCATTGCGCAGTTTTAACTGGCCAGCAGTCACAATGGTTTCACCGGCTTTAATGCCTGTGAGCACCGCAATTTGATCGCCCCGCGTGGCACCGGTTGTAACAACGCGCTGCTCGACGGTGAGCTTGGGCTTGCCGGATTCATCTTTGCCGCCCTCATTAACTACAAATACGGTGCTGCCATAGGGATTAAAAGCAATCGCCGTGCTGGGGAGCGTTAAATAGTTTTGCACGCCCCCTTGGTTAACTTGGGCGGTGGCAAATAAACCGGGCAGTAATTCACCGCTGGGGTTGGCCACTTCGGCCCGCACGGTAATATTGCGCGTAGCGGTGTTCACTTGGGGCTCGATGGCTTGCACCTTGCCGGTAAACGTTTTATTAGGGATTGCATCGGTTTTGAGCGTAATAGATTCGCCAATTTTGATGAGTGCTAATTCGGTTTGTGGCACGGTGAAATCTAAATACATGGGGTCGAGTTTTTGCAGGCTTACCACATTCGTGCCAGCGGGTAAAAACTCGCCTAAATCCACCTGCCGAATCCCCAATTTGCCCGCGAAGGGCGCTACCAAGGTTTTTTGCGCAATGAGCGCTTCTTGCTGATTAACCAAGGCTTGCGCGCCTTTAAGGGTCGCTAAATCGGCATCGACGGTGGCTTGGCTTACCGCTTGGATTTTAAGCTGCGCCCGATCCCGATTCAGGTTTTGCTGCGCCAATTCGGCCGAGGCTTTGAGTTGGCCTAATTGCGCTTTGAGCGGGTCCGCATTCAGCTCTAACAGCACAGCACCGGCTTTGACGGTATCGCCGGATTTAAAGTGGATTTTGTCGATAATGCCGCTCACTTCGGTGGCTAAGTTAGTGGCTTGGGCGGCGCGTAAATTACCCACGGCTTGCACGGTGAGCTGCCATTCCGAGGGCTCGACTACGAGGGTTGATACCGCTTGGGGCGGAATGCCGCCGCCGCGAATCGCCTTTGAGATCATTTGGTTGCGAAATTGCTGGAAGCCATAAATGCCGCCGAAGACTAACGCGACCAGCAGCAGCATGATAATCATGCGGATGGGGGTACCTTTCTTCATTTTGTGTTGCTCTCCGGCTGGGTATGAATCGATAAATGGGTTGAAGATGGCAGGTTCGAATTCGGTGGTATTTGCTCGCTACCCATGGCCTGATACAAGGCCACCGAATCGGATAAGCGTTGCGCGCGTGCGGCCAAGGTGAGCAGGCGGCTTTGCGTGACTTGTTGTTGCGCGGTAAGCAGTTGCAATGAGGTTGCCGAGCCGAGTTTGAGCTGTTGTTCAACGAGACTGAGCGATTGTTTGGCCGATTGCTCGGCGGCCACTTGTGCGCTTAAGGTGTTGGCATCCCAATAGCAGGCTTGCAGGGTATCGGCCACATTGCGCAAGCCATCGAGCACCACTTGCTGGTAATTGGCCGCCGAGGCGGACACATTCGCCGAGGCCGCCTCGCTGGCGGCTTTTAATCCACCATTAAAAATGGGCTGGGTTAGCCCGCCAATTAAGCTCCAAATCAACGAGCTGGCATTAAATAGGCTGGCCGGGGTAATGCCTTGAGAGCCTAAGGTTGCCGATAAATTGATTTGCGGATACAAATTGGCCACCGCGACGCCATATTGCGCGGTTGCCACATGCAAAAGCGCAGAAGCCGCTTGAATATCCGGCCGGGCACGCACCCAAGCAGACGGCACCACAACGGGCAGTTCGGATGGCAGCGTGAGCGCATCTAAATTAAATGTCGGAATGTGCGCGGCACCCGGCATTTGGCCGGTTAAGGTGGCGAGCAGGTGATCGGTTTGGGCGCGTTTTAATTTTAAGGGCGGCAAATTGGCGCGGGTTTGATCGCGCTGACTTTGCAAACTTAAAACATCGCTGCGCGTGGCGGCGCCTAATTTTAAACGGGCATTAATTAAATCAATCTGTTGGCTCTGATTTTGAATGATTGATTCGGTCGCGTTAATTTGCGCATTCAACAAGGCCTGTGTGATGGCCGTCGTCGCAATAGTGCCGGCCAGCGTGAGGCGGGCGGCTTGCAGTTGATAGCGCTGATAATCGGTTTGCGCCGCTAGGCCCTCTAGGGTGCGGCGGTTTTCCCCAAATAAATCGAGGTTGTAGCTGGCGGTAAGGCCGGCATTGTATAAATTAAAGTTTTTCTCGCCGCCCGATTGACCAAAGTTCGCGCTATTAATGCCTTGGCGTTGTGCACCCAGTTTGGCATTTACTTGGGGCAGCTGTGTTGAGCCAGATTGGGCGGCATAGGTTTTTTCAGCTTGCGTCAGCTTGGCTTGTGCCGAGGCCAGAGTGGGGCTGGCGGCCAAACCTTGCTCAATTAACGCGGTGAGTTCTGCCGAGCCCAAATGCGCCCACCAAGCGGAATCCGGCTGGGCTTGTTGTACAAATTTTTGAGCGCCCCCCTGCGCCACATTGGCCGTGGCGGCAGTTTCGGCGGGTAGGGCATGGGTTGTGTAGGGTGCAGAATCCGGCGCGGCGGGGGCTTTGAAATTCGGTCCCACAGCCGCGCAGCCTGCTAGGCCGAGCAAGGCTGCATAAACCGGCGCATAAACAAACGTTCGATGATGAACAGCACCCATCTGACGCAGGGGTTTGGGGTCAAGCTTGGCCAAGGGAAACTCCTGGTGATGCAAAAACACACAAAATCGGGGGATTTTGCTTTGTGCAAATTTAACTCAGTGGGCGGTACGCGCATAAGGGCAGGGAGAATAGGCGATAAAACTATCTGCCCCGTTTAACCTGAGTCATTCACTGAGGCATTGAAAGATAGCATGCTAATAGTATTTTTTCTAACATATTTGCCTTCGCGAGCATCTTTATATGATGCAATGAAACAACAGCGGCAGGCTTAAAACCAATTATTCAGTGAAAACCCAATCCCGATTCGATTGATGGAGCGGTTGTAATCAATCAGGCTTTCACCGTAGCCGTTAAAATATTGCACATACGCCTGCACATGCTTATTGAACGGAAAGCTGTAATTGAGCTCAACCGAACCGCGATTTTGGCTTTTAAGGTTATTGCGCAAGGTGGCCGATACGGTGCCCGTTCCTAATTTATAACCCAAGGTTAAATCGCCATAGCCTAGGTAATCGGTGATATCGGGGTTGTCGTCGGTCGCGCGGCTTTCAGGGATGCGATACCAGCCGCGCAGGCTGCCGGCAAAGTCGCCGCGCTCAAACCCCGTTTGCAGGGCAAGCCGATTCCAGCTTCGTGAGCGTAAACCGCCTTGACCATTGGATTGATGAATAAAACTCATCCGAACTTTACGAAAATCCAAACCCGCTAAATGGGTATCGGTGGTGAGGTCTAACCCAATTTCCGGCTCATAATTTGTTTCCCGAAAGGGCGATGAAACCGATGAGTTATAAACTTGCCAAAAAGATAGTTGGCTGTAACCAAAATAAAACGCGGTGTTTTTGCCAAAGGGGTGATCCCACCAGTTAAATTGAAACGATAGTTGAAATTTCGCTTCGGTATTTTGGGGTTTGAAATCGTACACGTCGCTTGCCAAGCGATTGGTGGTATAGGCGCCCAATAAAATATAGTTGGGCTTGTAGGCTTTGATGAGAAACGGGTTGTCGTCTGCCTTTTTTTGGCTTTCAATCCGCTCGGTTAAAACGCCAGGGGTAGCGGGCGCATCGCTCGGCGGCTGTTTTGTGGCTTCGCCGCTCGGGTCTTGGGTGGCCGTTATTGAACTGGCCGGCTTGGCCAGCGCATCAAAGCACGCCAATCGAGCCGAATCGGCTTTAATTTCGCGGCAAGTGGTGATCTCATCTGCAAAAGCGCTGGGTGCCATCCAGATTAGGGCGGGGATAAACCAGTTGAGGCGGTTTTTTTCGAAAAACGACATAAGCTTGCTTTGATGTGAACCATGCCAATTGCATGAGTTTCATCATAACAGCTCAGCTTGGTATGAGCTTGATTTGCTTTTTCTATTTAAATCATTGGGTTTCTATTGTGTTCCATACAATTTCAATGCGATCACGGCCGTTGTGCTTGGCGCGATACAAGGCATCATCCCCGCATAAATAGAGTTTTTCAAAGGGCACCTTGGCTTGTGCAACGGTAATACTGAGCGAGGCGGTAATGCGCAGCCCAGGCTCGTTAGTGCAACGCAAATCGCGTATTTGGCTGCTGATCAGCTCGGCAATGGCAATGGCATCGCGGATTTGATCGGTGGGGATGATGGCGGCAAATTCCTCGCCGCCCATGCGGCCACTAAAATTGGGCGCTTTGATTGCATTGTGCAGAAGGGCGGCTAACCCCATGAGCACTTTGTCGCCGGTGGGGTGGCCATAGCGGTCGTTAACCTGTTTGAAGTGATCGATATCGAGCAAAATTAAAGCGATGGGCGCTTGGGTGAGCAGGCGCTCGGTTTCAAAGATGAAGGTGTTGCGGTTTAAAAGGCGGGTTAGGCCATCGTGCCGATTTTGAAAAGTGAGCGCTTCGGTGAGTTCTCGCAGGCGTTGGTTGGCGACGCTCAGCTCAAGTTCGGTGCGGTCTGAGTGGCTAATCACGCGGCGCATATCGCGAATGATGCGTTCATACTCGGCAATTAATTCGGCCAAAGCAAAATGCACCACAGCCGGGGACGGGTCCGCATGGGCGCGCAGCGCGCGATCAAGGACGGCTTTTTCGCGTTCAAATAAATCGGGCAGAAGCGGGGTGGGTTGTTCCATTAGGATTCAATCGCGTGGGCATGAAATTCAATGGCGGGAAAATCTTCGGCGAGCTCTAAGCCAAATTCGAGAATGGTTTCATCATCAATATCATGATGCCAATCGAGCACGACGGTGTTGCCCTCTTCGGCGGCAAGGTTCAGCCGATCAAATAAACTAAACAGCATTTTGGTGCTGGAGCTGTTGAAGTAATTTAGCTGCACGCTGATGTGTATGGTTTGCTCGCGGGTTTCATCCAGAAATGCCGATGTTTTGTTCAGAATGTCGCCATAAAAGGCGGCAGCGCTTTCGGGATAAGATTCACCTTTTAACAGCAGGCGGCGGGCAGGGAAGTCGAAATCCACTTCGGGGGTATTGCTGGTGGCGGCCAAATAAAATTTTTCCATGGGAAAATCCTGATCAAAAACGGGTTAAATGGTGGCTTTTAGGGTGAACATCTGCATGCCGTTGGCGGCCGGTTCAAACCCATATTCAATGGGGGCGGAGCTATCTTTGGCGATGGTTAGAAAGCCTAAACCCGCGCCTTTGCTGTTTTCATCGGTTTCGGCGCGGAGTGTTTTGCGGTACGCGTCCTTAATTTGTTCCATCGACATAAGGCGTAAGGGTTCAAGCAGGGGCTTGAGTTGTTCGGCAAAGCTTGGGTCAACGGGGTTGGCGCAAATAATATGAAAGGTGTTATCCGTGTGGGACACCATCACAGAGCCGGCGCGCATTTCTAAGGTGGCTTGATCGGGCGGGGTCAAGCTATCGCTTGAGTAATGCACAATATTTTGCGCCATCTCAATAAAGGTTGAAAAGATTTTTCGGCGCGCGCTGCCCGAGGTTTCGGTTTGCTCAAGCCGCAGGCGAACCGCATCGCCAATCGCGTTAATAATATTTTGTGAAAAATAACCGGCATAGAAAAAAATTAAGTTGGGATCAAGACCAGGAAAGCAAGGCTTGTTGGATTCGTGCTCGGCGGGTGTGTTCATGCCTATTGTCCTTAAATAGTTCGAAGATTTGGGCAGGCTTTTGGTTTTAGCCTAAGTTTTATGGGTGCTGTTTTATCGGGTGCTGTTTTACTCAGTGCCGGGCATTAAATCGAGTGCCAGCAAGGTTACGTCATCGCGCCTTTTTTCTTGCCCCTGATAATGGGCAAAGGCCTCTTCAAAGGCGGCTTGTTGAGCGCTTGCCGTGGCGTTTCGGCTTTCGGTGAGTATTTGACTCAAACGCCGCTTGCCCAAGGCAATTTTTTTCGCACCACCCACTTGATCAATAACACCATCGGTAATCAAAAAAATACGCTTAGCCTCGGTGATGGGCAGGGTGTGGTTATGCCATGTGGCATCCATCGGCGTGTTGGCATAGCCTGCGCCTTTGCGATCACCCGGCACCACGTCAATCGCTTCTTCGTTATTTAATCCCATAATAAATAATGGGTTTCTAGCGCTGGCAAACACGAGGTGCTGCTGGATTTTATCAAAGCGCACAATCATGCCGTCAAGCCCATCATCGGAATTTTCACGCGTGCCGGCAGCTTGATCGTGTTGGTTGAGGGTGTGTTTAATATATTGATTGATGGCGGCCAGTAAGGCGGCAGGGTCGCGATCACCATGGGTGGCTATGGCTTGGGCTAGGGCGGATTCTGCAATTAATGTCATAAAAGCGCCCGGCACGCCATGCCCGGTGCAATCGAACAATACCGCTAAAAATCCATCCTCCTCGCCCTCATGGCGGGTGGGTATGAAATGAAAAATATCGCCGCCGACCACATCGCGCGGTTCCCAAATTAACCAATGGTTCTCTGGGAAGTAGGCGTTCAGCGCGATGCGGGATGGGGCAAGAATCGATTGCTGAATCACGCTGGCGTATTCAATGCTTTCAATAAGCTGGCGGTGCTGGCGCGCTTGAAGTTCGGTCATGGCGTGCATTAAATCCAGCACTTGGCCAATGCCTTGATATTTGCCCTCGCGGACGATAATAAAACCGTCCGTGAACACCTTGTCACCGGTTTCAACCGCTAAGGCGGTGAGTTGCTCAATTTCTAAGCGGGTTTCAACAATTAACGGGCTTTTATCCATGAAGGCGATGCAGCTTTTTTGGCTGTAGAGCTCAGGGTAATAAGGTTTGGTCATGTTGCTGTGAAACATATTGCGATTAATTAAGCCGAGCGGCCGCCCATCATCGTGCAGAACGGGCAAATTTTGCAGGCTGGATTTTTGCGCGAATAAAGCCAGCACGTCTTCATTTTTGAATTCGGGTGTAATGGCGCTGGCTTCAATCAGCAAGTCACCCGCGAAGCGAATTTCTTTTAGCATGATGGGCTCAAGATGGGTTTTAGCATGATGGGCTCAAGATGGGGGTGGCAAGGCAAAATCTAATCAATAAAAATATTCGCCATCATGCGGGCTTTTTGTTTCATTTTTTTGACAGTGGCCTAATCCACTGAATCAATCGCACCGTGTTTTCGGGGTTGGCGGGGATGGGGCCGTATTCGGTATGTCCTTAAAGATATTTCGTGGCGTGGTTTTTGCTTTATTTGCCTTGCGCAATTCGTTAAGCCGTGAATCGGCTTTTTATCGGATTGATGACAAAAATTAAAGCTTTGAGGAGCGCCGAATGAAGAAAAAATTAGCCTGGTTATTTATCGCCTCGCCGATGGTTTTTGGCAGCCAAATCCTGCCAACCTATGCCGAGTCCCCCACCGATGAAGATAAAAAATTTGAAGCCTACCGCGAGGCAATGGCCGATTTTAATCCCGGTGATTTTTGGATTGAGGATGGGGAAAAGTTGTTCCACGAACAGCGGGGGCCAAAAAATGTGAGCTTGGAGCAATGCGATTTAGGGCTGGGCCCTGGGGTCGTGAAGGGGGCTTATGCGCAATTACCGCGCTACTTTAAAGACACCAACCGCGTGGAAACTTTAGAGGGGCGGTTGTTGGGCTGCATGGTCAACTTGCAGGGGTTTGATGAGGAGAAAATTACCAAACCTTATTACCAAAGTTTGGCCGAGGAGGATGGCACGAAGTCCGATTTGGTTGAATTGGTCGCATATGTGGCATCGCAATCCAATGGTGAGCCGTACCGCGTCAAATTGGAAAACGCGGCGGAAAAGCAAGCCTATGAACTGGGTAAATATGCTTTTTATCACCGCATGGGGGCGATGGATTTGGCTTGTGCCAGTTGCCACGCCACACCGGGTTTGGTACTCCGGGGTGTTCATTTGCCGGTGATGACCGATCCTGCCACCGCAGGCAAGGTGATGACGGCATTTCCGGCTTATGTCATTAAAGATGCGAATGTGCGCACGTGGTTTTGGCGCAACGAGCGCTGCCTGCTCGCAATGCGCTTGCCATTTTTGAAAGTGAACTCTGATCTGGATGTCGCGCTTCATCTGTTCCAGGTGATGGAGGCGTCGAAAACCGATACCCCAATTGCGGTACCGGGTATCAAGCCACGCGCTTGATGCGGTTCAATCCATTCAGTCTTTAGGAGTCCTTATGAAAAACAACACATTAAAAGTCTTGAGTTGGGCGGTTCTGGCTTGCGCTGCCCCTTATTCGGTTCCCTTGTTTGCGGCGGGAAATCCTGCCATGGCCGGTACTGGCGATACCACGATTACAGAAGAGCAGTTTTTGAAAGCGGCCAAAGAAAGCTTTCCCTGGGCAACGCCAGCGGAGTTTGATGAACGGGTTAAAAATGATGTAACTTTAGCCATCTGCAATAAAACCAATGGCCAACCCAATGCGGCAGAAACGGATGTGATTTTGAAATTTGAACAATCGCGGATGGAATACCCCAAAGACGGCAAGCGTTATGGGGATTGGAAAAAAGGCCAAGAGTGGGCAGAGGGCGCGCATGGCGGGCGCATTGGGTTTGCGGATGCCGATGATCCGGCGCATCCCAATGGGGCGAACTGTTATGCCTGTCATGCGATTGACTTAAATTTTCCGGCTGCAGGCAATATGGGGCCTAGCCTGACCAATTACGGAAAATTACGGGGGCAAAGTGAACCGATGATTAAATACACCTACGAAAAGGTTTTTAATGCGAAAGCGTTGGTGCCTTGCTCACTGATGCCGCGTTATGGTGGCAAGGGGCATTTGTTAACCGCCGAGCAAGTGGCCGATATTACGGCGTTCTTGCTTGATCCGGCGTCGCCGGTGAACTTGCCCCCGAAGGCGGCGGCTCAATAGTCGATTTTTAGGCGAGATACCCCTAACCGGCCCAGAGGCCGGTTTTTTTATGGGTGTGGCTGGGGGTTATTTTGATTTGCAAGGCTATGGCAAAAAGCAAGGGTGTTCTGCCATCTGTTTGGGGTTTTTGGGTGATGAATGTGCTTTGCATCCCCGCAAATAGACGCTATAGTTTGAAAAACATAACTGGCATGGCGTTTGCATTATAACCCGCACTCTAACCACCAAAGGGACGCCAAAACAGGATTGCACTGGCGTGATTTTGCATAAGGAATTGCCCAATTTTTTGCGCTGCATTCGTGGCGCAAGCACTGAGCCCCCCAAGAAGTTGATCTCCGTGATTTCTTCTTGTTTTGCCAACCGGTTTCGGTTGGCTTTTTTTTGCCTGAGTTTTGGAATCCAAAAAAAACCGTGGCCTGCCACGGTTTTTGGGTTTCGCCGTAGCGCGCTTATTGGGCGGCGGTTTTTTCGGGTTGATTAACTGGCGATTGTGGGTCGGTGAGCAGCGCCACAATATCAGCCACTTGCTCGGCGGTGAGTAAGTGCCCTTGTCCGCCATAGCGCGGCATGATGGTGCAGGGCACAAGTGATTTTGAGTCATACACATGATCGTAGGTGTATTTCAAAATCGCTGGGCTTTGCCCCCGCTTGCCATAGCCAATTAAGCTTGGCCCCATGTTGCCACCGGGAAAGCCTGGGATCATCACATGGCAGGCAAAGCAGTTCGAGCCACTGGGCAAGTTGGGGTTATCGGCATCGGCAAAGCCAATACGCCCGCCGGTGGTACCTTTGGCCCATTTTTCGCCCTGTTGCCAATCGCCCGCTAACTTACCCTCTTTGGGGTATTGAATGCGCGCTTGCTCGAATTTGATAATCTCGGCTGCTTGCGCGGCATTGGGTTGATCCATCGTGGCATTGCAGGTTTTGAGCGTGAAATCATTTTCGACCCGGCTTTTGTATTCATCGGGTGTGGCATAGGGAAAGCTGGATTTGGCCGCTTGCATAAAGGTGTCGTAATCCATGTTTTTGTTGGCATCGGCCCAGCTGGCAGGCCCGGGCTGCGCCGCATGAGCGGCACCACAAATTAGGCTTAAAAACAGTGCTGTGTTGCGTGCGTGCAGTGTTTTGCTTTTAATTTTCATGCGGTTTGGTTCCTTAGGCGCGGGCTTTTGAGCCGGGGATATTAATTTTTACATCGCTTTTTGATGCTTGTACGCGCATGAACGTGGTGAGCGCGTTATCCAGATCGGAGTCGATTTTCAGCCAAGGCAGGCGCATGGCCATGACGCAACGCTCATTGCGCCACCACTGGGTGCGCATGGTTCCGTCTTTGATGACATAGGCGGGGAAGGCCGTCATGACCATGCCTGCGGTGTGGGTATCAAGCAAATTGGGTAAAGGCACGCCGCGCACCGTGCGATCGTTGTAGCCGTGGCAAGTGGCGCAATTCAAATCCATTTCACCCCAGCGGTGGAAGAACATATATTCACCGAGGTGATAGGCTTTTTCCATCTGCGGGTTGTTGATTTGGGTATCGAATGTTAGGCCGTTGGATTGCGCGGCGATGTAGGTGGCCAGTGTGGCAAGGTCTGAGCCGCTGCTGTCGCCTTCATCTGATGTTTTGTACTCGGGCATCATGAATTTACTCTTGATGTCGGCCTCAGGGTAGCCTTGAATGGTTGTCATGCAGGTCATTAACCGGCCTTCTAGCCCTTGCACTCGCCCGGTATCTTTAAAGTAGCGCGGCAGTTGGGCATACGCGCCTTTTAGCACGCCCGGTCCTAAGCCAAAATCGCAAGTGGATAAATCTTTATGCTTTGGCCCACGTGGCTTGAGAAATAAAGCCTTGCCATCATCGACTGTAAATGCGCCGGGGTTAGCGCCATCGGCCAATGAGGCATCGACATTATTTTGATATTCGACGTAGTCATCATTCCCCTGATTAACGGGGTTGGCTGCGGGGTTGGCGGCTAGGCAGACTGGCAGGGCGGCCGCCAGCAAAGTAAACCCGCATGCGGCGGCAATTTTTGTTTTGCTTCTCATCATTTATGCCTTCTCCTTGGTGACTTAGGCGAGTGGAATGCGGTGGCAGGCCATGCTGCCGGTGCGCAATTAGATGAAAAGCAATATAAGTGCCATGACTAATAGATGTTCTGCCAATCAAGTCTGCTGCGGTTCTTAATCGAGTGCGAGCGCGGTGGGGAATGAAAAAGCGCTCGGGTAAAACGCAATAGTCTTGCGAAATACCCGAGCAGGCAGTGTTTGATTGCGTGGGTTTCTGTGTGAGCGACCTTTGAATCAGCCGTTGCGTTTGGCGAATGCGCAGGGTTTGGCGTATATTTGCACTCGAAATATCGTTAAAAACATATCGAATGGCGTTGTACTCCCTTTATGACAGATTCCCGCTCCGTTGAGGCCGTGCCGGCTCGTCTCTTGATTTTTGCGCCACAGGCCGAGCAAGCGATGGCGCAAAAAATCACAGGCATATTGGCCGCAGCCGCCATCACGGTTGAATGGGAGCTCGTTTTGGATGCTCAATCGGCCTTGTTTCGCTTAGCAAATCAGCCACACGGGCTTTTACTGATGGTGGCAGCAAGCGATCCTGCCCCTGCGCTGGCGTTATGGGCAGGGTGTCGGTCGAAAGCGGCTGATTTGCTTGGGGTTATGTTTTTGGGCGCGCCCGATGCGGCGGTTGTGCGTCAGGTGTATCACGCGGGGGTATCGGATGTTTTATTGCTTAGCGATAGCGATGATCAGCTTGCCCATTTGCTTGAGCAGGCGTTGCGCCGGGCAGAGCATAGCCAGCGGGTGCATTGGCTCAATTTTAAGGCCGAGCAGGATGGGTTTGATCTTACCCTGCAACCGGTGGCGCAGAGCCAAGCGATGCGCCATGCCTTGCAACTGATTCATAAAGTGGCGCCCACGCCTTTGCCCGTGCTGATTGCAGGGGAGACGGGCACGGGTAAATCGGTGCTGGCGCGCTATATTCACCTGCAAAGTCAACGTGCTGCGCGCACATTTTTAACCATTAATTGCGGCGCACTCACCCCAAGCCTGCTTGAGAGTGAATTATTCGGGCATGAAAAAGGCGCGTTTACCGGTGCCAATGCGCGGCGGGTCGGCTTACTTGAAGTGGCCGATGGCGGCACGTTATTTTTAGATGAAATCAACAGCGCGCCGATGGATTTACAAGTGCGTTTATTGCAGTTTATTCAAGAAAAGCGATTTTTGCGCGTGGGGGGCAATCAGCCCATTAATGTGGATGTGCGGTTGATTTTCGCCAGTAACAAGCCGTTGCTTGATTTGGTTAACCTCGGGCAGTTTCGTGAAGATTTGTACTACCGAATCAATGTCTTCCCGGTGGAAATTCCGCCCTTGCGGGCGCGGGTGGATGATATTCCGCAAATTGCGGCACAAACGCTGCTGCGCGCCTGCAGCCAGCTGAATTTGCCGGTTAAACCCTGCGGTCCTGGTGTGCTTGAAGCCGTGCGGTGTTATCCGTGGCCGGGCAATTTGCGTGAGCTGGATAATGTGATTCAGCGGGGCTTGATTGTCTCTCAAGGTGAGCGGGTGGAATTGGCTGATTTACCGCTGGAAATTAGCGTGCCGGCTCGAAATGCGGGGTCTCAATTGATTGCCACCGAAGCAATACACGGGTTTCCTTGGCCCTTAAATGCGCGATTAGATGAGGTGGAACACGCGTGGATTTTGCATGTGCTCAAGGCCTGCGGCGGGAATCGCACCCATGCCGCGCGCCAGTTGGGTATAGACCCCAGCACGCTGTGGCGTAAGCTCAAAGAGGTTTGATTCTGATTTTTATAGCTACTAAGTAGCATGGCATGTTATTTGCTGAAAAGAGGATTAGGCCGCGCACTTGACGCGTCTGATTCATCTTAAGAGGAAGCCCTGCCATGCCATCCCATTCCAATCAGCCTAATCCAGCCCACACGGTACAAGATAAAGTCCGCCGCGACTTAATGAAACGCCTGCTCGGCATTACCGCCGTATCGCTTATGACGCCCGAGTTTTTAACTCAAGCCGCGTTGGCGGATACGGCGGCCAAAAAACTGATGGGGCCACCGGTGCCCGATGTAAAACCTACCCAAATGAGCGATAACGTGTACCTCATCAAGGCGCACGATAAATTTCCCAGCCCGCAGAATTTCGGCTTTTTCACCAATATCATGTTCATTGTGTCGAATAAGGGCGTCATCGTGCTCGACCCTAGCGCCTCTATTCAAATTGGGCGGATGGCGATTCGCATGATTAAAACTGTCACCAATAAACCGGTGATTGCCGTTATCAACACCCATTACCACGGCGATCACTGGATGGGGAATCAGGCATTCCAAGAGGCGTTCCCCGGCATCCCGATGTACTCCATGAAAGAAACTGCCGAAGCGGTGCAACATGTGTTGGGTGAGGAGTGGATTAAAATGCTGCTGCGCACCACCGATAACGCAACCGAAGGCACGCAGATTGTTCCGCCCAACGCCTTTGTTAAAGGCGGCGATACGCTCGATTTCGATAATGTAACGCTTAAAATTTACCATTTCGGACAATGCCACACGCCCTATGATTTGGTGGTGGAGGTGGTTAATGATCCCAAAGGGATTGTGCATGTGGGCGATGTGATGATGGATCACCGCCTCGCGGGCATGGGCGATGGCGAAGGGAGCTTTATCAACGGCTTAAAAGTGTTGCACAAAATTAAGGAGGTGATGCCAACCAAGTTTTTTATCCCCGGTCATGGCAACCCCGGCAATAACCTGCTGGATGAAGAAATCGCCCTATTTGAAGCGGTTTACAACACAGCAAACACCGCGCAGGCCGCCAATAAAAGCATGGAGGAAGCCACCCGCATGGTTAAAGCACTGCCCTTTATGCAGGCCTACGCAAACACCACGCCGGACTATGAAAACAGTGTGGGGCACTGGACCTCCATCGCGTATTTAGAAGCGCAGCAAGCCAACTTTTAGCGCCTGAATTGCGCGGGCATCGCCTGCCCCTATGGCGGTAAATGCCCGGGGCGGTGCGTTTTTTTAAGGGTCACTGGTTGCCACGATAGGTTTCTAAAAACCTATCGTGGCATGTTTATTGCTGTCATAAAAGGCCAATAAAACTAACCTAAACGGAAAACACCTGTGCTTAAGGGGTCGATCCGTTGGGTGCAACGAGGAGCCAAGTCGCCATGAATAACCATAAAGCCCCCCTGCGCGCAGGGGAAAAAACCGCTGAACCTCTTCAGGATAAAGTGCGCCGTGATTTAATGAAGCGGTTGCTCGGCATTACCGCCGTATCGCTGATGACGCCAGAGTTTTTAGCGCAGGCCGCCTTTGCCGGTACCGCCGCGAACGCCGTGATGGGGCCGATGGTGCCCGATGTCAAGCCCACTCAGCTTGCCGAAGGGGTGTATACCATTCACGCGCACGATAAATTTCCGACCCCCGCGAATCAGGGGTTTTTCACCAGCATTATGTTTGTGGTAACGGACAAGGGCGTGGTTGCCATTGATCCCAGTGCCTCGGTGCAAATCGGCCAAATGGCGATTCGCATGATCAAAACGGTGACAGATAAACCGGTGATTGCCGTGATTAACACCCACTACCACGGCGATCATTGGATGGGCAACCAAGCCTTCGCCGAAGCCTATCCCGGCATTCCGATTTACTCGATGAAGGAAACCGCCGAAGCCATTAACGCCGTACTGGGTGAAGAGTGGATCTCGATGGCTCTGAAAATGACGAACAATGCCACCGCAGGCACAAGGATTGTCGCCCCGAATCATTATGTCAAAGGGGGCGATGTGCTTGAATTTGGCGGTACCAAAATCAATATTCATCATTTTGGCCAATGCCATACGCCGTATGATTTGGTGCTGGAGATTGTCGGTACCCCCATCGTCCATGTGGGTGATGTCATCATGGATCATCGCATGGCGGGGATGAACGATGATGAAGGCAGTTTCATTCATGGGATTGCCGCATTGAAAAAAATGAAAGCAACCCTGCCGGGAAAAACTTTTTACCCCTGCCATGGCGACCCGGCGCCGCATATTCTGGATGAAGAAATCGGCCTGTTTGAAGCCATTTACAACACCGCCAATGCCGCCCAAGCGGCCGATAAAAGCATGAGTGAAGCCATCGCGTTGGTGAAAGCGCTGCCCTTTATGCAGGAATATGCCCAAAACACGCCCGACTACGAGGACAGCGTCGGCAAATGGACAAGCATTGCCTACCTAGAAGCGCAGCAGGCTAACTTCTAAGCGGGTTTAAGGCCGATCCGTCGCGCAATTTTGCCGCGTGATTCAAAAAACCCTGCCGTGTAACGCGGGCAGGGTTTTTATTGATTCTGGGTGTTTTATTTTTTGCACAGGCCGCATTCTGCGATTAATGCGGCGAGATTTTTGGCTCTGGCGCAGCCTAACGCGCGAAAGCGCCGAATAATTAAAGTTCATACCCGTTGTGCCGATAAGACGAAAACATAAACTTTATTGTTCGGCCGCGATTGTGGCTAAAAATAACGGTAAACTTTGCCCACTTAATTTCTTCAAAGTAGAGTCGCCGCGTGAAAAAAGATGTGATGTCTTCTGTAGATTCCCGCACCCAGCTTGCGGGGCATAATCGCCTTGAGTTACTGGTGTTCGGTTTGGGTGACGACCAGCGCTTTGGTATTAATGTGTTCAAAGTGCGTGAGGTGATTCGCTGCCCTAAGCTCACTGAAGTGCCCAAGGCGACGTCTGCCGTGCGCGGCATTGCCGATGTGCGGGGCCACACGATGACCATTATTGATTTATCCGATGCCATTGGCGCGCCCCGCATGACGGCAGAGCAAATCGCTGAATCGTTTGTCATTATTACCGAGTACAACCGAGCGGTGCAGGGGTTTTTGGTGCATTCGGTTGATCGGATCGTCAATCTTTCATGGAAAGAGGTCATGCCGCCGCCGAGTGGCACCAATACCTCAAACTTTTTAACGGCGGTGGCGCGGGTAGACAAGGTGTTAGTGGAAATTATTGATGTGGAGCAAATCTTCTCGAAAGTCGTGGGCACCAAAGAAGAAATTTCTGCCGATGTATTGCACGATGTGCGCGGCTTGGCGGCGACCGATAGCATTGCCTTGGTGGCCGATGATTCGCTCGTAGCGCGCAATCAGGTGCGCAATACGCTCAAGCAAATGGGGCTTGAGGCAGTGCTGGCCACCAATGGCAAAGAGGCCTTGGATTTATTGCGTCGCTGGGCCGATGAATCCCCCGAGCAGCTGGCGCGCGTGGCTTTTGTTATTTCAGATATTGAAATGCCGATTATGGATGGCTATGCCTTAACCACGCAGATTCGGCGCGATGCGCGGCTTAAGTCGTTGTATGTGATTTTGCACTCGTCATTAAGCGGTGTATTTAATGAAACTATGGTGAAATCGGTTGGCGCCGATCGCTTTATTGCCAAGTTTCACCCCGATGATTTGGCGCGGGTCGTGGCCGAAGCGTTAAAAAATCGCCCGCGCCATTTGGCCGAATCCGAATCACCATGACCCCAGCGCAATATCAGCAATTTTGTACCTTGCTTGAAAAACACAGCGGCATTTTATTGAGTGAGGATAAACGCTACCTGGTTGAAACCCGCTTGGGTCGGGTTGTGCGTGAATTAAACTTTCTCTCAATGGATGAACTGGTCGAACGCTTGTTTAATCGCCCCGATTCGATTTTGCTCAAAGCGGTGATCGAGGCGATGACAACCAACGAAACCCTCTGGTTTCGGGATGAATACCCGTTCAACGCGCTGCGGGATGTATTTTTCCCCGAAGCTGAAGCGGCGCGCAAGCGCACCGTACGCATTTGGTCGGCGGCCTGTTCATCCGGCCAAGAACCGTATTCCATCAGCATGATTGCCGCTGAAAAACCTTGGTCTTTCGCGGTGGAAATTTTAGGCACCGATTTATCATCAAAAATCTTGGCGCAGGCCAAATCGGGTTTGTACGATGATTTATCCTTGGGGCGCGGATTATCGCTCGCCCGCAAGCAGCGTTTTTTCGATCACACCGCGCAAGGCTGGCAATTAAAAAGTGAGATTACCCGCCGCGTTCGGTTTCAGGTGGCCAATTTATTAGAACCCGTTACCGCGTTAGGGCGGTTCGATTTGATTTTTTGTCGTAACGTGTTGATTTACTTTTCGCGGGAAACCAAAATGAAAATTATTGACCACTTGGCGAACGCGCTGAATCAAAACGGGGTACTCATTTTGGGCGCATCCGAATCGGCGCAGCAATTAAGTGATCGTTTTAGCATTGAACGCTTGCCCGGCGGCGGGGCGGCCTTTCGGCTCATAAAATAACCGCGAACGGTACGGTGTGTGATGAATGACCGAACCGTACCCATTCAACCCGCTCCGCACTTAAGTGCCGCTTGGCTTATCGCTTGGTGTTTGGGCGCCCTTATCGCTTGGCTTTTACCTTGGGCGCCGGTGGATGGCGCAGCAGGCTGGCCGCAATGGCTTGTCGTGCTAACCCAGGGGTTATCTTTTTTTTTGCGCTGGCTGGCATTTGAAACCTACCTGCTCACCCGCCCTGTCGCTTTTTTAAGTTTGGTGTTGCTGGCTTTGCTTATTATTCAGCTTCAGCAAGCCCCCTACGCGCGACCGTTGTGGCGCGGGGCGCTTTTGCTGCTCGCTTTGGTCAGCGGCATGCTGTGGTCCTTAACGCAAATCAGCGATTTTATGCGCAGCCTGCCGCCCCCCATGAACGCCGCGCAAAATTGCGCGATGACCGCCACCATTGAAGGCCTGCCACGTCCTGGCGCCCACGCGCAGCAGCTTCTTTTGCGGGTTAATCAAGTCGAAGGCGGTGCTGCCGGTTGCGCGGTGCAAGCGGGGCAGCGCATTCGCGTGGGCGATTATTCGCCCGCGCCGCCAGATTATCGGGGTGGGCAGGTGTGGCAATTTAATCTGCGATTAAAACCCCCGCACGGCAGCGCGAACCCTGGTGGGTTTGATTATGAGCGCTGGTTATTTTCCCAGCAGATTGTGGCTACCGGCAGTGTTCGGGGCACGCCTTCGCCAATCGCGGCGGTGGGCGCGGGTTTTTCGGCGCATTTGGCCGCGATTCGCGCCCATTGGCGGGCGCAGTTGTTAGCCGTTTCACAAACGGCGGGCGTGCCGGATCGAGGGCGGGGCTTGTTGCTGGGGCTCACCATCGGCGATAGCGATTTTTTGGGTGAAACCGATTGGGAAACCTTGCTTGCCACCGGCACCAATCACCTATTGGCGATTTCTGGGCTGCATGTGGGCATGGTCGCGGGCTTATTTGCTTGGCTTGCCGGCGGGCTATGGGCCAGAACCCGCTGGTGCGAGGGGTTGCCCGCGCGCCAAGTGGCTGCTTGGGTTGCGGTGGCGGCGGCTTGGGGGTATGCAATGCTGGCGGGCATGTCGGTGCCGACCGAGCGCACCGCCTTGATGATTACCATTTTGCTGGCAGGCTTGCTACTGGGGCGGCCTTGGCGATTGCTCGATTTGTGGCTGGTCGCGTTGATGGGCGTGCTGGTGCTTGAGCCGTTTAGCGTGTTAACCGCAGGGTTTTGGCTATCGTTTGGTGCGGTGCTCATCATGCTGTTGTGGCTCAGCGCGCGCCCTAATTTAAGTTTTTGGCGCGATGGCTTGCGCTTGCAAGTGATTTTAACTGTGGCGTTGCTCCCTTGGGCGTGGTGGATGTTTGATCGGGTGGCTTGGTCGTCTTTACCGGCAAATTTGCTGGCCGTGCCGCTGATTACCTTTGTGATTACCCCGCTCGCCCTGCTGGTTATGGTGTTGAGCGGGCTTTTCCCCGCCGGGGCTTCTGCTGTCATGGGGCTAATTAACCTTTTATCGCAGGGGTTGTTTGGGGTGTTGGTCTGGCTTGAGCACAGTTTTCCGCAAAGCCAATTAGCACCGCCGCCCACAGGGAGTATTGGGCTTGCCGTGTTGGGTGTGGCTTGGCTTTTAATGCCCCGCACTTGGCCGGCACGTTTTCTGGGGTTGATTTTGTGCTTGCCGGCCGTGCTGTATCGGCCCCCCGCGCTAATGGATGGGCAGGCGCGCAGTTGGATTTTAGATGTGGGCCAAGGCATGGCGGTTGTGATTCAAACCGCGCGGCATACGGTGCTCTATGATGCGGGTCCTGCGTTTGGCGCAAGCGATGCGGGCGCGCGCACGGTATTGCCGGCGCTGCGGGCTTTGCACGTGGGTACGCTTGATCAAATTATTATTAGCCACCAGGCCCGCGATCATGCGGGCGGTTTACCCAGCGTGCGCGCGGCTTTTGGCGCCGCGCCCATAATAAGTGGCCAACCGTTAAGGGACATTGCCAGCCGCCCTTGCGTGGATGGCGCGTCATGGGTGTTTGATGGCGTGCGGTTTACGCTGTATCAGGCAGAGGTCGGGTGGCATGCCCAAAAAGGGGACAATAACCGCTCTTGCGTGTTGCGCGTGCAAGATGACAACGGCAGTTTGCTTTTAACCGGTGACCTTGAGGCCATTGCCGAGCAGGATTTAATTCGCCGCCACGATTTAACGGCCGACTGGCTTTATGTGCCGCATCACGGCTCTAAAACCTCGTCATCACCCGAATTTTTAGCCGCCGTGCAGCCCAAAATGGGGCTAATTAGCGCGGGCGCACTTAATCAGTTTGGGCATCCGCATCCGGTTATTGTGGCCCGCTATCAAGCGGCGAGTATTGCGCTTATTAATACCGCAGATTCGGGTGCCCTTGAGGTGAGCGCAGGACAAGTGCTGGGATATCGCGCGCGGCAATGGCCGTTCGCCTGGCGAATTGCTTGGCGAATTTAAAGCCCAATCATTTAAGAATCGGCTAATCATTAAATTGTCATGAGGTGACATTAAGGTGCCTGCTCTCTGAACTACGCTGAGCCAACCCCATGTCATCCCCCATGTCATCTCCGCTGCGCGCCCTGCTTGACCCTGTTCCGCCTTTGATGGCAGACATGACGCTCACCGCCGTAACCGATCGCTTTCAGAGCGGTGGTTTTGAGCGAATGCTCTCGCTTGCTATTGTTGATGAAGACCAACGGCCGATTGGTTTAATGAGCCGCCATGCGCTTATGGAACTGTTGCTGAACAAATATTCCCGCGATTTATATGGCAAACGCCCGATTCACCTGTTTATGAACCCCATGCCGATTGTGGTATCGCTGGCGGAATCAACGACGAAAGTCATTTCGACGGTAACCAGCCAAATTCGCACGCCGATTATTGAAGATTTTGTGTTTGTTGAAGCGGATGGGCGCTATGCCGGATTAGGTTATGTGGCCGATGTACTCAAGCTCGTGGAGCAACGCTTAGGCCAGCGAAATCATGCCCTGGCGCAAGCGAATTTAGAGATTAAATCCTCGCAAGCGCATTTGGTTCAGTCTGAAAAAATGGCTGCGCTGGGTCAAATGGTGGCCGGTGTGGCGCATGAAATTAATACGCCGCTCGGTTATGTGGGCAACAACGTGCAAATGGCTGAAGAAATGCTGAGCCAAATTCATACGCTGGTTGCAGCGTACGATGGCTTGTTTGAAGGCCTTTTGAGCGAAGCCTCAGACCCTGCCGATATAGAGCAACGCATTCAAACGATTAGCGAAATTCGCCAAGATTTCGATGCCGTAAGCGACTTGGCCGACTTAAACGAGCTGTTTAGCGATGCGCGGTTCGGCCTAAAGCAAATCAGCGATATTGTGCTGAGTTTAAAGAATTTTTCACGGGTCGATCGCTCGGCCACCGATGAGGTGGATTTGGTTGAAAACATCGAAACCGCGCTCACCGTAGGCCATCACCACCTCAAAAATAAGGTCACGATTGAAAAGCGCTTCGAGCCCATTCCGCGCGTGCCTTGCTCGCCCTCGCAAATCAATCAAGTGCTGCTCAATATCATGACCAATGCGGCGCAAGCCATTGAGCACGATCAAGGCAAATTATTGCTGCGCACCTACACGCGGGGCGAATTTGTTTGCATCAGCATTGAAGATAATGGCAGCGGCATTTCAGATGAGCATGTCGCGCGGATTTTTGAACCGTTTTACACCACCAAAAAAGTGGGTGAAGGCACGGGGCTTGGGTTATCAATTAGTTACCGCATTATCAAGGACCACGGCGGTGATATTCGCCTTGCCACCAAAGCCGGTGTGGGCACCCGATTTGAAATTAGTTTGCCGATGCAAAGCCCCGGCACTTCTTTGGATACCCCCAGCGCAAGGATGCCATTAACGCCCGAGGCGCTTGTAACCGATGAGCCGGTTATGGCGCGATCCGCCTAAATGACACGCTCTTGAGGATCCTTAAATGATTGACCCCAATATCAAACCCACCTTGTTATTAGTAGATGATGAAGCCCGCATTACGCGCTCACTCAAGATGCTGTTTCGTAACGAGTTTAATGTGCTAACCACCGACAATGGTCATGAGGCGATTAAAATGGCGCAAACGCAACCCGTCGCCGTGGTGATATCCGATCAACGAATGCCCATTATGCCCGGCGTTGATGTGCTGCGCGGCATTCGTGAGGTATCTCCCCATACCATGCGGCTCTTGTTGACCGGCTATGCCGATTTAGCGGCGGTGATTGGCTCGGTCAATGAAGGTGAAATCTTCCGGTTTTTGCAAAAACCCTGGGATACCGAACAAATTCGGGCCGATGTGCGCGCCGCCGCGCATGTGGCAGAAATCAACTTTATGGCGGCCGCAAGGCGGGCGCAATCGGGTGCCGATAGCCTCACCGCGCAGGCCACTGCGATTGATGCCCCGGGTATTATGGTGCTGGATCGCGATCCAGCGGCCTATGAGCTCGTTAAACGGGCAACTCCCCCCAATAATCGCCTGCACTGGGCGCGCGATATGGATGAGGCGCTCGCGCTTTTAAGCACCGAGAATATTGGCGTGATGGTTACCGATGTGCAAGATGGCCAAGCCAGCCATGTGGGCGCCATTAAAGCGCTCAAACAAACGCATCCGCAGTTGGTGACGATCGTGCTCACGCAATTGCGTGATTATGAATTGCTGGTCGAGCTGATTAATCAGGGCCAAGTATTCCGTTTTCACCCGAAACCCGGCCATGTGGGTACTTTTGTTAAAAATGTGCAATCTGCGTTGGATTACCACCAAGTGCTGCAAACCCAGCCGGAAATGCAAAAACGCCATTCGGTGGCTAAATCGGTTAAACCCGTTTTGGCGGGCTTGTCTGATCGGGTGATGGGGTATTTTCGTCGGTTTGGCGTTAATAACTAAGGGCTTGCGCGCGTTGAGGTTTTAAGTGCCCAGCCTCTTTGGTGCAGATGCTGTTCTGCTGGGATTTTTGAGGTGTTAAATCACTTTCGAGAAGCGCTGCATGCCCTCAAGGCTTAAATATTCATCAAAGGCCATGCAAATATTGCGAATAAGCAATTTGCCACGGGGCAGAACTTTAATCGAGTCGGCCTGAATGGTTACTAAATCATCAATTTGCATCGGAGCCAGCTCCTGCAAGGCAGCAGAAAAATGATTTTTAAAATCAATGCCATAGTTTTGATTGATCGCAATAAAATCAACCTCAAAATGGCTGATTAAATCGCTAATTACGCGCCGGCGCAGGTGATCTTCTGCGGTAAGCACATAGCCGCGCTCAATGGGCAGGCGGCCTGCGGCCACCGCCGTGTGGTAGGCGGTTAAATCTTTCGTGTTTTGGCTAAACGCGCCGCCCACTTGGCTGATGGATGACACGCCAACCGCCACCATGTCGCATTCGGCGTGGGTTGAATAGCCTTGAAAATTGCGGTGTAGCGTGCCGTTTTGCTGGGCGATGGCGAGCGGATCGGTGGGTTTGGCGAAGTGGTCCATGCCAATCAGCACATAGCCCGCTTCGGCCAAGCGCTCAATGCTGCCGCCCAAAATGCGCAATTTTTCAGCGGCGTTGGGGAGCTCATCGGTGTTGATGCGCCGCTGGGGTTTGAAGCGGGTGGGCAGGTGGGCATAGTTGAACATGGATAAGCGATCAGGCGCCATATCAATCACGGTATCCAAGGTTTTCATGAATGAATCGCGGGTTTGATGCGGTAAACCGTAAATTAAATCTAAGCTTATGCCGTGAAAGCCTTCGGCCCGCGCGGCGTCCATCACGATGCGGGTTTCAGCCACGCTTTGAATGCGGTTAACAGCTTCTTGCACCCGCGCATCAAAATCTTGCACTCCTAAGCTTATGCGATTAAAACCCAATTCGCGCAGCACTGCGATAGTGCGGGCATCGGCTTCACGCGGGTCGATTTCGATCGAATACTCGCCGGTATCATCGGTTTTGAGTGCAAAATTCTGGCCAATGCCTGCCATCAGTTGGCGCATTTGATCGTTCGATAAAAAAGTGGGCGTGCCACCGCCCCAATGCAGCTGATCGACCCTGCGGCCTTCACCAAACAAGCGGCCATGTAGGGTGATTTCATTAACAACATCATCAACATAGGGTTGCGCGCGGCCACGATCTTTCGTGACCACCTTATTGCAAGCACAGTAGTAACACACGGTGTCGCAAAAAGGGATGTGGGTATAAATCGATAAAGGACCCCCGAGGGCATTGGAGCGCTCGGCGGCGGCACGATAATCATCCTCGGTAAAGGCCTCGTGAAACTGCACTGCCGTGGGGTAGGAGGTGTAGCGCGGCCCCGATTTATCGTAGCGACGGATTAAATCAATATCGAATAAGCCAGAATCGGTTAGGGGTAGGTTCATGGGGTGCTCTTGGATAAATTCGGGCGCCCTTGTCTCGGCGCATTCGCATACAATAGCAAATTGTTTTGGGCGGTTCCCCCGAGCATTTCCCTCGGAATTTAAAATTTAAGGATAGCGGCTGTGGTGCTTGCCGATTTATTGCGCGGTTTAGATTATTTTGGCACGGTTGTATTTGCCGTTTCCGGTGCCTTGGTGGCCGCGCGCAAGGGCATGGATTGGATGGGCTTTGCCATTTTAGCCACCGTGACCGGCATTGGTGGGGGTACCCTACGCGATTTAATTTTGGCAAGACCCGTGTTTTGGGTAGCGCACTGGGAATATATCGCCCTTTGCGTGGCCAGCGCACTTGTGACTTTTTACTTTGTTCAACACGTGCATCGCAGGCTTTCATGGCTGCTTTGGGCCGATGCCGTCGGGCTTGCCGCCTTTAGCGTGTTGGGCGTGCAAATCGCCCTTGGCATGGGGGCTAACCCCTTTATTGCCATTGTCATGGGCATGATGACCGCTGCGTTTGGCGGCTTAATTCGCGATGTGCTGGCCGGAGAGCCGCCCTTGCTGTTGCATCGGGAAGTGTATGCCAGTGCGGCCTTGCTGGGCGGTGGGGTGTATGTGTTTTTTACGAGCTTTTTACACCAACCCTTTTGGGCGCTGGTGTTGGGCTTTATCGTGACGCTCATCGTGCGGGGCTTGGGGATCGTTTATCATTGGCATTTACCCGCTGCCTCGCCTAATAAATAGTTTGGGAATTTATGACTTTTGCTGTTGAACTTTATCGCTTAAAAAAAACCTACGCCGGTGGCGTCGAGGCGCTCAAAGGCATTGATTTAACCATTGAGCCGGGGGATTTTTTTGC
>NCFS01000129.1 GCA_002281295.1 Halothiobacillus sp. 35-54-62 | reverse complement strand
CAGGATTATGTTGGCGCAGCCAAAAGCCGGTTTACAATTTCTCGTTTGAAGGCAACCCACAGGCCAGCCCTTGGGCAGCCGAGGCGCTGCGTCATGGTTTTACCGCCAGTGCGACCCTGCCCATTTTTCGCAATGGCTTACTTTGGGCGGTGATGGGTGCATACCTTGGCGATGGCGATACCATTGATGCTGAAATTGAAAAAATCTTAAATGATTTATCCCAAGACATTGGTTTTGGGCTAGATCGGCTGGATTTAACCCACCGTGAGCGCGATGCTAATGCGTTCAATATCGCACTATTAAATAGCTTAACGGTGGGCGTGAATGTGATGCGCTACCCCGATCGGGTGATTGAGCGCATTAATGATCGCATGTTAGCGCTGGCCGGGGTCAGCTCCCACGAAGCGCTGGTGGGGTTATCTTCGCGCGCGTATTTTGATGATGAAGCCGCATTCAAGCGCGCGGGTGAATTTGCTCAAGAAGTTTTAACCACCGGCCACGGTAAAAGCCGTGATGTTCCGTTTGTTAAGACCGATGGCAGCGTAATTTTCATGGATATATCCGGTCAGCGCATCGACAGTGTCGATGGCATTGCCCGCATTGTTTGGACGCACATTGATGTGACCGAACGCCGCCATTCTGAGCAAATTATCCGCGAATTAAGTGAGGCACGCGCCTCGTTATTGGCCAATACCACCGCAGGAATTAGCCTTGTCCGTTACCCAGAGCGCATTTTTACTGAGGTGAATCAAGGCTTTTTAAAGATTATGGGGTACACCCATGCCGATGAGGTTTTAGGTCAAACCACGGCGCAAATTTACCCCTCCCTCGGGGAGAATCACCGCATACGCAGCTTGGCTAAACAAATTTTGCAGAGCGGCCACGGGCATATTCGGGATTTGTGTCTGGTGCGCCATGATGGGCAAGCGATTTATGCGGATGTGTCGGGCCAAAGCCTTCGGGATGCCACAAACCCCAAGCACGCCGTGATTGTGTGGACTTTGGTTGATGTGTCCGAACGCTATAGGCTCACGCGCGCCTTAGCCGATCAAGCCCAAAGGGACCCGCTGACCGGGTTACCCAATCGGCGCGCGCTAGAAGATGAGTTTGCCAAAGCAATTGCCCGAGCCCAGCGGCATCAACGCATGTTGGCGATGGTCATGCTGGATTTAGACGACTTCAAACCGATTAATGACACCTATGGCCACATCGAGGGTGATCGGGTATTGCGGGTGATCGCCGAGCGCTTACAAGCCCATTTGCGCCGCACCGATTTTGTGGCACGGCTGGGTGGCGATGAATTTGTGCTGCTGATTGAGGATGCGAACAATTGGGATGAAATCAGCACCGTGCTCAATAAGCTCAGCGAGGCGATCCAGCTGCCCCTGCCGCTTGAGGACGGGCGACACATTCAAGTCTCTTTCAGTGCGGGGGTAGCAACCTATCCGCACATTGATACCGATAACCCCGACACCTTAATGCGCGCGGCCGATCAAGCGCTGTATGAAAATAAAGCGCATAAATTAGATCGGTTAAGCTTTTGGACTTGCTACGGCCAAAACACGCAACAACGCCAAAATTGGGCTCAAAGCCTGCTTTATGCCGGGGGTGTGCGGGTGTTTTATCAGCCCATTATGGATAATTTAAGCCGGCGCATCGTGGGCATAGAGGCATTAGCCCGCTTAAGCGCCGCCGATGGGCGCATCTTGCCACCAGCGGAGTTTTTGCCGCAACTCACAACCCAAGACCTCTGGGCATTAACCCAGCAGCTGCTTACCCAAGCACTCGGCGATCTTAAAGCCTTAGAGCAAATTCACGCGCCATTATGGCTATCGTTTAATCTCGATCCGCAAAATATGAGCGATACCAGCATTGATTGGCTGCGCGATACCTTGGCGCACACCACCCTTCCCGCCGAACGCATCACCGTGGAGATATTAGAAAGCAGCAATTTTTCAGAGCAGCAAGCCGCATTAAGCCACTTGGCTGAACTGAAAGAGTTAGGGGTCATGCTCGCCTTAGATGATGTGGGCAGCGCGTATTCTTCACTCTTGCGATTGCGCGATTTGCCGGTTGATAAAATCAAACTTGATCAAGGCTTTGTGCGCGGCTTGGCGGATAACCCCGAGGATATTCAATTTGTCAAAGCCATGATGGATTTAGCCACGGGGCTTGAGCTCGACCTTGTCGTCGAAGGCATTGAAACCGATGACATTTTAGATGCCATGACCGTTCTCGGCGTGCAAACCTTGCAAGGCTACGGCATTGCGCGCCCCCTGCCGATGCCAGAACTCATTGATTTTTTGCAGCAACCGGCGCGGGCAAAACGGGTTCATCCCACAAGCTTACTTGGGCTGTATGCCAAACAAATCCACATCCATGCCTTGCTTAAATCGTCGATCAAACAAAACCCGGGTTTGATTAATCAAAGCTTTTTAGCCAATGCCAGCGCTTGCCCTATTCACCACCATCTTGAGCGCTTAGGCATTCCCCACAATAGCCCGATTAAACCGCTGCACGAGCAATTCCACCAATGCTTGGCGCTGCAAGCAACCCGAGGCACGGCGGCGGACTGGGTTGCCATTAACGCGCTTGAAGATCAGATTTTTACCGCCCTGATTGAGGCCTATCGCGCGCAGCAAGGGCACAAAGCGAGCCCGGCCTATTGATTCGGCACGAATAATCCATAAAACCGCAGGGTGCGCCATGCGCACCGATGGGCCAAATGGTGCGCATGGCGCACCCTACGACTTAGCGGACAATCACGGATAAAACTGGCCGGATCAATAATTGCCTTGGGCTCATTAACCACCCGTTAATTAACCCGTTAAAGCGCCATAAAAGCACCATAAAAAAGCCCCGCTACAGGCGGGGCTTGTCAACGGATGGCTATTGATTACGCCGCGTTAACCAAGGTCGCAAGCAAATCTTGAATATCGGTCGCCTTGGGCTTAACCAGCCAAAATTTGGGTAAAAACACCTCAAATTGATCCAACAAATTGGCCGCTTGCGTGCTGCCCGTTTTGGCAAGGTGCGCCTTTAATATGCCGCGTAAATGCTGGCGATGGCCTTCAAGCTCGGCCGCTTGCAGCCG
>NCFS01000128.1 GCA_002281295.1 Halothiobacillus sp. 35-54-62 | reverse complement strand
ATGCGTTGCGATAATTCTTCAATGGTATGAGCGAGCGACATGGGTTTTAACCTCTTGAATAAACGCGAGTGATACAAGCAACGGATTCTTGGTGATTCGCTGCGTTCTTGCAAGGCAAGTTTACGCACTAAATTAGTGCTTAAGCGCTGGTTGGCGTGCACCAATAAAAAGCGTAGCGTTGCTTTTTAACGAATCCCAATAGGCAGGATGTTTATTAATCAATTGGTTATAGTTTTGGCACGCTTCCTGATATGTCTCGGATGCAACTCGCATAATCTGATTTTTTATGAGGAATGGTTTCATGAACAAATTCAAAATGACCTTAATCGCTTCATCTGTTGTCGCGGCGCTTACTGGGTTTTCTATGCCCGCGGTGTATGCCGATGATGCTGCACCAGCAGTTTCGGTTTCGGGCAGTGCAGCGGTGGTGAGCGATTACCGGTTCCGGGGTATTTCACAAAGCTATAAAAATCCTGCCGTGCAAGTGGGTGTTAACTTAGCCTTACCGGTTGGTTTGTATGCGGGTTTTTGGGGTTCGAGCGTATCGGGCAACCTGTACAACAATGGTGCGAGCTTAGAAACCGATTGGTTTGGCGGCTACGTGTACAAGCTAAATGATGATTTATCTTTTGATGTGGGCGGCTTGTATTACTGGTATCCCGGCGCATCAATCGGTACCTCGGGTGTGAAATACAACACGTTTGAACTCCATGTAGCGGCGACCTACAAGTGGTTGACCGCGAAATACAATGTCACAACCACCGATTTCTTCGGTGCCACCGATAGTAAAGGCTCAGCCTATTACCAATTAGATGGTAATTATCCGCTGACCGATACGGTCACATTGAATGCCCATGTGGGTCATCAAAAGGTTAAAGGGGCAGGAAACAACGTGTTTGATTACACCGATTGGTTATTGGGTGCCACGTACACATTCCCTGCCGGCACCTTTGCACCAGGTTGGGCTGTTGGCTTGGCGTATGTCGATACGAATGCCAAAAAGGATTTCTACACGATTTCACCGGCGAGCGGCGCTTCGGGTAGCAAGTTCATCGGTGGGCCAACTGCCGTATTAACCATCAGCAAGAGCTTCGTTTCGACAAGGGGAATTCTATGAAATTGGTGACGGCAATTATTAAGCCCTTCAAGCTCGATGACGTGCGGGAAGCACTCTCCCTCATCGGCGTAAAGGGCATCACGATGACCGAAGTGAAAGGCTTTGGTCGTCAAAAGGGGCATACCGAGCTGTATCGCGGCGCGGAATATGTGGTGGATTTTTTACCCAAAGTAAAGCTTGAAATGGTGGTGGATGACTCGACGGTCGATTCGGTTATCGACGCAATAACCAAAGCCGCCAGCACAGGCAAAATTGGCGATGGCAAAATTTTTGTTTCAACCATCGAAGAAGCCATTCGCATTCGCACCGGTGAAACCGGCCCTGAAGCGCTTTAAGGAGCACATAACATGAGTATGAATAAGAAAATGCCCAGTGTTTATCTGGGGCTAATAGCAATATTAGGCATGGTTTTTTCAGCCGCCGCCCATGCCGATGCACCGGCACCCGTGTTGAACTCGGGCGATACCGCGTGGATGCTTACCTCAACGGCGCTTGTGCTGTTAATGACGATTCCGGGCGTTGCCTTGTTTTACGGCGGCATGGTGCGGCGTAAAAATCTGCTATCCGTCGCGGCGGCCACGTTTGCCACCACCGCGTTAATCAGCGTAGTTTGGGCGGTTGTGGGTTACTCATTAGCCTTTAAAGGCACGGGCGCTTATGTCGGTGATTTTTCTGCCGTATTTTTAAAGGGCATGGGGTTTACAAGCTTAACCGGCACCATTCCTGAATCGGTATTCATGACCTTCCAGATGACCTTCGCCATCATTACCCCCGCGTTAATTATTGGCGCGATTGTCGAGCGCATGAAATTTTCAGCCCTGCTGATTTTCATGGCCGCTTGGTCCATCCTCGTGTATTCACCCATCGCGCACATGGTTTGGGGCGGCGGCTGGTTAATGGGCGATGGCGTGCAAGATTTCGCTGGCGGTACCGTAGTGCACATCAACGCCGGTGTGGCCGGTTTAGTCGCCGCGCTCATGCTCGGCAAACGTAAAGGTTATGGCACCGAGCCCATGCCCCCCGTTAACCTTGTGTACACCATGGCCGGCGCTGCCCTGCTGTGGGTGGGCTGGTTCGGCTTTAATGCGGGCTCTGCAGCGGCGGCTAACCAAACGGCGGGCATGGCCATGGCCGTGACCCAAATTGCCACCGCAGTCGCTGCCATGTCTTGGATGCTGATTGAATGGATTATGCGCGGCAAACCAACCCTGCTGGGTATGGCCTCTGGCGCGGTTGCAGGCTTAGTTGCCATTACCCCCGCCTCAGGGTTTGTGGGTCCCATTGGCGCGTTTGCGATTGGTATCGCCGCCGGTATTATCCCCTTCCTCGCCTCGGTCTACTTAAAACGCCTGTTGGGCTACGATGACTCCCTCGATGCCTTCGGTGTGCACGCAGTGGGTGGCATTGTGGGCGCGCTGATGACCGGTATTTTCTCAGCGGTTGCTTTTGGTGGCGTGGGTGTATCTGCCAACGCGAATGGCAGCATTCTGGCTCAGTTCCTGATTCAAGCCAAAGGCGTAGGCTTCACCATCATCTATGATGCCGTCGTCACCTTCGCCATCCTGATGGTGCTGAAAATGACGATTGGCCTGCGCGTCACAGAAGAAGAAGAAGCCGAAGGGTTAGACATAAACCAACACGGCGAACGCGTTTAACCTTAGATCGCCCGTTGAATAATAGACCCCGCCCATTTGCGGGGTAAAACTCAAATAAAATCCCCGCCCTATCCTAAGGCGGGGATTTTTTATGGACGTGCGTTTGCGGGGCAATCCACCCTTTGAACTAGCAGTATTCAGAAGTGGACATCTCGTACCGTAAACGCAGGAGATTTTCGATGAAAAATATCACGATATACCGATAGTCAGATATTGAGCCTCCTCAAGCCGGCTCAGGCTGGCACGCCTGGGCTGGCTCTGGGCCGGGCGCATGGTATAAACACCCCGAGTTTTACAGGCGGGGCGGCTTGCCGCGTACATCTCATGACGACACAATTTAAGAGAAAAGTGTACGGCATAAAAAAACCCCGGAGGATGCCGGGGTTTATCTATCAGTTAAATAGCGCGTTTATTTGTACGTAAATGTATAAGGACTCGCTGCGAAATCAACAGTAGAACCTGTCTGGGCATACACTGTAGTTTTATATTGGTTTGCTACGCTCTTGTCCAACAGACTAATGGTAAATATCTCCCCGGTAGAACAGGATTTGGTCTCGTCCATCACCAGAGAGCCGTTACTATTTATAGCCCATGTGAAACCAATGTTGGTATTTGTAGTTCCTGCGCATGAGTTGGTGTAATCAATGCCCGTTCCATCGGCGTTGAATAAAATACGGTTATCGGTAACGATCCCAGGGATCGACAATGTCTTGCCATCCAAATCTGTTGGAATGAATGGGATCGAGACATTGAATGTCAGCCCAGTCGTACCTATAGTGCCACCATTATCGGTGGTGCCAGTAAATAACGCGCCTGTTGTGGCGGTTGCTGGCACTAACGTAGTGACATGAATAGCGGTAGTCCCTAGAGTTATGCCTTTTTCTGAAGCAGGGGTTAAATTGATTATCGGATGACAACTGCTGTCGGCACCCAGAGTCCAGCTGCCGGTCTGCGTGGTATAGGTGTTATCGGTGTTGTATTGGTACAGATTGTAAGGTTGGGTTGGGTCAGTGCCTATCTCAAGTACAGTGCTTCCTTGAGTATCCCCGTTTCCAATCGTTTTTCCTGCAATGGCAGCCTGCAGATCTGAGCTAGCTGGCATGATAGTGGTGCATGCAGATGGTGGATTAGTACTGGTGCCTGTTGATGGTGGATTGGTACTAGTGCTACCCCCCCCCCCCGCATCCGTTCAAGCCGATAATCCCAAGCGCTAAAATTACCGCTTGAACGACTGCTTTCTTTTTCATCCTTAGATTCTCCACTTATAAAATATGCTCGGGTGCCGCAAGGTAGGTAGTGCAACACGGTTAAAGACTAGGCGGCTTGGATTCTATATAACTAATTGCAATCCGGGGTGAGAGCCGTTGTTACAATAAACGATCTTAAATGTATCGAATCCGACCCGCCTTGTGCGGGTCTTCTCGTTTTTACCGATTTTTTTTAAATCAGCCTCGTGCGACCGCTGCTTTCGAGGCTCACAACCCGCATTGCGGCGCGCTTACAACGCTTGCTGGGTGCCTGCGTGATTGATGGGCATCATCCCGCTTTGCGGCGTTTTTTGGCATGGGTTTGGGGGGTTATCGTACCAGTCCAGCTTCAACTTCTTGGCGCTGCGCTGCGCCGGCAATGTGCTCGATCAGCGTTAACGCAAAGTCCATGGCGGTGCCTGGGCTGCGGCCGGTGATGAGCTTGCCATCTACTTCAACGGGGTTGCTGGTGACTATGGCACCTTGTTGCTCTTGCGGGGTAAGTGCGCCGGGGTAGTGGGTGATGCGCTTGCCTTGGGTTAAACCGGCTTTGGCGAGCACTTTGGGCGCAGCGCACATCGCGGCGACAAAGCGGCCGGCGGCAGCTTGGGTTTTTAGCAGTGCCTGCACGCGGGCATCGGCGGCAAGGTTATCGCTGCCGGGCTGGCCGCCGGGTAGCACAATTAAATCGAATGGGGTTTGTTTATCCAGCAAGGCTAGGTTGC
>NCFS01000033.1 GCA_002281295.1 Halothiobacillus sp. 35-54-62 | reverse complement strand
GCTGCTTATCTGATCTTCAAACGCATCGAGTAGCCGCATTAAATCCCGGCCTTGCCGCCCCCATGCGGCCAGCAATGGGTTAGCCTGGGTGTGTAAATCCTCTGGGTTTTTTTGGGGGCTGTGCTTGCGCGGCGGCTGACCACGATAGGCGGTGGCAAATAGCTGGTGGCCATCAATAATATCGCCCCAGTAGTGCTGGCATGGGTTTTGCAAGCACACGATAACTTGAGTCCAGCGCGCGATGACAGCCAGCACATCTAAAATTTGGGGCGCGATGGCCGATAAGCCAAATACGATAATTCGACGGGGCAACGCGACAGGGCGGTGGGTGTGTTGATTGGCTGCAGCCACAAAGGCTAAGTGCAAATCTGCTCGGCCAAATAATTGGGTTGCGTTGTCTTCGGGTTGCTCGGCTTGTACCTCTTGGATGAGGGCTTGCCATAACCGAGGCTGCCATTGTTGCTCGGCATCCAGCGGGGTGTTGTGTTGGGTTAAGCCGCTGGGCGGCAGGGTGACATGCCCTTGCTGCCAATGCAGTAACCAGTCGGCGCGGTAGACCTGATATTGATCAAACTGATCGGCCAGCCGCAGGGCGAGTTGATATAAGCGTCGTTCATCAATAACGGAATCGGGGGTGTCGTCCGTCTGGATGTAATGCCGTAAGGGCTTGAATTCTGGGGTGTTAAGCTCGGCGGGCAGCAGGCGCATTAAGCGCCAAACCAGCAGATTTTTATCGAGCGGGGAATCTTGGGGCACCGCATCTGCGCCAAAGATGGCGCGGTAACACTGCCATTGCAACCTAGCCGGAAAGAGCGTTTCGATGCCCGTGGCAATGCCTAACCCCCCACCCGAAGGCGCGCGTGCGCTGGCCATGCCCAATTTGAGCCATTGCGCCATGCCGTTGCTTTGCACGAGCACGGTTTCATTTTCCAGTGGAGCCAAGGGGGTGGTTTTAAGCCAATCGATTAATAATTGCCGCAGCACTTCGAGCCGATTGCTTTGCAGCAGAATAAAACCAGGCGTGAGGGCTGAGGGCGGGTGGCTTTGGGGCATGGTAATCCCGAGGGGTAGAAATGGGTGGGCTTTATTCTAACCGCTCGCGTTATTGATTCGGCACGAATATCCATGAAACTGTGAGGTGCGCCATGCGCACCGATGAGCCAAATGGTGCGCATGGCGCACCCTACGATTTAGCGGACAATCACGGACAAAACTGACCAGATCAATAGACGAATCTAACCTGCCACATCCGGCGTGAGAAAGGGGGCAAATACCACGCAGTTGCCGCCGGCGCGCTTAGCTTGATACATCGCCGAATCTGCCGCACACATGAGGGCGTTATGATTGCGGGTTTCGATGGGGTGAATTTCACATACGCCGATGCTGGCCGAAATGCGGACAAATTCACCCTCGCGGCCAATGCGCAGATAAATGGCTTGAGCAATGCGCCGCACGATGTCTTGTAAATCCTTCAGATGGCGAGCCGATTCAATCAAAATGGCCAATTCATCGCCGCCTAAGCGGGCAATTTTATCCTCGGGATGAATGACTTCTCTGAGCCGATTGCTGATTTCTTTGAGCAACCGATCGCCAAATTCATGGCCAAGAGTGTCGTTAACTGTTTTGAAGTGATCGATATCGATCATAACTAAGGCAGTGTGCCGATCGCCCGTTTGCGCGCGCAGCAAGGTTTGATCCAGCAGCTGATAAAAGCCAGCGCGATTGGGCAAGCCGGTTAACGGATCACTGTGGGCGAGTTGATTGAGGTGGCATTCAATTTTATCTCGATACAGTGCGGTGCCGATAAAATCAGCAAAGAGGGTTGCCAAACTTAATTGCCGCATATTGAGTGATTGTGTTAACGGCGTGAACCAAGATAGTGCAAGCACGGCCTCGATCTGATCGCTAATGCGAATCGGGATGCTTAAACTCGCCGCAAGCCCCGTGGCGACAAATTGCGGCATAGCCAAATCACTGTGCGGATAATCATCAATAAATAGCGGGTGATTTTGCGCCAAAGCGGCGCCTGCAACGCCAGTGGTGCGAGCAAATGGCTGTTGGGTTAATGCGACAAATTCCGGCGGTAAGCCCTCGAAAAATCGATACTTTAGTTGATCGCCCTCGGGCAAAATTAACCCCGCCCCATCGGCGCCCACAATTTTGGCGGCGGCATTTGCCGCGAGGGTGAAAAACCGTGAAAGCTCCGTTTCGCGCGCCAAAATTGAGAGCAACACGATATCGGAATCGCGCAGATCAAGCGGTTGTTCCATTATGTGGGTGCCTCTCGATTAAATTTTTGTATTTGCACGAAATACAAAGCAAATTTAGCGCCAAAAAAAACCGCCCCGAAGGGCGGTGTTTAAGCGATGAGGCCCGCGCCTTTTCGGCGCGCTAAGCGTTAGTTCGCGCGGCGGCGGAATTCACCCGTGCGGGTGTCGATTTCAATTTTCTCGCCAATTTCGATAAACGAGGCCACTTGGATTTCAGTGTCGTTGGTGAGCTTGGCCTCTTTCATCACTTTGCCTGAGGTATCACCGCGCGAAGTGGGCTCGGTATACGCCACTTCGCGCACGATGATGGTGGGCAGCTCGACTGAAATCGGTTTGTCGTTGTAAAACACGACTTCGCAAGGATCGGTCATGCCATCGACAATCCATTGCACGGTATCGCCCATATCTTCGGCTTCGATTTCAAACGAGTTAAATTCCGCATCCATGAACACATATAAAGGATCGGCAAAATAGCTGTAGGTGCATTCTTTTTTATCGAGAATCACTTGGTCGAATTTGTCATCGGCTTTAACGACGGTCTCGGTGCTGCTGCCGGAGAGCAGGTTTTTGAGCTTCATTTTAACAACCGCTGAGTTGCGGCCTGATTTATTAAACTCGGCCTTCAAAATGACCATCGGATCTTTGCCGACCATAATGACGTTGCCGGCGCGAAATTCTTGTGCGGTTTTCATGTAACACCCAGTAATCAAGGAAATAGTGCAAGGAAAAAAGGCCTGAAAAACCAAGCCTTAGATTAATTGGTGGCGCATTGTAACCGCTCAAAGGCGGTTTTGACTAGCCAGCTTGCAAGTTCTGTTTGCGCCCTTAGCGTTAAGCGGGTGCGTTCGGCGTGCAGGCTTAATTCGGGTAGGGCTGAGATGAACCTTTGCCAATCCCCCGGGCTGAGGGTTTGTTGATTCCACGCGTGGTTTATGCGGTGCCACGCGGCGCGGCTTTCGGGTGATAACTCGTGGCTTATCGAATCGAGCAGGGCGTTTAATTTGGCCCAATGGGCATGGTCTTCGGTGGGGTAGATTTGCCAAATCAAGGGTTTGCCGGCCCACAGGGCGCGCACGAGCGAGTCTTCACCGCGCACAAAATTGATGTCGCACAGCCAGAGCAGTCGATCAAATTGCGCTTGGGGTAAAAACGGCAAAATATGCAGGGTGAGGTTGCCAAGCGCCAGCGTTTGCCCCGCAACAAGCTTGGGCTGATTAACCGCTTGGGCGGCCGAGCTAAGCAGGCGGCCTTCGGGGATGTAAAGCGTTACCGGCGGGGCTTTAAGCGCTTGGAGCTCACCAATAAGCAGGGGAAGCGCGGCGTTTTCATAGCCGAACAGCAAGAGGCTTAAGCCTTGGGTTTGCGGTAAGGGGATTTGCCAGTGTGCCGCCCAGCGCGCGCGTTCATCGGCATCGTGCATGAACCGCTCGCGCTCGGGGTGCAGCGAGGTTTCACATAATAATCCGCCGGCGGTGGGCAAGGTGCTCGGAAAGACAAATTGCTTTGCTAAGCCGTTGGCCTCGGGCGAATAGAGCGCATGGCAGCCTTCAACCCAGGCTTCGGCGCTGAAATATTCTAAATTAAACCAGGCCACGGTGCGCCCGGGCATACGGGCTTGATAATCCGAGGGCAGAGTGCAGCCAAACGCTTCAATCACAAAAGGCGCAGGCAGGATGGGGGGCGCGGGGTGGGTCCAGGGAATAACTTCAATCGGGGCGTGGGTTGGGGTTTGATCGGCGGTGCGGTGCTGTGCAAAAAATGCCGGCTCAAGCTGCGCTAGGGCATGAACGTTATCTACCCAAAGGCGCACGGGTTGGCCAAAATCATAAGCTAGGATGCGCGCCAGCCGCCAGCTCACGCCGATATCGCCAAAGTTATCAATAACACGGCAAAAAATATCCCACTGGGGGGACTTCGGGGTTAAGGGGCGCATTAGGGCGCCGCCGCAGGCTTTGCGGGCGGCCATGGGGCGGTTGTGCCTTGGGTTAGATTGAGCGCGACGACACGATCTTGATTGGTATCGGCAATCAAGAGGGTGTGATTATTTAAAACCGCAAGGCCGTTGGGTTGCGCTAAATGGGTTAACACGGTGCTGACTTGCAGGCTGCCTAAATCGAGTTTGCGAATGGCATTATTAAAGGTGTCTGCAATATAAAGTGCGCCGTTCAGATACGCCAAGCCCTGCGGGTGCTGCAGTTTGGCTTGGGCAGCGGGGCCGTTTTTATCCCCAAAATCAAATAAGCCTTTGCCAATAAGGGTGATAACAAGCCCGGTATCTAAATTAATTTGCCGTATTGAGGAGGATTCGGGGTCGGCGACATACAGATTATGCGCATCAACGGCTAAGCCACTGGATTGGGCAAATTGGGCGGTGAGCCGTTCGCCATCGCGCAAGCCTTCCTCGCCACTGCCGGCAAATACCGCCAGCGTGTTTTTAGCGGGGGTTAACTGCCAAATTTGATGATCGCCCGCCATGGCGATGTACAGCGAGCCGTGGTTGCTTGCTAAGCCCCAAGGGGAATTGAGCGGGGTGGCCAAGGGCGCGTTAGGGGTTGCTTGCCCCTCGCCGCGTGTGCCATTACCTGCCACAGTAGTGACGGCTAAGGTGGCCAGATTAATGGCTCGAATGCGCTGATTATCGGTGTCGGCGACAAAAAGGGTATTGCCCATAAAGGCCAAGCCTTGCGGGCGATTAAACTCGGCAGTGGCCGCATTGCCATCGGCAAACCCCGCGCGGCCACTGCCAATTTGTGCGATGAGCTGGCCGGCTGGGTTAAATAAATCAATGCGGTTGTGGCCGGTATCGCTCACCGCGACCTTGTCACCTGAAACGGCAATTTTGGTGGGTAAAACCAAAAAGTCGGTATCCGCTGCGCGCGTTATGAGGGGTAATTTAGGATGCGTGAGGGTGCCTGCTTTTTTGGCCGCCGCAATCAAATCCCCAATGGGTTGTGCCATTTGCGCCACGCTGCGCTCACCCACAAAGCTATGAATGACCTTGCCTTGGGGGTCTAACAGCAGAATAGTCGGCCAGGCGAACACGCCATAGTGCTGCCACCAAGCCATATCGGCATCAATAAACACCGGTTCATCGATATGAAAGCGCCGCAGGAAGGGCGTCATATTATCGGCCTGTTTTGAGGCGGTAAACTTGGGCGAGGTAACCCCGACCACCAAGAGATCATCACCAAATTCGGCTTTAAGTGCATGCAAAACAGGAATCATGTGGAGGCAGTTAATGCAGCCTGGGGTGAAAAAATCGAGCAAAACCACCCGACCGTTTAGCTCGGCGGCGGTGAGCGGCTGGCTTACATTAAACCACGGGCTTTGGGCGGGGAAGGGCGGGTACCCTTGCGCCTTTGCGGCGGGCGGCATCAGCCACAGCATCAGCGCGATGACGGGCAGGGCGAGCAGCGATAAATAAATCGGGCGGATACGCGGCATGGGGTGTCCCTTAAGGTTTGATTAGATTGTGTATAGGCATAAATTATTGTGCATAGGTTCCGGCATCTGCGGGCGCAAGGTCGTACAATATGCGCCTTATTCGCTCCAAAGTTAGATTCATCATGCCGTTATTATCTGTTGAACGCCTCCATTTTGCCTTGGGCACCCGTGTGCTGCTCGATCATGTGAACTTAACGGTGGAATCCGGCGAGCGCATTGCGCTCATTGGCCGCAATGGCATGGGTAAATCCACGTTTATGAAGATTTTAGCCGGCATCACCCGCGCCGATGAAGGCGAGGTGCGGCTGGAATCTGGCGCGCGCATTGCCTATTTACAGCAAGACCCGCACATGGATTCAGCGGCCAGCGTGTATGCCACGGTGGCAGAAGCCTTGGGCGGCATCGAGAAAACTTTAACGGCCTATCACGCCTGCATTGATCAATTAAGTGCCGGCGATGATTCGGTTATGGATGAGCTATCGCGCTTGCAGCAGCAAATTGAAGCGGTGGATGGCTGGAGCGTGGCGCAACGCATTGATGAAGTGATCACCCGGCTCGATTTAGACCCCAATGCCTCGGTGAAATCGCTTTCGGGGGGTGCCAAGCGGCGGGTGTTGCTCGCGCAAGCGTTGGTGGTGCAGCCTGATGTGTTGCTGCTCGATGAGCCCACCAACCATTTAGATATTGCCAGCATTGAATGGCTTGAAGGCTTAATTAAGGGCTTTACCGGCGCGGTAATTTTTATTACGCATGATCGATCCTTCTTGCAGAATTTGGCGAACCGCATTTTAGAGCTGGATCGAGGGCAATTAAGCTCATGGCCGGGCGATTACCAAAACTATTTGCGCCGAGTGGAAGAGCGCGAGCATGCCGAACAAATTCAAAATGCCGATTTCGATAAATTTCTGGCCGAAGAAGAAGTGTGGATTCGCCAAGGCGTTAAAGCGCGCCGCACCCGCAACGAAGGCCGCGTGCGCCGGCTTGAAGCCTTGCGGGCCGAGCGCGCCGAGCGTGTGAGCAAGCAAGGTAAAGTTGAGGTGGCGGTGGCCAGCAGCAAAACCTCGGGCAAAATCGTGTTCGATGGCGAGCACATTCATAAAGAATTTAATGGAAAAGTTATTTTCGATGATTTAACCCTGCGTATTTTGCGCGGTGATCGCATCGGCTTGGTCGGCCCTAATGGCGTGGGTAAAAGCACGCTCATCAAATTGATTTTGGGCGAAATTAAACCCGATCGCGGCATAGAAAAGCTCGGTAGCCAATTGCAAGTGGCCTATTTCGATCAGCATCGTGCCCAATTGCAGCTCAATTGGACCGCGCTCGAAAATATCTGCGACGGCGGCGATCGCATTGATGTGCATGGCGTCAACATGCACGGAATAGGCTACTTACAGCGGTTTTTATTCACCCCAGAGCGGGCGCGTACCAAGGTGGAATCGCTCTCGGGCGGCGAGCGCAACCGCTTGTTATTGGCGCGATTATTCGCGCAATCGGCCAATTTATTAGTGCTCGATGAACCGACCAACGATTTAGATTTAGAAACGTTAGAGGTGCTCGAACAAGTGCTGCTGGATTTTGATGGCACCTTGCTCGTGGTGAGCCACGATCGGGCATTTTTAGATAATGTGGTCACCAGCATGCTCGTGTTTGAAGGCGAGGGAAAAATCCGCGAAGTGGTGGGTACCTATGAAGATTGGCTGGCGATTCGGGATCGGGAGCAGGCGCAAAAGCTAATCGCCACCAAGCCTGCGGTGAACATAGAGCCCAAAACCACCCCAGCCCAAAAGCCGAGTGCCGACGCCTTAACCTATAAAGAGCGTTTGGCGCTGGCGGCGATGCCCGAAGCAATTGCCGCATTAGAAGCCGAGCAAGTCCAATTAGCCACCACATTGGCTGCGCCCGATTTTTATCAATTGCCCAGCGCGCAAAGCCAGCCACTATTGGCGCGTGCGGCGGCGATTGAAACCGAGCTTGCAGAGCTTATCGACCGCTGGGCGGCGCTTGAAGCCCGATCGGCCGGTTAAGCCGCCCTGCGGGCAGCGGTGATGGGCGTACCGGATGCATTTTTTCACTGGCAAAACAACACGTTAGTTTTGCGGCTAAAAGTGCAGCCCCGTGCCAGCCGCAATGCTTGGGGCGAGGTAATGGGTGATCGCATTAAATTGTACCTAACCACCCCGCCGGTGGAGGGTAAGGCCAACGCGGCGGTTATTGCGTTTGTGGCCAAAGAATTTGGTGTCGCAAAAAATCAAGTCCATTTGCATCGCGGCGATACGGGGCGCGATAAAGAGCTGCATGTTCAGGCACCTAAAATCATCCCGCCCTTGAGTGACCTAACCGGATGGCACCCATGAAAAAACCGAGCTTAAACTTGGTTTTTGGCTCGGTTTTTGGTGTTAAAAAACACCGATTAATTAAAGTTGAATTTAAGGCTTGTAGGGGCCTGGGTTTTTAGGCTGAGAATCCCACTCTTTAACCGCAATGGGCTGCAAGCTTGCAATGTAGTTGGCGTATTTAATGGCGCCTTCAAAATCGCCTTTAGCGGCTAAATCATCCGCGTGTTTTAGAATTGGCCCATCAGCTTTAGGATTCCAAGGCGCAATGCCTTGCTTTTGGACGCTTTTTACTTCCGCTTCGGCGGCAGCTTTAGCCTTATTGTATTCCGCTTGATCGGCGGCATTGGCCACACCCATGCTCACCATTAAAGCGGCGGCGGCACATGCGGTGGCGATTTTTTGAACTGATTTCATTCTTTATTTCTCCTATGGATTCCTTTGGTGCCAGATGAATGTAGCGTACTGTTAAAGTGACTGCCACAAGCTAAGCGAGATTGAGTTTACCCGCTTGGCTCCAATCTCTATAATCGACAAAATTTTCATTCCGAAAGAGATCTTTATGATGCGTATTGTTGAAGAAGGCTTGACCTTCGATGATGTGTTGCTTGTTCCCGCTCACTCGACCGTGCTGCCGCGTGAAGTCTCCCTAAAAACCCAGTTAACCCGCAACGTGTGGCTGAATGTGCCCTTGGTATCCGCCGCGATGGATACGGTGACCGAAGCGCGCTTGGCGATTGCCTTGGCGCAAGAGGGCGGCATCGGAATTATCCATAAAAACATGACGATAGCCGCGCAAGCCGAGCACGTATGGCAAGTAAAAAAACATGAAGCCGGGGTCATTAAAGACCCCATCACCGTATCGCCTAATACCAGTATTCGTGAGGTATTAAAAATTACCCGCGATCACCGCATTAGCGGGGTGCCGGTGGTGGAGGGCAAAGATTTGGTGGGCATTGTAACTAGCCGCGATTTGCGCTTTGAGCGCAATTTAGATCAAGCGGTGAGCCAAATTATGACGCAGCGGGCGCATTTAGTGACGGTTAAAGAAGGCGCGGGGCGCGATGAAGTGCAGGCCTTGCTGCATAAACACCGCATTGAAAAAGTGCTGGTGGTGAATGATCGCTTTGAATTGCGCGGCATGATTACGGTGAAAGACATTCAAAAATCGACCGATCACCCGAATGCCTCCAAAGATTCCCAAGGGCGCTTGCTGGCGGGCGCAGCGGTGGGCACAGGCGGCGATACCGAAGAGCGCGTGGCGGCGTTGGTGGCGGCGGGGGTTGATGTGTTGGTGGTTGATACCGCGCATGGCCACAGCCAAGGCGTGCTTGATCGCATTAAATGGGTCAAAAGTTTGTATCCGCAGGTTGATGTGATCGGCGGCAATATCGCGACGGGCGCTGCGGCCTTGGATTTGGTCGCGGCGGGCGCCGATGCCGTTAAAGTGGGCATTGGCCCCGGTTCCATTTGCACCACGCGCATTATCGCGGGTGTGGGTGTGCCACAAATTACCGCCATCTCGAACGTGGCAGAGGCGCTTAAGGGCACGGGTATTCCGCTCATTGCCGATGGTGGCGTGCGGTATTCGGGTGATTTTGCCAAAGCGATTGCGGCGGGCGCCAACACCGTGATGGTGGGCAGCATGCTGGCGGGCACGGAAGAAGCGCCCGGTGAGGTTGAGCTATATCAAGGCCGTTCGTACAAGGCGTATCGCGGCATGGGGTCACTCGGTGCCATGCAGCAGGGGTCGAGCGATCGGTATTTTCAAGGCGATTCCACCGCTGAGAAGCTCGTACCTGAAGGCATTGAAGGCCGGGTGCCGTACAAAGGCTCACTTGTGGCCATTGTTCATCAAATGCTGGGCGGGCTGCGCTCATCAATGGGCTATGTGGGCGCGCGTGATATCGATACCATGCGCAAAATCCCTCAATTTGTGCGGATTACCAGCGCCGGCATGCGAGAATCGCATGTGCACGATGTGGCCATTACCAAGGAAAGCCCGAACTATCGGGTTGAATAAATTTGCTTAACGGCGATTGATAAAATACAGCGACCCCAAGCGCAACGGTTCTGGGTCGCTGTTTTCTTTCTGGAACAATACAAATGAATCAAAAGCTTGCCGATATTCACGCCGAACGCATCCTAATTTTGGATTTTGGTTCGCAGTACACCCAGCTTATCGCCCGCCGAGTGCGCGAGTGCGGGGTGTATTGCGAAATTCATAGCTGGGAAGTCGATGATGCCTTCGTGCGTGCCTTCGCGCCGCAGGGCGTGATTCTCTCCGGCGGTCCGGAATCGGTAATCGAAGCGACCCCGCCCGCCGCGCCCGCCGCTGTGTTTAGCTTAGGCGTGCCGGTATTGGGCATCTGTTATGGCATGCAAACGATGGCCGCCCAATTAGGGGGCATTGTTGAAAATGCCGAACACCGCGAGTTTGGTTATGCCTCGGTGCGGGCGCGCGGCCACACGGCCTTGCTTACCGACATCGAAGATAGCGTCACCCCCGAGGGTTATGGCTTGCTCGATGTGTGGATGAGCCACGGCGATCATGTGATCGAGCTACCGGCGGGCTTTAAGCTTATGGCCTCAACCGATAACGCGCCCATTGCCGGCATGGCCGATGAAACCCGCCGGTTTTATGGCGTGCAATTTCACCCCGAAGTGACCCACACGCGCCAAGGCCATCGCATTTTAGAGCGCTTTGTGCGGCAAATTTGCCAAACCCAAGGCTTGTGGAAGCCCGATCACATCATTGATGACATGCAGCAACGCATTCGCGAACAAGTAGGCCATGATGAGGTTATTTTGGGCTTATCCGGCGGGGTGGATTCCTCGGTGGTAGCCGCCCTGCTGCACAGGGCAATCGGCGATCAACTCACCTGTATTTTTGTGGATAACGGCTTGCTGCGCCTCAATGAAGGCGATCAAGTTATGCAGATGTTTGCCGAGCATATGGGCGTGCGCGTGATTCGCATTGATGCCGAAGCCCGCTTCCTCGACGCGCTGGCAGGCGAACGTGACCCCGAGGCCAAACGCAAAATTATTGGCCGTGTGTTCGTCGAAATTTTTGAAGAGCAAGCGAACTTACGCCAAAACGCCGCATGGCTGGCTCAAGGCACCATTTATCCTGATGTGATTGAATCGGCCGGCAGCAAAACCGGCAAAGCCCATGTTATTAAATCGCACCACAATGTGGGCGGATTGCCCGCACACATGCAGCTTAAATTGCTCGAGCCTCTGCGTGAGCTCTTCAAAGATGAAGTGCGTAAAATCGGCCTTGAACTGGGCTTGCCCAGCACCATGGTGCATCGCCACCCCTTTCCCGGTCCCGGCCTTGGCGTGCGTATTTTGGGAGAAGTTAAAAAACCGTACGCTGATTTGCTGCGCCGTGCCGATGCCATTTTTATTGAAGAGCTGCGCGCAGCCGATTGGTACGACAAAGTCTCGCAAGCGTTTGTCGTGTTTCTGCCGGTAAAATCGGTGGGTGTGATGGGCGATGGCCGCAAATACGATTATGTCGTCGCGCTGCGCGCGGTGGAAACCATCGACTTTATGACCGCGCGCTGGGCGCATCTGCCTTATGAGTTTCTCGAGCGGGTTTCTTTGCGTATTGTTAATGAAATCAATGGCATATCACGCGTTGTGTATGATGTGACCGGCAAGCCTCCAGGCACCATCGAGTGGGAATAACTTAAAGCCGAACATCGGCTATACATTGGCATAAAGTATCTGTAGACCCGCAATTTTGCGGGTTTTTTGCGTTCTTTGTATGGCATCGACTGGCAACATACAGCACCGCCAAACACTGTTTTTTTATGGCATGGCGGATGGTACTATCTGCACTTATACCATGAACACCGCGCGATACCATGCCATGATTTTTCATTGTTGCGTGGCATTGAAATTTTCTAACTATTTTATTTGTAAGAAAAAAATTGAATATTTTGCGCTTGTTTTGAATATGGTATTTTGAGTCGAGATAGGACGGAGACCATGCTGACCGATACAATCTGCGCAACCTCAAGCCACAGGACAAGCTTTACAAAGTGAATGACCACGATGGCCTCTATGTGGCCGTCACACCCGCCGGGGCGATCTCCTTCCGGTACAACTACTCGACCAACGGCAGGCAGGAGACCATCACCTTCGGGCGCTATGGCACCGGAAGCATCACCCTGTCGGAAGCCCGCGAGCAGTTGGGCGAGGCCAAGAAGATGATCGCTGCCGGGAAGTCACCGGCCAGGGAGAAGGCGCGTGACAAAGCCCGCGTGAAAGATGCCGAGACATCCGGTGCCTGGGCGGAAAAGTGGTTACGCGGCTACCAGATGGCCGACTCGACCCGCGACATCGGTTGCGTCATGATTGATTCCTGTCTGATTAAGATTATTGCTGAAGCGGTTGTGCCGCTCTGTTTAATACTTCGGTCACAAGCTCTGGCTCAGCGCCAAGCGGAAGTAGCTTCCGAGTTGGCGCAATGTGGGTGAAAACCTCGGCCAATATGGTCATATCGTGGCCCAGGCTGTTCGATAGCGAAGTAGCTTTCAGCAGGCCGAAGCGAGCGCCGGCAGTAACCTCATCCATGTTTTGCCGTGTGACAGCCAAGTTCGATCGCAAAGTTGTGATCGCGTCAATCGCTCCTTTTTCCAATGCCAACAATTTTGGGCCAAGACTGTCGGTGAAAGGCATCAAGCGGGGTCGATATAGGCTCATGTCGAGTGCTTCTGATACCGGGCCACCGGCTCGCAGGCTAATGATGGCAGCATCAACGAGTTGCTTGGCGCTCATTAGACCGCAAGCCACGTCGACCAGCTCAGCGGCAATTAAAGTCTTGAGCTTTTCGATTTGTCCAGCCTGTTCCTTCGCAGCCTTGAATCTGTCGTTGGCGCGGTTAATCCAGTTCCCCAACAGGAGCGCTGCACCACCGAATAATGCGCCAGCAAGACCCGCAGCGGCTGCTTGATCGACACCCCAAGGTCGGCATGCTACGACATACCAACCTACCACAATTAGCATTACGAAGAGCAACAGATCGATATAGGTCATCACCCGATTTATACATCGCTCACTTCGTCTATTCGACGACTGCGCCATGTGGCCAGACCTTCAGCGCATGCGCCAGCAGATCATCTGACCGTAGCTTAATAGCGGTTTCGTCCCAGGTGGATGCGTCGTGCAGGAGTTGGTTAATTGGTAATAGAGAGTGCTTCAACAACTCCGGCTTCTTCAGATTCCAGGGACTGTTTGACACCGATGAATTGAGGCTCTGGGTAAGGATTGTCAGATTCCCAAAGGTTTGCAATGCCTGGTTCCGTTTGCGAGAGGCATTTGCACGAGTTTCGTCGTTAGACGCTGTCCAGAGTTCATTCGTTGTCAGCCCCTTGGAGCCATCGGCCAGCGGCCATTTTTCTTCCCAATGCTGCGGCAAGATATGTTCAACCGTCAACGCACTTTCTACAGTTACAGCTTCATTCTTTCCGGTCAGGTATGTATCGCTCAAGCGCTTCAGGATGTGAACAATTTTCGGGTTGTTCAAGACTTGATAAGCGTATTTGGTTCGCCACGCTTCAGAAAACTTCTCATCGGTCGGCCATTCAGCTGAGTCGCCACTTTGCTCGCGCAGTTGTTTTGCCAGAATGGCGGGGTTTGCACCCTCGCGTCGAATTGTGCGCGTCAATCCAAGGAAGACACGGTTGTAGTTTTTTGTTGTCAGCCCGCAGACGGCGCGGCGCAAAAGGTAAGACTCAAGAATGGTTGAAACCGCAATCCATTGCGCATCGTCCATGCCTAAATCCAACATGGTAAGAAGCAGAGGATACGATGTGCGCACATCGAAAGTATCAAGGAAGGTGACTAGACCATGAAGCAGGTCATCCTTGGTAGGTGCCATTATGCGGCGAAAGTCATCCCCTTGACGTGCTAAACAAGCCAACTCTTCTTTGACTGAATCAAAAGGCTGTGATCGATCAATCCAAAATTTGTATTCAACAAACAGGTGTTTGACAGGAATATCCGCCGTAAGTCGGCTGGCGAGAAAATGCTGCAAAAATAGGTCGCTACGCGGGCGGAATAGGCGACCCTGCTTAACTTCGACACGCCAGAATGGATCGTCAAATCGCGCCCAATATTGCTTATATAGTGCCTCTTGGGCCTCACCGCGCCTAGCCGCGCGCAAGAAAATAAAATTTCGCAATAAGTCAGCAGGTAGCAATGGCTCCCCTCTGGCATTTAGCGTCTCAAAGATGACTTGTGCGTCGTCGCCGTTCTCAAGGTCAATTTCAACGACTTGCAACGAACTTTTCAGCGCTTGAAAGCACTCTTCAACGCGCTGTGCCAATGGCACTTCGCCAGCAAGCGGCGGCTCGGTTTTCGTGCCGATGAAAAATTCTCCAAACTGGTCGTAGAAGTAGAAATACGCCTCAACCATACGCGGCCGTGGCTCGAAATTGCGCGCATGGGGGCGCTTGCGCAATGGATGCCGCTTCATTACTTCAACACGTGAACCAGCCCCAACTACGTCGGCAAATTGGCTTCGATCAAGTTGCGTTGGCCAGACCTTAAATTTGTCAACTTCAGGGTCCACCATCAAGCCCTTGTTAAGGGTGAAGCCTGCACACTCTTTTGCCATGTCTTCGCAGCCATGCTCATTGCAAAAGTCACGAAACGCCGACAGGAAAATTTGAAATGTGGTTAGGCGTTGTTGACCGTCAATGACCTGACGCTTGCCTACATGCGTTGCCGGAGTTTGTTTAAGGTCCAGCACCATTGCACCAAGAAAATGAACGGGGGCGTCTTTGCGACCGTCCAGATAGTCAGTGAACTTACGTTGGATATCTTCCCAGAGAGGTTCCCAGTGCTTCTCTCGTTGCCAAATGTATTGCCGCTGAAATAACGGCACCTCAAGCTGCATTTTTGTTTCGAATAGTGCGAGCAGCGATACGGCCGTTGCTTTCATACGCAAGCCTCCCTCTTGTTGTAAGTTCTAGCGGCAACTTTCATTCAGGTTTGTCTGGCCTCACCCGAAAATTTCACGGTATTTTCGTTTGTGTCAGGCAATCTGTACGTGAACGTGTTTCCCTAGCACGTTGGCTGCAGCCTCGATCTGGTCGAGCTTTGAGGCGTGCCGCAAGTCGAACAAGCGATCAACTTGCGGCATATGCCACCCCAAGCGGCGGGCAAGTTCCGACTTCTTAATTCCCTGATCGGTCATCGCCTGGTACACGCCCAACTTGGCGCATTCCAGCGCCGATGGCCGCACGGTTTTTTGTCCAGTTGCCGACTGACTGGCGACGGGTAGCGGTTTGCGAGCATTGACATAGAAGGACAAGCCGGTTTCCAGTGCATCGATTGCGTTCAGCAGGGCTTCATTCTCGTCAGCACCGAAGGTGATGGCTTCGGGCACGTCGGCAAACGTGACCAGCACTGTGCCGCTATCGGGGGTTAAGGTCACGGGGTAGACGAACATCATTTTCTCCTTTACTTCACAAGCCAAGCTGTCGTTTGATCGCGGACTTCCAGTCCCTTACCAAGCTCGGTGGTGCCGTGCATGGGGAGGGAAGACTGCTTGCCGTTCAGAAACACCTTCAGTTGCGAGCCTTTACCGAGCTGAAAAGTCGCGCCCTGTTGCTCTAGCCATTTCTTCATCTGCTTGTAACTCATGTGTGGAGCCTAATAGAAGTGTTTTTTTTGTCAAGTGAAACGCAACACTTGTGTTATTTTTCGCGCTGCTGTGATATGCATGTCGAGCATCCCTAAAGCAAGAAACGTCCGTGAAAACTCAACATGGTATTTTTGATGGTATCAAATTACAAACCAAGCACTGACTAGTTGATTTAATGTGTTTTTTATTGCTTGTTGACATCTGAGTGGGCGTAATTTAAAGCCGAACATCGGCTATACATTGGCATAAAGTACCTGTAAACCCGCAATTTTGCGGGTTTTTTGCGTTCTTTGTATGGGGTTTTGGGTGAGTTTAAGCCGAAATAAGGGGGCTTAATTGATGCACCCTATTGCTTAGCTTGGGCGCATCGATAGAATGGCGGCGCTCACAGGTAGAGTTGCTATTTATTATTTATTTATTGAGTTCTGAATCATGGCGGATGCGTTAACCGAACATAAATTTATGCCAGGCAATCAATGTATTGTGTTGGCTTTTTCGGGGTTGCGTAGCACGCATTTAGAGTTGCAGCCATTGCTTAAACGGCTGAATTTAGATGGGTTTTCAGTTTTTGCGCCACATTTAACGGGCTATGGATTTTCGCAAAATCCGGCGGTGGGCACGTGGCGGCAATGGGTCGATGAAGCGGTGGCGCATTTTGATGATTTAGCCCGCCGGTATGCCCAGGTGGTGGTGTGTGGCCTGAGCATGGGCGCTACGCTGGCTTTAGCGGTGGCCGCCGCGCGGGGTGATCGGGTAACGGCGGTGGTGCCGCTTTCTACCACGCTGCATTACGATGGCTGGAATACCCCGTGGTATCGCTTTTTAAGCCCACTGGGCTACTTTACGCCGTTGCGTCATCGCATGCTGATTCGTGAATCTGCGCCATTTGGTTTGAAAGATGAGCGGTTGCGGGCGTGGATTGAGCGCCAAGTGGCGGCGGCGCCCATTACGGCGGTGGGTGCTTCGGCATTATCTTTACCGGCATTGCATGAGGCGGCGCGCTTGATGCGCCACACCCGCCGTGCCTTGGCTCGGGTGACAGCGCCACTGCAACTGATTCATTCGGTTGAAGATGATATCGCGCATATTCGCAGCGCCCTACAGGTGCAAAAACGGGTGAGTAGTCGGGATGTGCGCTTGCTTAAGTTGTTTAATAGTTACCACATGGTAACGTTGGACTTGGAAAAGATAACTGTTGCTAACATAGTGGTTGAATTCCTCCGTTTTTATTGTTTAACCCCAGATTCTGTGTGTTCTGAATCGAATGCCGATGGTGTATTTCATGAGTGATATCGAAGCGCAACTCTACCAATTATTAATCAAAGAGCTGCCCACAGCGCCGGCAGGGCTAACCCGCGACAGCTCTTTGGAATCCATTGGCATGGATTCGTTATCCACCATTGAATTTATGTTCCAGATTGAAGACCATTTTGGTATTCGGTTCGATCAAACCGGCACGCCGCCCAAAACACTGGGTGATGTATTTGATGAGGTCCATGCGAAGCTTGAACATGCCTAAGCTGCATCGGGTCGTTGTTACTGGGTTTGGTGCCATTACGGCCGTGGGCACGTGGCCGGGCACACTGTTTGAGCAAGTCTGCGCTGGGCAATCTGGGATTCGGCCGCTAGCAGCTCAAAGCCCAATACCGCCTATTTCGATGGCGGCGGTCATTGAATCGGGAATTGATGCAGACCCAAAAACCACCGCCCATGATCGCGTCACGCAGTTAGCCTTGACGGCTGCGCGATTAGCGTTGACCGAGGCGGGGCTGCTAGATGATGCGGCTGTGCGTGCCGATATCGGCGTTTATCTGGGTACGGGGGCAGGGCCTTCAAATACCCTGGATCAAAGTTATCGCCGGTTATATTTAGAGCAGCGTGATCGGGTTGCGCCGATGACCTTACCGCGCGGCATTCATAACGCGCCGGCCTCTGAGATGGCGATTCGCTTTGGCTTGCAGGGCGCAAACAACACCTATTCGATTGCATGCGCCTCCTCTGCGACGGCGATTGGCGAAGCGATGCGGGCAATTCGTCATGGGTATAGCCGCCAAATATTAGCGGGTGGCACCGAATCTTTGTTAACGTTTGGTGTGCTGCACGCGTGGCATGCTTTGCGTGCCCTTCTGCCTCTTGCCGCCCTTTTTCCGCCGATCGCGATGGCTTGGTGATGGGTGAGGGCAGCGGGTTTTTGATGCTCGAGAGTTTGGAATCGGCGCAAGCACGTGGCGCGCCCATCTGGGCTGAATTAGTGGGTTATGGCGCCAGCTGCGATGCCACGCACATCACGCATCCTGGGGTGGCGGGGCAAGTGGCGGCCATTACCATGGCATTGGCCGAGGCGGGGCTCAAACCTTCTGATATTGATTATGTGAATGCCCATGGCACGGGTACGCCGGCAGGCGATGCGGTTGAGGCGGCGAGTTTATCGGCGGTATTTGGATCGCATCTAGCCAAAATGCCTGTGAGCTCAACCAAGGCAGTGCATGGCCATTTGATGGGAGCCGGCGGCGCGGTTGAGCTTATTTTAAGCCTGCTGGCACTTAACCAAAGTGTGATTCCGCCCACGGCCAATTGCCGT
>NCFS01000127.1 GCA_002281295.1 Halothiobacillus sp. 35-54-62 | reverse complement strand
CTTATCGTCGGCGCGTGAGTACGGCCACGGTGCTCGCGTTTGTACTCGCGCTGTTGGCTGTTTTGATGTTCGCTTTAGGCGCGCGTAGTGATGTTTTTTTGCCGGCGATTCCTTTGCCTGGCGGGAATGCGGCGATTAATCTTCACGTGTCGATAGCGGTCAACGACATGACCTTGCTGTTAGCCGCGCTGGTTAGTTTTGTCTTGATGATCATCGCGCGCTTCAGCATTCAGTATCTTGATGGGGATCGGCAGCAAGCCCGCTTTTTTCGTTTGCTGGGGCTAACCGGCGGCTGGTTTTTGCTGGTGGTTATGGCGGGCAATATGGCGCTGTTTACGTTTTCGATCATCATGACCGGGTTTACCTTGCATCGGTTGCTGGGGTTTTATTCCGAACGGCCGCGCGCCATCATGGTGACGCACAAAAAGTCGATTTTCTCCCGCACGGCCGATGCGCTGCTGGTGGTTGCCACCGTGTTAATTGGTCTGCACGTGGGCAGCCTTGAGTTTTCGGCCATTACCGCCTTTGTGGCGCACCACGAGCAGTTGCCTGTGGCAATGCATGTGGCCGCATGGTTGATTGTGCTTGCCGCTATTCTTAAAAGCGCTCAATTCCCTTTTCATGGCTGGTTGATTCAGGTCATGGAGGCGCCCACGCCCGTATCGGCGCTGATGCATGCCGGAATCGTTTACAGCGGCGCGATCATCGTTTTGCGTACCAGCAACCTGTTGGCGGCAGATGGGTATGCGCTCATCTTGTTGGCTTTTGTGGGTTTGGCCACCTTGATGATTGCCTCGCTCGTCATGCTTACCCAATCGGCCATCAAAGCATCTTTAGCTTGGTCTACGGCGGCTCAGCTGGGTTTTATGCTGCTGGAATTGGGGCTTGGCTTGTTTGCCTTAGCGCTTTTGCACCTTGTGGGCCACTCGTTATACAAAGCCCATGCTTTTTTATCGTCGGGCGGCTTTGCCGATCAACTGCGCCAGCCTAAGATTTTTCAGTATCGCTCGGTGTCGCTCGTTGCGTGGATAGTTACGTTTATCAGTAGCTTGGCCATTGTTTTGGCGATTGTTACTGTGATGGGGCTAAGTTTTCAACACGAACCCACGCTGCTGGCTTTGGTTGTCATTATCGCGCTGGCCACCGCGCAAATCGTACTCAAAGTGCTGAGTTACGGCACGGGACGCGAAATTTTGACGGCGATTGCAACCGCCATCGCCATGTCTGCGATTTATTTTGTTTTGCATGCCCTGTTTATGCAGGGTTTTGCCGAAGAATTGGCGCCGCTGCCCAGCGCGCTTTCCCCGCTGAATTATGGCCTCATCGCGTTAACGATTTTAGGGTTTTTAGCGGTCGCTTGGTTGCAGGGGCCGGGGCGCGAACGCATGGCGCAGGGTGCCCAAGCCGCCTTATTTATCCACTTATACAACGGCTTGTATGTGGATCGTTGGGTCGAGCGCTTATCTTATTGGTTATGGCCGGAAAAAGTAGGCCGCATGACCCGAGTGCCGGGTGCCGAGCCCGCCCCGCGTGCCGACGATGCCCAGGTTTGAACCCCATTTATGAATTGCTAAGGAGCCCCTAATGACCCCCTTTGCGCACCCATCGCCCCATCAAAACCCGCAGGCCGTGTTGTCCTTGGTTGAGGCAACTTGTCGCAAAATTGCGCCGGTTTGGCCGTTGGATTCATTCGTGGCGGTCAATCCCTATCACGGGTTGATCCATCGCCCCTTCAGTGCCGTGGGTCGCTACTTGGCCGAAACCACGGGTGAAAACCTGTATATGGCACGCGCCTGGTTTGCTGAAAAAATCGCCACAGGCGCAATCACAGCGGCGGATTTGAGCGCGGCCGCCCGTGAACTCAAAAGTGACCTCAGCCTTGATGCGATCAAGCAAGCAGCACGGCACGAGCCCGTCAAGAAGCACCCGCTGCCGCTATTGGCCTTGGAGTTAAATCGGCGCGATGCCCCGCCCTTTCTTGTTTTTGTGATCGACCAAATCAGTGGGTATCTTGCGGCGCATTATGATCGAGGTCAGGCACTCTGGCACCTGCCTGCCGAGGCGCACACAAGCCTATTCTCGTCCTGGCGGCAATACACGCTTATCGACCGCTCATCTAGCGCCGCTGGCCTTAAAGGGGTTCGCAAAAACCTACTCAGCGTTCCGAATCGCTCGCAAGATGCGCTAAGTTGGGCACTGGCAAAAATCGATTTGCCCGAGGCACAATGGCCCGACTACCTATTTGCCACGCTTAAATCAATCGGCGGTTGGGCAAGTTATTGCCGCTATTTGCTTTGGCAGGCGGAGCTTAAAGGGGAAGAACAGCACGACTTGCACGATTTAATGACCATTCGCCTGGTTTGGGATGCCCTGATTCTCATGGAAATGGACGAGCCGGTGCACCAGCACTGGCGCATAAAAATGCAAGAATGGCAACGCCATGCCTATGCTGCCAGTGATAGCTCTATCGACGAGATTTTGCTTGCGGCCGCAGAAATCGCCTTCCGGCGCGCGGTCGCTCGCGGCTTGAAATCGAATCAGGCCGATGCGCCCATCCCTGCACCGGCGGTACAGATGGCTTTTTGCATTGATGTTCGCTCGGAAGTATTCCGCAGGCATCTGGAAGCCTGCATGCCAAACCTCGAAACCATCGGCTTTGCTGGGTTCTTCGGGGTGCCGGTCGATTATTGCCGATTGAAAGAGTCTTATTCTCGCGCCCATATGCCGGTGCTGCTCAAGCCAACTTATCGTGTTCAGCAAAGCGGGGATGAGGGCATTGCGACACGTCAACACGCGCGGTTAAGCCGATCCGCCAGCTGGAAACAATTCAAGCTTTCTGCCGCATCGTGCTTTACCTTCGTTGAGTCGGCCGGTTTAAGTTATGTGCCGCGATTACTGGCCGACACCTTCGGTTGGCACCGATCTTCCGCCCCACCGGATGAAGCAGGGCTCACGGCCGCAGAACGCGCCGAGCTTCATCCCGTGTTAAAAGGCATCGATGGTGGGGCGCTCAGCGAACAAGAAAAAATTACACTGGCCGAAGGCATGCTGCGCGGGCTTGGGTTAATCGACCGGTTTGCGCCGATTATTCTGTTAGCCGGACATGGCAGCTCAACCACCAACAACCCGCACCGCGCAGGGCTCGATTGCGGTGCCTGCGCCGGCCAAACCGGTGAA
>NCFS01000126.1 GCA_002281295.1 Halothiobacillus sp. 35-54-62 | reverse complement strand
ACTGCCATGGCGCAATTTGCAGTCAGCATGTTAATTGATCGGCGCTATGAGCCGAAAAAACGCTTCTTTCGCAATTACTTTTGGATTATCTGGTACCCGCTGGCATTTTGGCTGCTCATTATGCTCACCACCATTGTGGCTGTGCCCAAAACCCTGCTCAAAAAGCGGGGTCAACGCGCCCGCTGGACCAGCCCTGATCGCGGTATTCGCGATGATGCCAACCACAGTGAGGTGACCAAGCCATGAGCAGCGTCTTAAGGCCCCGTATCCCGGAAATCATTCACCGCCCCGATTTAGTCGATGCGGCTAAAAGAGGTGCCTTAGCCGTTATCGCCACAACAGGATGGCTAATTTGGTTATACCTGCTTATGCCGCTGGCCGCCGTGATCGCTTGGTGGTTCGGGTATCAGCGGATGGATCTATTCGTGCTGAAAGACCCCGCACGAACGCTGGAAACATTGGCCGTTTTTTCGATCATTATCAGCTTAGGTGGCACGGCGTTTATTTTATGGGCGGTTTATAACTGGCTGCGGTTCCGTCATCACGATCGGCGCGGCGCGCCACCGCTTGCCGATACAATTGCCATCGCGCAGGGGTTCGCCATTGAGCCCGATGCGGTTCGCTTGGCGCAGCACGAAAAAATTATTGATTTTAATTTTGATGACCACGGGCAAATCACTGGCATACAATCCAAGCCCTTGCCTAAACCAAACCATGAGCAGGTTAAGCCTGCGGTATCATGGCGATACCCTCGCCCCCGCAGCGAGCGATCACGCGCCGACTATGATGCCAACCCCGTGCGCTTAAGCGCGGTTGCGGCAAAAATTAAGCTCAATTAGCTTTTCGGTCATTGCTGAGAAGGCAAAATATACCGCCCTTATTTCGGCTCGGGCGGCACATAGCCTTCAGGCTGGGTGACCTCGCCACCAAAAAGAAATTTTTCCATTTCCGCTTCTAAAAATTGGCGCGCTTTGGGATCAATGGGTGATAGACGATACTCATTAATCAACATTGTTTGATGGCCGCGCCAAGCAAGCCAGGCGGACTCAGATACCCCCTCAAAAATCCGTTGCCCCAACGCGCCGGGATAAGGCGGTTTAACCAACCCCTTAGCCTCACACTGAAGCCGTGCACAAAAAACCATACGTTCATGGGAAGGTGTCGTGGAGATTGCATCGCTCATAACAAAATTACCGCGTTAAAAGTCTGTGTAAAAAATAAAAAGTTGGCTTAAGGTCACAAAGGTTCGCCTTATCCGCCCTTGCCGGCAGCGCACTCGATTAAAAAGCGGGCTATTGGCTGCGGCAAACCCAGCTGGGGCAAGGCCTGGGGTAGATCATAATGATGAAACCAGCGCCGGTCTGGGGAATCTTGCATACCAACGCGCGCAGCCACACACACCCGCTCAATCCGAGCATTGAGCTGATAATGCGTAAATCGGTGTTCAAATGCAGCCACTTGAACCGCATCACTTTGTGCGGTGAATGACCATTGCGAGAGCATTGCTTCTCGCTCGGCCACCGAATCCAAGCGTATCGTCGCCGGATGATCATCCGAGGCCATCGGTGTGTATTCTGGCAAACACCATAGCCCACCCCAGATGCCCGAAGGTGGCCGGCGAATCAGCATTAACCGCCCCACCTCATCTTCAAGCTGTAAAAAAACGGCTTGACGTGTGGGCAGGGGCTTGCGTGAGCGCCGGGCAGGTAAATGAGCCACCTGCTCCGTTTTAAGGGCCACGCAATCTTGCGATACAGGGCAAGCCGCGCAATTAGCTTGGCTGCGGGTGCACACGGTTGCACCCAAATCCATAATGGCTTGGGTGTAATCGGCAAGTCGCGTGCTGGGCGTATGCCTTTTGGCCACGTAATATAAGGCTTGAATGGTCGCGGCCTGCTCAATCGGCGTATCAATACCCGCATGGCGCGCCATGACCCGCTTAACATTGCCATCGAGTATGGTTGCCGGCGCGTCAAACGCTTGCGCCATAATCGCCGCCGCTGTCGAGGCGCCCACGCCGGGCAACGCGAGCCAATGCGCCAAAGAACCGGGGATGCCTTGCGCCGCCATAACGCGGGCAGCCGCATGTAAATTGCGGGCACGGGCGTAGTAACCCAACCCCGACCACAAAGCCAGCACGTCATCTAGTGGGGCGGCGGCTAAATCGTCAAGCTCGGGGAAGCGCGCCATAAACCGGTTGAAGTAATCAATCACGGTCACCACTTGCGTTTGCTGCAGCATTACCTCAGAAACCCAAACCCGATAAGCAGTGCGGGGCTTTTGCCAAGGTAAATCATGACGGCCATGCACATCGAACCAGGCCAATAATCGCTCGGAGAAAGCGGGCAGGCTGGCCGCCACCGCCATCGAGTGCGTCTGCATTAAAGCCCCAAGCCTTTGAGCAAGTTTTTCACGGGCTCAGCGCCATTACCTAAGCGTTTATCCAGCTCTTGGTTAATTTTATTTTCCACTTTTTGCTTGGCTTGATCCTTGAACACCGCCTGCATATCAATGCCAAATTTGGGCTGGGCGAAGGTACCGGTAATTTTAATCGGCACGGTTAATTGCTTGAGTTTATCCAGCGCTTTGCCCTCTTGACCGGTGGCGGTATTCACGATGATGGCGTTCAACACATAGTTAATGGTTTCGCGCGCCAAATCGACATCACCCGCGCCGGTCACCCGCAATAAAGGCGAGGCGGCCTGCAAATCATCGTTGCGCACGACCCCATTATTAATAAGGGCACTGGCGGTAATTGTTGAAAAATCGGTCGCTTCTTCTGCGGGCACCGCCGCCGTGTCGCCCTGCAAACGCGCTTGCGCCGCGCGCAGCATATAACCCAAATCAATCCCTTTGATTTTGCCGTTTTTAAGCGCGAAATTCGTTTTACCATCCAAGCTGGCTTTAAGCTTATTCACGCTGGCGCCTTGCGCCCGACCATCAAAATTAATATCGCCCACACCTGAAACCCGCTCCTCACCCAACACCGCAGCCAAAGCCGGTTGTAGCGATATATTTTTGCTCACTAAGCCGAGCTGCCAATCGGGCACGGCGCTGCGCACATCAAGAGCCGCATGGCTTTGCACGCTGCCGCCAAAGGCATTGAAATCGGCTTGCTTCAGTGAAATTTGCCCACCCTGAGCCACCAACAACAAGGCCAGCTGATTTAATTGATACTTTTGA
>NCFS01000125.1 GCA_002281295.1 Halothiobacillus sp. 35-54-62 | reverse complement strand
TAGTGGCGGAGGATCAGGGATTCGAACCCTGGAAGGGGATAAACCCTTGCCGGTTTTCAAGACCGGTGCATTCAACCGCTCTGCCAACCCTCCGCGAAGGAGGCGAATTCTCTAGATTACTTGGGCGGTTGTCAACCACTTTCATCGGTTTTTTGTATTTGATCGTTGTTGTTTTTGAGCTGTGTGTTGCAATTATGACAATAATGTTGATGGATTCTTCGCTGCGAAAACCGGCTTTATGATAAATTACGAAGTGAGTTTTTCTCATTCATGGCTTCTTTTTTTGGAGATTTATTATGCGTGCTTTAACCGCAATTTCTTTGGGTGTTTTGGCGTTGTCATTGGCTGCGTGTAGCTCTACACCTACGAAGCCTGTCGATGCGACGGGTGGTGCTACCAATGGCGCTGATGCATCGGGTGCTAATGGTTCTGGTATGGATGAGGCAACTTTGTACGCGAACGCGCCAGCGGGCATGGCGGCAACGGTTTATTTCGGTTTTGATAAATACAGTGTGGATGCTTCTTACCGCCCGATGTTGCAGCAGAATGCAGACTTTTTGAAAGCCAATGCCCAGCGTCATGTGTTGGTTGAAGGCAATACGGATAATCGGGGTAGCCGCGAGTACAACATTGCTTTGGGCGAAAAACGAGCCGTTGCGGTGCGTGATACCTTGCTTGCCGATGGTGTAACGCCGGCTCAGGTTGATGTGGTGAGCTATGGTGAAGAGCGCCCAGCCGTTGAGGGCAACAATGAAGCCGCGTGGGCGAAAAATCGTCGTGCGGATTTGGCCTACGGTAAGTAATTTGAGTTAAATACGCCCTGGTTGTTTCGGCTGGGGGTGTTGTGCCGTCTTAATGTCTTGGGATATTAAGACGGCTTTTTTTTGCCTGCAATTTAATGGGGGCTTGGGTCGGGTTCATTTTTTAGCAGGCTGCGCCGCATGGGTTGATACAACTGTTGGCATAGTTCTGTAAAGGTGTGCTTTTGAGATGATGGGGTGTGGATGAGCGCGTTAAAATTGGTCCAGGTTCGCGCGAGGATGTCATCGTTTGCTCTTTCGCCTGGGGCGTTATGGCTGCCTTGAAAGCAGATTTTTGCTTTATCGAGCGCTCGGTTTGGATCTGTATTTGGGTCTGTATTTTGATTTTCCAGCCAGCAGAAGGCCGTTTTGCACGCGATGGGGTAGGGGCCTTGGGCGGCATCAAACCAGGCATCTAAGAGTTCGATGAGGTGTTGACGCGCCTCGGGTTCTGCCACGGGGGTAAGGCACACGGTGCCGGTTTGGCCAATGAGGTACGTGTGCACGGGCTTGCCTATGAGTTGTGCGCTTAGGTGGCTTGGCCAATGGGGTGCGCATTTTTCCCAACGAATGGATTGGGGGCTGATGTCATCGCTTGGGTGCAATTTGCCTTCGATAAAAATTAAACGGGCCTGTGCCCCATTATCGGCGCGGTAGAGCGCGTCGATGGTTGCCTCGAGGGTGAGGCCGTGGTGGCCGGTTAGGTTGTGGTTGGGCGGGTTGGTTTCTGGGTGGCAGAAGTGTTGCGCGAGGTTTTGCCAGCGTTCCCATTGCGATAGGAGGGGGGCTATGAGCTCGTCGGCGGTGGTGTTGCTGATGATGGGGCGTTGTCCGCTCAGTTGCATATTTTTGTATTGCTGTTGCAAAAAGGCTTGGAGTTCGGTTGCCGTGGGGGTGGCAAATTGTGGCTCGGTTGCCATGCGTTGGCGCACCCGATCATTGAGCTGTTGTTTGATTTGCCAGAGTTCTAGGTTGTTGAGTGTAAATGGCTCGTGGTCTTCTAAGTTGCCATCTTGGGTGGGGAAGGTGATGTTGAACCGTTCTTTGAATAAAACATGGGTGGGTGCCCGCAAAAACTCGCCGAGCATTTTGGGCGAAAGGCTGCGCTCAGGGCGCCAGAGGGGTAAATTTTCTGCGGGGCATTCATGGGATGTTTGGGCGGCGGGTTCGAGCTGGGTGTGCAGGGCGCGCCAGTCGTCGGCATAGGTAAATAGGGCTGGGTTTTCATTAGAAAAATATGGATGGCTATAGGGGTGCAGTGGGTGGTGGGTGGTGAGCGTTTCGCTGGCTTTTTCGGTGTTTTGGCTGTGCCAAAATTGATCTAGGTAATCTTGCAGCTGGCTTACCATAACGCAGGCGGGCCGTTTTTGATTGTTGCGAATATGGCGGCCGACCCAACTGATTACAAATTTCTCTCGGGCGGCGAGCAGGGCTTCTAGGAATAAATAGCGGTCATCATCCCGCCGTGCCCGGTCACCGGGGCGGTAGCGGCTGGCCATTAAATCAAAATCGCTGGGCGGCTGGCGGCGGGGGTAGCTGGCATCGTCCATGCCCAGCAAATAAATGTGTCGGTAGGGGATGGCGCGCATGGGCATGAGGGTGGCGAAATTGACGCCGCCTACCAAAAAGCGTTGTTGCAATCGGTGCGGTTCGAGGCGATTAAGCCAGGCGTGCCGTGCGGTTTCGAGGGTGATGGGCTGGGTGAAGTGGGCCGATTGGCAATCGGCTTGCCAGCGCGCTAATCCGTCTAATAAGCGTTCGTGGGCTTCAAGGTCGTTATCAATTAAAGGCTCGTTTTGCTCGGACCATTCGCTCGGTTCTAAAAAGAAGTCGGCCATGAGGCGGTTTAATAGCTGATGCCAGGCCTGTGGCGTGTTGGTTTGGGCTAATTGGTGGGTGTAGCGGTTGATTTGTTCGATAAAATCGGCCAAATAGCCAATCAGGGCGGCATTGCTGGCATCCATCGCGGGATATGGTTCGATGCTCTGCCAGAGGGCTTGGGCATCGCCACTGAGATAGCCGAGCAGGAGCCGATTTAGCCCAAACATCCACGTGTTTTGTGTAATGCCAGCGGGCAGGCCGAATTGTTCGCGGTGAGCCGCATCGATGCCCCAACGAATGCCGGCTTCGTTAATCCACGTGTGTAGGGTGGGAAGATCCGCTTCTTTAATACCAAATCGGGCGCGTAATCGGGGTACGGCGAGCAGGTCTAGCATTTCGCTGCGCCCGATTCTGGCGTGCGGCAGGGTGAGCAGTTGGTTTAAGGCGCCAAGCAGGGGGGCTTGCTGGCTGGTGGCTTGGTCGGCCACGCTGAACGGGATGTATCGCGGGCTTTGGCGGTCGATTCGGCCAAAAATGGCGGCGATGGATGGCGCATAAATGGCCATATCGGGCACCATCACGATGATGTCGGCTGGGTTTAGGCTGGTATCGGTTTGCAGGGCGGCTAAGAGTTGATCGTGCAGAATTTCCACCTCACGCAGCGGGCTGTGGGCGATATGAAATTG
>NCFS01000124.1 GCA_002281295.1 Halothiobacillus sp. 35-54-62 | reverse complement strand
GCGCCACTGATCGGCGTGTTGAAGTTGAAGCGGTTTGCCAGTGCAGGAATGCCAGGTGCCACGCCGGATGCGACATTGTTTACCATGGTGTCGGTGGCATTGGCGTTACCACTGGCCATGTAGGTGTTGCCTTGGCCTGTGCCGGTACCGGTTACGCCCCAGCGCACGCCGAGCTGGCGCGCAAAGTTGTCGGTAGCAATCACGATTCGGGTTTCGATGAGTACTTGGCGCACGGGTTTATCGAGTTTTTTCACTAAATCACGGATGCGATCAAGCGCGCTGGCCGTGTCGGTAATAATGAGGCTGTTGGAACGGGAATCTACGGTGATATTGCCGCGATCAGAGATAAAGCGTTGTGCACTATCTGATGCGCCTTTGCCTTCGGTTCCTGCACTCGCGCCTTGCCGGGTTTTTGAGGTGTCTTCAAGCAGTTTGTAGATGTCATCGGCTTTGGCGTAGTTAATTTGCACGATGTCGGTTACCAACGGGGCTAGTTGTTGGGTTTGCTGGCGGGCTTCAAGCTCGGCTTTATCACGCGCGACGATGTCGGCGGTGGGGGCTACGTACATGACGTTGCCGTTTTTACGCATGGATAAGCCTTTGGTGACGAGGATTAAATCCAACGCTTGGTCCCAAGGCACGTTCTCAAGGCGCAAGCTGATTGAGCCTTTAACATCATCACTGACCACAATGTTGTTGCCGGTGAAGTCGGCAATTAATTGGAGTAAGGGGCGGATTTGGATGTCTTGGAATTTAAGCGTTAAGCGTTCGCCCGTGAATTTTTTCTCACCCACGTTTTGTGCGCCTTGGTTTTGCGGCACGGCTTTGACTTCAACGATTAATCGGTTATCGGTTTGGTAGGCTAAATGCTCACCCGCATTACGGGTTTGCAAGGTAATGCGGCTGCCGTTACCCATGGGGCGAACATCGACATTTTCGACGGGGGTCGCAAAATCTTTCACATCAAACCGGCCGGTTTCAACCCGTGTGTTGGGCAGGTCGATAATGATATTGCTACCTTCACGGCGCATTTTCATCGGGGTGTTAGGGCCTGAGGTTTGAATGAGCAAACGACCCGAGCCATCTTCTGCCCGGCGAAAATCGATGGTTTGGCCACGATCCATCGCGGTGGCAGGGTTGTTTGCGGCGGTAGTGCTTACCGCAACCCCGCTGGCGGTGGTGTTGGCGGCGGCTGCGGGCTTAAAGGTAACGGTGAGCGCTTTACCATTTGAGCTAATGCCGTACGGCGTGGCTTGCGTGAGATTGAATACGACGCGTGTTTTGCCACCGGCTTCGGCCATCATGAGTGATTTGACGGGGCCTAAATCAATTTTTTGCGTGCGCTCACCGGTTTTGTTGACGGTGCCGGGTAGGTCAATCGCCAGCCGGGCTGGGTTGTCGATTTGAAAATTATCTGGGTTGCCGGTGAGCGGTTCCGATAGTTTGAAGTGAACCACAATTGCGCCATCGGCCGATCGCTCGGTGGTAATGGCATCAAGATTGCCAGCAAAGGCAAACGCGGGCACAAGGAGTGATATCGACAAAACACCTAACGATTGCCGGATGGCGGTGGTGAGTGGTCGAGTGTGAGTTTTAGCATCCCTAACATTATTCATCTGGTTTTCCCCTTAAATCATTTGGTCGCGTTTTGCTGGACAATCGCCACTTGTGTGCGCCAGCCGCCCTGTCCGTCGGGCACGATTTCATCTAGCGTAATTTTATCGGTCGTGATTTTGACAACTTTGCCGTAATTAAGCCCCATGTAATTACCTAACTGAACTTCATGGATGACGCCATCCCCATCCCGCACTAAAGCAAATGTAATGCCTTTGCGTTGGATAATGCCTTTCATGGCGAGCGCATCGAGCGGATACAGTTCGAGCGGCTCTTTGGGACGATTCATATCGGGCGTTATGCCGTTGCTTTTGGTCGCTGTTTGGCTAACGGCCGGCTCAAAAGGCGTGCGCTGATCTGTTTCGGTGTAGCTGTATTTTGGTAGGGGTTTCATCTCGGGGATGGGGTCTATTTTTCCGCCGGGGCGCGCCAAAATTTGGTCTACCTTGGTGGTTAAATCACCCATGTGGTTGGCGCAGCCACCCAGAGCCAGGGTTATGGGCATAAGGCCAATCAACCATTTGATTGAGCGCGCCCGTTGATTGGGTTTGTGTTCAAATTGTGCCGGTTTGTGTTTCATTGCCCTGCTCCTTCGTTTTGCTCAAGGTAGCGATAGGTTTTGGTCACAATGGTCATGACGAGGGGTGGGGACTTCATGTCCTGTTTGTCTCCTTGTTCCGGCTTAATCGAAGGGTTATGCAGCGTTACGATGCGGGGCAAGTTGGCGGTATCACTGATGAATTTAGCCAGCTGGTTGTAGGTGCCTTGCAGGGTGAGCGTGTAGGGCATTTCAGCATAAAAGGTGTGCTTGATTTCTGCACCGGGCTGAATTTGTTGGTTTTTTAAGCCATTTTTCAGTGAGGTTTGTGCCACATCAATAATAAGATTTTCCGCTTCGCTTTTATTGGGCAGCTGGCGAAGTAATTCGCCGAAGCGTGTTTGCATCTCTTTGAGTTGATCTTGGTACGCTTGAAGATTAGCCGCCAATTTTTGTTTGGTGGTAATGGTTTCAAGCAGGCTGATTTCTTGACGCTGCTTTTGAGCGAGTTCATCGCGCTGGGGCAGGGTGTCGAAATAAATCACAGCGCCCACAATGAGCACGATGATAAATAAGAAAATAACAAGGCGGGTGCCAAGCGAGGCTAACCCGATGGTTTGAAAATCAAGGTTTTTAAGTTCGTTGAGATCCATCTCTTAATTCTCCTTGGCCGCATCAGCTGGTTTTGGGGCTTTAATTGTGGCGGTGATTGAGAATACATACCGGTTTGACGAGGGGGCGTTTTTCCCCGGCTCTTGCGCCAAAATGCCGGAGCCGACAATCACGGCACCTTCGATAAAACCTGAGCTGTTGAGCTGTCTTAAATAATCGGCCACGCGGGCTTGAGCGTCAGAATACCCTTGCAAGGAGATGGTTTTATCCCCTGTAATGCTGATATTGGTGAGCTGAATGCCATCGGGCAGCGTTTTAACGAAATCTTCCATTAAATGCACGATAATGGGGCGGCTGGATTGCAGTTTTTCAATGACTTGCATCCGTGCGATGAGTTCTTCTTTTTTCTTTTTCAGCTCGTTGATTGATTGGATTTTTCGATCCAAATCTTTAATGACGCCATTGAGATACTGGTTGCGTTGATCTTGAAAATCGAGCTGATTTTGCTGATAGAGATGAATGCCGCCGCCGATAACTAATGCGGCAACCACAGATCCTGCGATA
>NCFS01000123.1 GCA_002281295.1 Halothiobacillus sp. 35-54-62 | reverse complement strand
GCTGCCCAAATCACCTCACCCAAGATAATGTCATCGACATCCATGGGGGTTGCCATCATGGCGTCATAGGTTTTTTGCGGCACCATGCGGGTGAACACCGAATACATACCTTCAAAGCTAACCGTAGTCATGGCCGATGAAGCCACCACGCCCGAAGCCAAAAACGTGAGATAAGGCAAACCGCCCACGCTGCCCACCAAATGCCCCAAGCCCAAACCTAAGCCCAAAAGATAAATCAGCGGCTCGCCAAAATTGAGCGCAATGGCCGGACCCATTAACTTGCGCCACACTAAAAAATTGCGGGCAATTAATGCCATCGCAATTGGCCGCATGCGGGGCAATGCCCAAATTGAACGCCTCATTCGCGCAGCCCTCGGCCAGTTAAACGTAAAAAGACATCTTCAAGCCCCGCGCGCCGATGAATCACGGTGAGCCCCGTATCCTCGCCCAAAAAGGCCAAAATGGCGGCGGGCGCGTGGGTATACACATACACGGCCGTGCCATGGCGCTCGGCTTGCTGGCTCATGGAGCGCAGGGTCGCAAACAACCCATCGCTCACCTCGCCGCGCAGCTCGATCACATCGCTTGCAACCAGCCGGCTCACCAATTCGGCGGGTGCGCCCTGTTCTAAAATTTTGCCCTGATCCATCACCACCAGTTCATCGCATAATCGCTCGGCCTCCTCCATGTAATGCGTGGTGAGGATGAGGGTGACCCCGCGTGCACGCAGTTCGGTTAGCCGCGCCCAAATCATGTGCCGCACTTGGGGATCTAGCCCCGTGGTGGGCTCATCGAGCACCACAATATCTGGGTCATTGATGAGCGCGCGCGCAATCGTTAAACGCCGCTTCATGCCGCCGCTTAAGGTTTCAACCTTAGCATCGGCTTTGTGGGTAAGCTCAGAGAACTCCAGCAACGCATCCACCCGTTTAGCCACCGCAGCGGGCTTTAAGCCAAAAAAACGGGCATACATAACCAAATTTTCACGCACCGTAAAATCGGGGTCTAAATTATCGGCCTGTGGCACCAGCCCCACCCGCGCCCGAATCGCCCGCGCCGCATCGGGCAACGGTTGGCCCAAAACCATCAAATGGCCCGCATCAAAATCAGATAACCCCATTAACATTTTAAGTGTGGTCGTTTTGCCAGCGCCATTGGGGCCTAAAAAACCAAAGCACTGCCCCGGCTTAATCGCAAAGCTAATGCCATCTACCGCACGAAAATCACCAAACTGCTTAACCAAGCCCTGCGCTTGCACCACGGGTAATTGGGCATCACGCTTTTTTACGCTATGCGTCATGGGGTCGCTCTCAATTATTTAATTAAAAAACTGCCGATCGCCTGCAGCACCCGCTCGGTTGCGCCGCGATTAGCCATCACCACCGCCAAGGCGCGCTGCCCCATGGCCTGCCACTGTGCGGGATTATCCCAAGCCGTTTGCACCGCTTGGGCTAACTGGCTGTCATTATCGACCCACCTCAGAGCCGCCTCGGCATCCAGCGCGGCATACACATCACGGAAATTATGCACGGCGCGCCCGCTTAACACCGCACGGCCAAACACCGAAGGCTCAATGGGGTTATGCCCGCCTGTCGGCACGAGCGAGCCGCCCATAAACACCACCGCAATGCCGGCAAAATAGCGCATCAGCTGCCCGGTTTGATCGAGCAACACCACGTTCGCTGATGCGCGCACCGCATCGCCCGCAGCAAGCAATCCCTCGCTAACGCGCTCGGCGATTAGCCCCCGCTCGGCGATTTCTACCGCAATCGCCGCCGCGCGCTCAGGGTGGCGCGGCGCTAACACCAAAAGCGCCGACGGATTGCGCTGTAACAGCGCTTGATGCGCCGCCAAAACCTGCGCCTCCTCACCCTCATGCGTGCTGGCCGCCAGCCAAACCAAACGATGCGCAACGCCCCAAGGCGGCCCATCCGGCAGGGATAAATCGAACTTAATATTGCCGCAATCGCGCACATCCAAGGAAGAACCCGCCGCCAGCGCTAAAAACCGCACGCGGTCGCGCTCAGATTGCGCGCAAATCATATCAAGCCCCGCCAGCGTTTCACGCAATAACGAGCCGCCCCAACGCTGATAGCGCGCAAAGGATCGATCCGATAATCGCGCATTCACCACCACCATCGGCACCGCCTGCCGGGCGGCCGCCCGAACCCAGTTCGGCCAAAGCTCGGTTTCCATCACGATAATCAATTGGGGTTGCAGTTTTTTTAACACCCGCGCTTGGGCAAAGGCGAAATCAAACGGCGCATAAAAATGCGGCACACCCAGCGCCCGCGCGGCATTCGCGCCCGTTTCGGTGGTGGTGCTTATCACAATCGGCAGCAAAGGAAATCGCGCTTGCATCACCCGCACCAGCACCGCCGCCGCCCGCACCTCCCCCAAAGACACCGCATGCAGCCAGATGCCGCCCACAGGCAAGCCCGCCGGCAATCGGCCAAATTGCGCCCACAAAACTCGGGTTTTTTTGGGTGCACGAAAAAAACGCCGCAGGGAGTCAAATAACAACCCCGGTGAAAACAGCCACAACAACACAAAATATAACGAGTGCCTCATCACCATCATCAACTGAATGTCAAACTCATGTCATTCCAAAATAGTCTTGCATCGATCGCCTCTAGCGCATCGACACCCTGTACCGCATTCATCACGCGAGTGGTGATATCTGACTGAATAGAATGGATTAAAGAATATTTCTTGGTGTATTCCGATCTTTTTTTAGATGGAATTTCACTGAGGGCTTTTTGTGGGTGCGACATAGGTAATAACCATGTTTGATCGGGCGTCATCACACCCGCTTCATCTCGTGCGAACTGATCATAATCAAAATGCAGATTTTTTCTCCTCCTTGCATGTTGATACACATGCGTGGCGCTGCTGACCAATTCGATTCCAACACACCCAGCCACCCTGGCAATAGTGCGCACCACCTCCAGCATGAGGTTTCTTGGCCGCTCCCCATATAAGGCGCGTGTAACTTCTTTGACTCTGCCGTGGGCATCAACACCCGTCGGCCCCTGTAAGCCGCCAATAAAAAGCACCACACCCGCCGGAGATTGACGAAAACTCAAGGTCACACTAAATTCGCAACGTGCTAAACAGGCACCAGAAAAACAAATCAGCCACTCACCCTCTTTGTGGGCAGATGCGCGCATCGAGAGAAAAATAACAAATTCTTCATCATTCTTACCCACAAAATTGGCCAAAATAAGTGGTTGATCCGCTACCCGGGTACAAAATTTTTGCCAGCCAATTCGCGCACAAGCAGCGTAATGAGCCGACACCGAATGCAATCGCTGCCGCGTCGTGAAATGCGACTGCTGGTAGGGGCGATGAATTCGTTCCAACAGACTCGGCCGTAGCTCAAGCAAAGCCAGCAGCCACGGCGTGCGCTCAATCTGATGAATCCATTCACGCGTCAACGCACGATAAATCAAATGGGAGCGAAAAATAAACAGCGTTCGTTTTATCCCGCTACGTGGATAAATTTTTCCCGACAGGCGAACAATGCTAACCATGGGTAACTCCAGTATTTCATTAACAGCGCACTTGACACCACGCCTGATTAAACCGGACACTGATGCTTAAGACGTAATCTACTCGGCAGCTCAAGTACCGAAAATAGACAACCCAAGATGACACATCCCATGCCCCAGCCCATTCCCGAACTTGGCCTTTGTATTCTCAGTTGGCGCAACCACGAGAAGCTCCGCGTGACCCTCGACAGCTACCGCCGCCAAGGCTTGTTCAGATTTTTCTCAGAGGCGCGCATTCTATTCCAAGAAGCCACCGCAGAAGATTTCGTCATCGCCGAAGAATTCGACTTGAGCGCTCTTGGTCTTGAGTCAAATGTCGGAATTGAACAAGGCTGGGCTTATCTTCTTAATCACATGAATAGCCGTTATATCGTGTTTTTAGAGAATGACTGCCCGCTCATTGAGCCCGAGGCCGTCGTCGCGCACGAACTCAATCAAGGCGTTAGGTTACTTGATCGAGGCATCGTCGATGTTTACCGACTACGCTCTAAGGAGCATCCGGGTGCAAAATTTCAAAATTGTACCAAATATCAACGCTATTATCCGGTCGCCAACGAGCCATACTCCCCAAGCCAAAGTTTGATGCGGACTCTACGTCGCTGGGTACGCCCAAAAAAAGCCCAACGACTGATTGGCTCCGCCCCTTACTGCATCCATGACGCCACGCAACGACACCCTCAGCTCAAACAGCATACGGATGACGTCATTATCGTCCCAAGTGCCTATCTCAACTGGACAAACCAATCGGTCCTGTTTTCTCGCACCTGGATGCAGGGCGTCCTATTGGCTCGAGTCCGATCCCACCCGTCTCATCGCAGCATCAACGGATTTCAAGACATTGAAATGGCGCTAAATTGTGATTGGTGGCGACAACAAGCCTTCAAAATTGGCATTGGCTCTGGGTTATTCACCCACCTATAAAAAGACTTAATGCCAATAATCTGAAATCCATGGTGCCGGGCGAAAATACTTCCGCCATTTATGGCCGTAATCACCGACGATGGCCTCATCTGGGTTGGGGTGGCCATGAAAAACGAGAATTTTACAGCCTGATGGCAATCGAGGCATTTGCCACAATCGCATCGGCCAAGCGGGAATCGCTCCATACTTAAAGCTTTGACACCAACTGCTCGGCCAATACGCGATATCTCCAATTTTTTTGGACAGGTAAATTTGCTCGTTTTTGTACTGCTTCAAGACGTCATCGCGATGCGTTTCATAATAAGAAAGTACATCGGCATGACGACCTATTTCAAAGCAGTACACTGAGGAGTTACCAATTCCTTGTCCTTTTTGCGACCAGTTTTCGATAATGGTAAATTTTTCCGAAAAATCAAAAAAAACATCAATGTTGCCCACAATCGCAACATCTAAGTCAAGAAACAGTGTTTTTCCCGATAAATCACCGATTTTTTGCGAAAACAAGACCAACTTTCGCCAAGGGGATACGGCTTTCGTCGCCGGCACAAAAAACTCAGGGATAGGCAGGACTTCAACGCCGGGCTGGATTCCGCTCGAATCATCCGTTAAGCACACAAAGCGGAAATCCCGCGTCAAATTCCTTTGCACCATGCGATAAAGCTTATTCACATAATCAGCACCGTAACGTGAGCCCCATTTAATGCAAATTACATTCACCATAGCCCCTGCCTTATTTACAAACTTTTGTCGCCACTCATTACGCCTGAACTTCCGCGCGCCTGTTAAAATACGCACATGAACGAAGATCTCACAACAATTCAAAAAACCAAACTATGGCTCCTCACAAAAACATTACAAGCCATGGCAGTGCTACCACAAACCGCGCGCTTACGCCTTGGCGGGCTTATTGGGCAAGGCGCACGCTCATTCGCCTTTAAAAGGCGAGGTATTATGCAGCACAATCTTGAGCTGGCTTTTCCGGAGTCCGACCAAAAATGGCGAAATGACATTATCGCCTCGCATTTCAAGCGGCTAGGTGAAGATGCCTTCGAATCAGTTTGGGGCTGGTACGGGCAAACCAAAACACCCCCACCTCATCAGGTCATCGGCCTTGAACACATCTTGGCCGCGCGCGCACGCGGTCAAGGCGTTATTCTCAATGCGGGACATTTTACCCCAGGAGATTTTGCCGTCTATCTAGGCGCGCAACATTGGCCTATCCATGCCGTATATCGACCTAATAACAACCCAATAATCGATGAGCTTATCAATCGCGGCCGGCGCAAACATGTGGTGAGTTTAATCGACCGCAAAGACACGCGAGGCATGATACGTTGCCTTAAAAAAGGTTGCCTTAAAAAAGGCGGCATCTTGTGGACTGCGGCCGATCAGAGCTACCACGGAAAACAAAGTGCTTACCTACCTTTTTTTGGCATCCCTTGCGCCACTAGTACGGCAATTCCCGTGTTGGCTCGCCTAAGTGGCGCCACGGTGCTGCCTTTTTATGTGCGTCGTCAAGACGGGTGCTACCATTTAGAAATCCATGACCCGCTTGAGTGTCTGCCCAGTGGCGATGATGTCGCCGATACAAGGCGGCTGGTAGAAATTTTAGAAGCCGAGATTCGTGTAGAGCCTAGCGCTTATCTTTGGGGGCACCGGCGGTATAAAGACCGGCCAGACGAGGATGCTAGAACCAACAGTCCCCCAACAGACACAACTGAGAGGAATTGAATCTCCGCACAACTTTGGTTATAAGTTGCGGATTCTATCCAACTTTGCCACCGTATGATGAATACTCAATACGGACTCGGCACGCGCACGCGCTGCCTCTTGAAGCTTGGTCAATTTTTCCTTCGAGTGAATTAGCTCATTGAGTACCCCAGCAATTTCGTTAACCAAGGCTGACTCGGTTTCACTCTTTAGCAAGACTCCAGCATTATCTATAATCTCGGGCAATCCTCCTCGTGCCGTCGCCACTACACAGGCACCACTCGCCATTGCCTCCAAAGCGACCAGTGGGCACGGATCCTGCCATAACGAAGGGATAACAACTATTGCGGCAGATCCCAGTTTTTTGCGAGCCACTTCGCGCGGCACATAGCCCGTGGCATGCACCTGATTCCCCTGCTTTTCCATTTGCCCCAGCAGATCACGCTCGTAGGGAGGAATATTCGCCGAATTTTCAAATCGAGTCGCACCGATAAACTCAGCTCGCCATTCTGGGGCGTCAGGCAAAACCCTCGCAAGCGCGGCCAATAGGACGTGCGCACCTTTCCCCCAGAACAGTCGGCCAACAAACAGGATCACGGGCTCTTTTGTCAACGGTCGAAAATGATCAGTATTAACGCCATTTAGTGCCGTCATGGCCTTATGTTGGAGACTTTCCGGCAAGTCACCAACTGCTTGGTGGCGAATGTAATCGCTGACCGCCACCAAGTGTTCGATCTGTGACAACAATACCTCCCGAGCCCGAATAGATGAAAAACCAGGAACCTCTCGCAAGTCATTATGCAGATACAAAGTAATTCGATGCTGAGGGAATGATCGGCGCAAAAACAACACATATTTTGGCCGGCCGTGTACCTCTATATGAGTCACCGACATGGTTCGCAAATGAAGACGAACCTGCGCCAAATAACGCCTAGTTTTCGGCAACCACCATACAGGTTTCCAAGCAATGGGGTGAAAATCCAAATCCGTATATGGCGCATCAACAACCGAACCCAATACGGCCGGACACTGATCCGGAGCCATCGTTAGAATTTGATCCCTTACGACGGAAGCAATTGCTCCGGCGCCCTGAGGAGAGAATCGTTCCTTATAAGGAAGAAGAATGACTGTATCACTCATGATTCAACGTCGGTACGGAACACGTGATCGAGCCAAAGACCAGGCCACACCCGTCCAAACAACCGCCGAGACCCAGCCATTGAAATACTCCATCGACGACTGAATGGGCCAAAATGTTGTCAAAATCACAGCGCTGCCAAAATAGGCCATCATCGGAGTACCGTTGCCCAACGAGTCACGAATTTGCCTAACCATAAGCAAAAGAACCATCGCTAGGAAGCTGATGAATGCGCCAACACCTCCCTCAGCCAACATTCCAAGATAGAGTCCATGCGGATGAATAACACAACTATGGGGGAAACCGAACTGGGCATATTGGCTTTTAAGTTCAGGCAGTTGTGTATTGCAATATTCCATAAACTGCCTAGCACCCACCCCGCTCCAAGGATGCGCCATAAACTCAGCCCAGCTCACTTTGAAATTCAGGCCATACACCGTGTCACCTAAATGCGTGATCGCATACAAAGTCGAGTCAATACTACGTTGCACCATGGCCTGTTGGCTTAGTGCAATGCCGCCAACCACGACGGCCAGCAGGCTTAACAAGCCCAATACAGGCAAACGCCAACGAGGGTAATGCACTAGCAAACCCAGGAGAAAAAGCATAGTCCCGAGCAAATAAGTTAACAGGGCTGCTCGCTCCCCGGTTAGAAATAAAAATAACAACCCAACCGCTGAAGCGATAGTGGCCGACAACACCGCCACCCACTCAGATTTTGGCTGGAGCAAAAACCATAAAACCGCCAAACCTATAAACCAAACACGATCCGTGAACGTGCCCACTAAAGGCCGATTAAAAGGACCAGATAGCCTATCAGGACTTGGTTGTGGATACCCAAAAACATCCACACCAAAAACATATTGCGCCATCGTATCAAGCACTATGAAAACGATGACAACTAACAAAGCTCGCTCAAACAGCCTCAAGGCATCCGGATAAAGCTCAAACATCCACACCAAAGCAAGGGCGAAAATGGGCCAACGCAAGGCAAGAATCGCGCTCAAAGCCGAGTAATTCGGATTAAGAGAAAATGGTGACAACAATAAGTACAAAAGCGATAGGGCAATGGCTGCAAAAAACCAAGGCGCATTTAGCCATTTCCAGTAATTTTTCGAGACTGCAATAAACAAAGCGACCAGCACCGGGATACCGACGGCCATCTCTGCGGGCACACGCTTAAACAGCACCAGAATAGGCAAAAAAGCCGCATAGACTAATATCCACCAAGGGGCGCCAAGCGGCACGTTTAGTAAAGGCTTTTGTGAAGAAGCACGCTTTAGAACCATCTTTGAAAACTCCTGAAATTGGCATCAGGATGTTCACAGCCAAATTCCGCCATGAGAAACGATGTCATAAATTGGCAGCACCACCAAACCAGCGCTTAATTTTGGCCGATAGGGCGTGGCGCCATTGGCTACGCCGCACGGCCGCCTCGCTTACGACCCAATTCAGTTGAATGCTGCGCCGCTGGCCAATGAAGGGCTTGTGACCATGCCAGGCATTTTCGGTGTTAACAAAGGCCAGCAAGGTGCCCGCTGCGGGAATCACTTCATCGAAGCTATCGTCCAAGTTATCCGAATTCAGCAAGCGCAGGCCGCCATCAGCGGGGTTCCAATCGCTATTTAAGTACAGCAGCACCGTGACCAATTTCGAGCGCGAATCCGTGTGCACGCGGCCATCCTGCTCGCCGCTAAAACCGCGAATCGTCATCGTGGTGGGCTTGCCTGTCAAATCAATGCCGAGTTTGTCTGAAAACTTTTGCGCTACCTCAGGGCTTTCTAAGAAGGCGACGAGTTCTGCAAATGCGGCACCACTGTGCAATTCGCTCATCGGGAAGCTCCCCCGCTTGGGCACATCGGGAAAATCTCGATTAATTGTGCCCATCGCCGACTCGGGAATAAAA
>NCFS01000032.1 GCA_002281295.1 Halothiobacillus sp. 35-54-62 | reverse complement strand
TGATCGCTGCGGTCAGGGTTGTTTTGCCGTGATCAACGTGGCCAATGGTGCCTACGTTAATATGCGGTTTGTTCCGTTCAAATTTCTCTTTTGCCATGACTTCACTCCACCAACGTCCGTTAAGTTAAACCAATCTCTACTGGCATCACGCATTTGGAGCTCATGAGCGGAATCGAACCGCTGACCTCGTCCTTACCAAGGACGTGCTCTACCAGCTGAGCTACATGAGCAAATAAGTTCCAAACTTTTATCATTTGGAGCGAGTGATGGGAATCGAACCCACGCCATCAGCTTGGAAGGCTGAGGTTCTACCATTGAACTACACTCGCAAATTTTTGCCACCCTGTTAAAAACACAGTGGCGAAATTGGTGGTGGGGGAAGGATTCGAACCTTCGAAGGCTGAGCCGGCAGATTTACAGTCTGCTCCCGTTGACCGCTTGGGTACCCCACCAAATAACGCTTTTTCTGTACGTGATAAAAATTAATTTTATCCACCTACCCATCTTCTATCTTAAACCGTGCGTTTTAGGTTTAATTTGGTGCCGCTTGTCGGATTCGAACTGACGACCTACCGCTTACAAGGCGGTTGCTCTACCAACTGAGCTAAAGCGGCAATGGGCGCGCATTCTAATCTGAGTTATCTTGGCTTGGCAACTCCTTTGTTGCGCTCACCGTCTTTTTCGCCGTTTTCTTTGATTTTGACAGCTGTGGTTGGCGAGCCGCGAGACGAATGCCCTCGAGCACTAAATCCGGCACGCTTATGGCCGCCGGATCAAGTAAGGGCAGCAATTCGCTTGCGCCGCCCCCGCTTACGATAATCACCGGCGGCTCGGGGTTGTGCACAGATACCGCGCTTTCGCTTAAGGCGTTGATAATTTGCACCAGCGCGCTGGCCTGCATCCAACGCGCGCCGAGTTGCAAGGCGCCGGCTGTATTGGTGGCAAGCCCAAGCTCGGCGCTATGCCCCACGGCGGCTATTTGCGGCTTTTGATGCCAAAAAGGCGCCAGATGGGGCGCCAGCGCATTAAGCCCTGCGGTCATTGCGGCTATTGACGGCATAATAACGCCCCCTTCATGCCGCCCGCCGGCTTGCAGGTAATCGACCGTGACGGCGGTGCCGGCGTTGATCACAATCAGAGCCTGGCGCGCAAATCGATGCCGAGCGGCCACCAATGCGCAAAAGCGATCCACGCCAAATTGCGCCACATCGGGATAACCGAGCTGCACCCCGCAACAACGCCCGCGGCTAACCATCCATTGCACCGGCACATCGGGATACTGCGCTGCGAGGGCTTGAGCTAGTTGCGCTTGTCGCTCTGGCGGCACCACACTCGCCACGATAAACCGCGCGATACCGCCGCCACGCGCTGGATTGAGACGCTCTGCCCAAGCGGCGAGCAGGGCATCTGATTGCGGCCAAGGTTGCTGTTGCGTTTGGGCTTTAACGCCCACTTGCCATTTTATGCGGGTGTTACCCGCGTCGATATAACACTTCAAGCAGGTAATCTCACACTAAATGCGCCGCCGATGGCGTGAACGCCGCCCTCATGGGTGACAACGGTTAAGGTGCCATTGGGCAGAATATCGCCGGCCGTGCCTTCTTTATGCAGCCGAGCGGAATCCCAAACCTGGATTTTTCGACCCGACAACCCATTGATTGGATTAATTTCGCTCATTTTTTCGGCCCAGGTTTGCGGCGATTGAATACAGGCCACACTGGCCGCGATGAGCGCCATGGAAAGCCGCTCACGCAGGCAGCCTTTTTCTTCTACGCCCTCAAGCAAGCCTGTTGCGGCCGCGTGGGCACCGATTTTATCGACAAGAACCCCCGTCGGCGTTTGCCAGTTGAGCCCCACGCCCGCAAGCCAATAACGCGCATCCGCCCTGCCCAGCTGCTCGATGAGGAGCCCACCGACTTTTTTATCCCTAAGCCAAAGATCATTCGGCCATTTAAGCGTCACATCGAACCCGAAACTGCGCAAACATTGAATCAGCGCAACGGCTAAGACCAAGCTCAAGGGCGGTTGCTCTTGGGGTGCGCTGACGGGGGCGGCCACAGGCACGGCAAGCGAGAACCATAACCCGGCGCCCGCCGCGCTATGCCACGCATGGCCATGACGCCCCCGCCCAGCGGTTTGCGCTTGGGCGACGCATACCGACCAAGCCGCCCCGGCATTAGCCTGCGCGAGCCAATGCGCACGCAAGTATTCGCTGGTGGAATCGACTTGATCGAGCACAACCGAGACACCGCCGGCATCAAGGCTAAAAGCGGCCAGCTGCGCGCTAAATTCAACACCATAGGGGCGGTTATCGATCTTGGACACTGCGCTCAATTGAGGTGCTCATCGACAGCCAACCAAGCCAAGCGGCGGGCATTAATCGAGGCATTGACAGATACGGCTGCACGCAGTTGCCATTGATTACAGACCGGCGGAGCCAGCGCCACCGACCAGTGCATGAGTTGCCCTTGGCGAAATCCGTGCAGGTTAAGCTGATCGCCCGCGCGGTATCGGCGCAATTGCTCGCTCCAGTTCCGCGCGCCGATCGCCCAGCCATCCAGCGCTATCAGCTCATCACCCACCGCCAACCCTGCCTGCGCCGCCGGACGATCTTCAAACACAATCTGCACTTTAGCGACGCGCGGGTCATCCCCGCCGACGACCGCGCCAAAATCATGCACGGCAAAAGCAGGTTCAGAGGCAGGCTCGGCCGTCACACCAAAATCTGCCAGCAAAGTACAAAAATCTAAGGGCTTAACACCGCGCAAAGCACGCTCAAAAAAGTCACCCAGCGCCGAATCGCCATCGGCCTTTGATGCCAGCCCCTCGATATAACGCTCTATCGCCTCACCTTCTGGCAGGGGGGAATCACCAAAATCACGCCAAAGCTGGCGCATTACTTCGGCCAAGCTGTGTCCTTTCTGGCGGAGTTGCAAATCCAGCATTAAGGCGACCAGCGCGCCTCGGGTGTAGTAACTTACGATGGCGTTAACGGCATTTTCATCTTGCTGATAAAACCGCGTCCAGGCATAAAAGCTGGATTCTTCTAAGGTTTGCCGCCCCCAACCCTTGCCGCGCACCGCCCGATTGATGGTTTGCGCTAGAGCCTCTAAATAGGCAGCTTCATCAATTAATCCGGCGCGGCGCACCAGCCAGTCATCAAAGTAACTCGTAAACCCCTCAAATAACCACAGCAAACGGGTGTGGGCGGGGCGCGCTAACGGCAACTGCGTAAAGGCTTGGGGGCGAATGCGTTTAACATGCCACGCATGAAAATACTCGTGGGCGCACAGGCTTAAAAAACGCTGATACGCCGGCGATACACCCGTCTCGCCCAGCAGGGGCAAATCGGCTCGCGGAAAAATTAAGGCGGTAGAGTTTCGATGCTCCAACCCGCCAAACCCCGCCGTATCTAGGGCGACTAGAAAAAGGTAATTCTCGAACGGTGCGGTACCAAAAAAACGAATCTCGGTAGCGCATATTTGTGCCACATCGCGGGCAATGCGGGCAAAATCGGTGCGCGGATGGGGGTTAGAGAGCGCCATTCGATGCAGCGTGCCGCAGCTCATCCAGTGCAGCAGCTCAAACGCGCCCAACTCAAAGGGAAAATCAATCAGCGTCTCGTAATCGGGTGCGTTATAGAGGCCAAACCCACGGGCATCCACGGTTATTGCAGGCATTGCGGTAGCCACCCGCCAAGCAGCGGGCGTATGCGCTTTCGACAATTCCAGATGGTGGGGATTACCCTCGGCGCCCTGCACCCGCAAAAATACGCTGGTGCCATTGAAAAATGCATGGCGGGAATCGGCATGCGCCGCGCGCACGGAAAAATCCGCACAGTACACTAGATATTGAATCGACACGGGCTCAGTGCACGCCGCCAACAGCCACGTAGTTTGATCTTGCGGCACCAAAGGCACGGCGCTACCGCAAGCTAAGGTGGCCGTCATGCCAACCAAGTTTTTAGCAAAATCGCGCACAAGATAGCTGCCGGGAATCCACACCGGCAGGCTCAGCGTGTAGCCCCGCGCGCTCGCGGGTAAATCAAGGCGCACGCCGATATAGCGAGAATTGACTTGGGCGAAATCCAAGCAAAAGCGCGGCTCAATAAGGCTCACCGCGCGACAACGCCTAAGCTGTCGCCGCCCTCAGGCTCGGGGGGGCAATCGCCCGTGTAGGTTGAATCCCCCACCATTAAATGATGCCCGCCGGGATGCACTCGGCCATGCTTAATTTCATCGGCATGGGCGGCGCGCAGCACGCCCACGGTGCCGGAAAAATGCAAGCGCAAACCGGCCAGCGGGTGGTTTAAATCCACGGTCACCTCATCCCCATCCACCGCGAGAATCATGAGCTCAATTCGGCCTTCGGGCCCTAAGGTTTCCACCATATTGCCTTCAACGAGCACCACTTCGGGGGCGAAACGGGCACGCGGCACGGTAATCACCGCGTGCTCATCGTGCAGGCCATAGGCCGCTTCCGGCTCGATGGTGAGTTGAAAGCTTGCCCCTTCGCAAAGGCCCTCAAGATACGCCTCAAGCGGCGCCAGCAAATTACCGTGGCCGTGAATATACTCAAACCCACGCCCCTCGGTGGTGTCGATAACCACCCCGTCCTCATCGGTTAAGACGTATTCAAGGCGAACCACGATATTTTTTTCAATTGGCATAACCACACCCAATAAATATTAATGTCAAACAAGAAAATGGTGCCACAGCGGCAAGGTGATTAGAACGAGCAACAAAGATGCCGTCGCGGTGGTGGCATACATTTCCGTATCGAGCCCAAAGCGATCGCACAATACCAAACCAATCACCATCGTGGGCGTGGCCGCAATTAAAACCACTGCCACACGGGTATCGCCTGTTACCCCCAAAGCCATCACCATCAACAAAGCGGCCAAGGGCATTAATAACAATTGAATCACCAGCGCAGGGCTCACTTTCAACAAATGTTTGGGTGTTAGCGTGCCTAAACGCAGGCTCATCCCCAGGGCGAGCAACATAATCGGCACGACGGCCTCGCCCAAGCGATTTAAAAAAGCACCCGCCCAATCGGGCTGCGGCACACCGGCTAAATTTAACAGGGTGCCGATAGCGGCCGCCCACAAAGGGGGCACCTTGAGCAAGGCGTGCAACGGATGAAGCGTTTCTGGGTGTGTGCCGTATTTTGAGGCCAGAAAAACCCCCAGCGTGAGCAAGATGGGCGTGCAAGCAAACAAATCAAACTGAATGGCAATCGCACCGCCCGCATCGCCAAACAAGCTCACCATTAATGGCAGCCCCATGTAGGTCGCGTTCGGAAAACTGGCGGCCAGCAACAAGGCGCCATATTGACCTCGGGTTAAGCGCATCATCCGCCCCACGGCGGCCATCGCCGCCAGCGAAACCAGCACACCGGTTGCGGCGGCTAGGGCGATTTTTAAGCTCTCGACCCCAAGCGGCGCACGCCACAAAACGGCCAACACCAAGGCCGGCAAAAAAATGTAATACACGGCGGTGGTGAGCGCACCCCGCGCGCGCTCGGCAGACCAGCCCCCTAAATCAACATAACGCCATAGCACCCCCACCCCAATAGTGAGTGCCATTTGCGCGATGACACTCACCATGCCGAAGGCTCCTTTGCTAAAGGTTTGTGTTATTGCTGCTGATTTTCGGTTTGAGATTGGGCAATTTCAGCACGAACCTGCGCCATATCCAAGGCTTTAACCTTAGCGATTAGCTCATCTAATGCCTGCCGGGGCAACGCACCGGCCTGGTTAAATAGCAGGATTTTTTCACGGAACACCATCAAGGTCGGAATCGAGCGGATTTGGAAATAGGCACCCAATTGCTGATCGGCCTCGGTGTTAGCTTTCGCGAACGTGACATCGGGATGCGCCTCAGCTGCGGCCTCAAAAATCGGCGCAAAAGAACGACAAGGCCCACACCACGGCGCCCAAAAATCGATAATCAGAATGGCGTTATCGGTAATTAGGCTATCTATCGTGGCAAACGTGGCTTCATGAATGGTCATAGAGGGCTCTCCAAATACAAAAAAAGCGTCAAAACCCCATTTGACGCGAGCAATAAGCCGCCTAGGGTATCAGGCCTTATTCAAAGGCTGCAATCATCAACGATAAATGACGCACCGTGAGATCCAATCGCTCGGCACCTAGCACCCGTTGGCGATCCTCAAATTTTATGGGCAAGCGTTCCATCAAACGATACACCACCCACACGGGGTCATCCCAAGGGTTATCTTGAGGGGCATCTTGAGGCTGATCGCCCACGGGCGAACCCGGTGAGTCGCTGGCCTCATCACCCATAATTCGATGCAAAAAATCCCGCAAGCGATCAACCCCAGCTATCGGCTCAGTCGCGGCCACATGGGGCATTAAATGCACCTCGGCTTGCACCAAACCATCGCGCTCAACCCAAGAGCGCGCCACGCGAAACCGCTGCAGGCCCTGGGTATCGATATGCAGCATGCCATCGGGCGCTAAATCGGTATCGACAATCCGCGCGGTGGTGCCCACGGGATAAAACGCGGTTGCCTCGGCATCGGCGCTCGTAGGGCAAACCTCAGATCCCTGCTTGATGAGCACAACCCCAAACGGGCGCGATTCTCGCAGACTGGAGCGCACCATGTCGATGTAGCGCGTTTCAAAAATTCGCAGCGGCAAATAGCCGCCCGGAAACAACACGGTGTGCAAGGGAAACAAGGGCAAAATGAGGGGTGTGGTCATGCCGGCCTATCCTAAGTAAAACCAAGGCTTAACTCTAGTTCACCGCCGCCAAACCTGCTGAACCGGCAAGCAACGCGCTAAGCAACCGCTGATGCACGCCATCAAAACTGCCGTTACTCATGACCAGCACGTGATCGCCAGGCTGGCAGAGCGCCAGTAACGCCGCCAGCACCGCATCCACACTAGTTGGAAACTGCGCCCGCGTGCCCAGCGCGGCCAAGGCAACGCGGGGCTGCCAAGCCAAATCCGGCGGGCTGTAAAACACGATCGAATCGGCGGCTTGCAAGGCATCGGCCAGCACGGTTTGATGCACCCCCGCGCGCATCGTGTTCGAGCGGGGATCCACCACGGCAATAACCCGCCCCGTTTGCTGCATTTGCGCCAGATGCGCTTTAAGCGCTGCAATGGTTTCAAAAATCGCCGTGGGGTGATGCGCGAAATCATCAAACACTGTGACACCGGCCGCTGTGCCCAGATTCTGCAAGCGGCGCGCCACGCCCTTAAATTGCGCCAGTGCCGCCAAACCCTGCTCAGGCGGCACACCGGCAAACCGCGCCAAGGCCAGCGCGGCCAAAGCATTGCGCTGGTTGTGCGCCCCCACAATGCACGGCGGCATATCCCCGAGCACCGCGCCCTCAAGCCACACGGTTCGGCCATCTAATCGCCAAGGCTGCGCGGTGTCGGTGCGGCCAAAACGCGCCACCGGCGACCAAACCCCTTGCGCCAACACCCGCTCAAGCGCGGGCGTGTCTGCGGCCATAACCACCAGCCCTTGATTTGGCACCAAGCGCAAAAAATGCGCAAATTGCCGCTCAATTGCGGCCAAATCGGGGAAAATGTCGGCATGATCGAACTCAAGATTATTGAGAATGACCCCACGCGGACGGTAATGCAGAAACTTGGATCGCTTATCGAAAAACGCCGTGTCGTATTCATCAGCTTCAATCACGAAAAACGGCGTTTGCCCGAGGCGGGCACTCACCCCAAAATTAGCCGGCACGCCGCCGATCAAAAACCCCGGCTGCATACCCGCCGCATCTAAAATGCAAGCCAGCATGGAACTGGTGGTGGTTTTGCCGTGGGTCCCGGCCACCGCCAGCACAAATTTATCGCAAAGCAATTCCTCGCCGAGCCACTGGGGGCCGGAGCGATACCGAAAAAAGCCCGAAAGCAGCTCGTTTATCACCGGCCTATCGCGCCGCATTACATTGCCCACAATAATCTCAGCATCCTGCGGCAAAGGCGCATCCATATCGGTTTGAACCGGTATGCCGGCTTTTTCGAGCTGATCGCTCATGGGCGGATAAATGGCGTGATCACGCCCCGACACCTCAAACCCCATCGCCTTAGCCAATTGCGCCAGCGAGCCCATAAACGTGCCGGCAATGCCTAAAATATGTATTTTTTTCATGTTCAATTGCGATCTCTCTGCGCCAAACCCACGATTCGCTGCCGATTAACGCAGCCCATCAATCCACACCATAAGCCCAGCTGAGCACACAAAATACCCCAGCGCGACCCCCATGCCCGCCCAAACGCCCCAATCGAACGTGCGGCGCACAATTTGCCCCAGCACCAGCAAATTCCAGCCAAATAAGGCCAAAATCAACCCCGCCCCAAGGGTCATAGGACCTGGCTCGGCTAAATTAACCGGGGCAAAATACCACAGCAGCGCCAATACCAACCCCAAAAACCCCAAGGCACTGAAGATCGCGGTGAGCATTTGCGGCGCGCGCGGCATGCGGTGGGCAAGCTTGAGCAACAACAAAAAATACGCGGTCAGCAGCGTTAAATCCACCGCATTATCGCGCAGGCTATGCCACACAATTTGCCCGGTTAGCGTGTTTAGCGTGTCGGGCTCGGCCACCACAAAGCTCATCACAAGCCCACTTAAAAAGAAAAAAAGCGCAGCCGCCATCGTGGCACGCCACCCGGCAGGCATCGCGTCAGGACCGGCGCGCAAAAAAACCAAGAGGATAAATCGGTGCCCGTTCATAGATTGATTCATCAAATAAATTGAAATAGTACACCACAGGCAAAATCAGCAGGGCTAAGGCTGGGGCGGGAGCGGCTAAGCGCGGAGTCGCCATGCGCGCCAAACTGAACTGGCGCCCTAATATCTTGCTGGGCTGGCCTTTTCTTGCTGATCGCGCAGTAGCTGCTTAAAAGCCATCTCGGTCATGGGGCGACCGTACAGGTAGCCTTGCAGTTGATCGCAGCCATGCGCAGCAAGCCACTGCGCTTGCGCTGGTGTTTCAACGCCTTCGGCCACCAGAGAGAAGCCCAATGTTTTGGCTAAGGCAATGATATGCCCAACGACCGATTGCTGACGCGCGTTTGTGACAATATCCGAAATAAACGAGCGATCCAGTTTAAGCACATTAGCCGGTACGTTAATCAGATGCACCAGGGAAGAATACCCCGTGCCGAAATCATCCAGCGCAATCCGCACGCCCATCTGCCGCAGCGCCGCCAAGTTGTGCTGCACGATGGCGGTGCCTTCAACAGCCGTATCCTCCAATATCTCAAGCTCCAGCCGAGCCGACGTAAGCCCCCGTCCGCTGAGCGCCGTTTGGACTTTTGTGCACAGCAATTCATCCAGAAACTGAGCAGGCGAGAGATTAATCGACACCGGCACCCACGGCAAAGCCTGTTGATCCCACGATTGCATTTGCGCGCACACGGTGTCGATCACCCATTCGCCCAGCACTTGCCCCAAGCCCATTTGATCTAACAAAGGGATGAATGCCACCGGCGGAACCAATCCCCGCGTGGGAGACACCCAGCGCGCCAGGGCTTCGGCGCCCACAATCTGGCCGGTTAAGGCATCCACTTTGGGCTGATAAAATAAAACGAGCTCATTTTTAGCCAGAGCGACGCGCAGCTCTTGCATTAACTCAAACCGATGCTGCACCTCATAATTCATCTCATGACGATAAAAAGCGAAGTTTTTACCCGATGATTTTTTCGCCACATACATCGCCGTATCGGCCATTTTCAAAAGGTTGTCAAAATGGAGGGCATCCGCTGGGTACATTGCCGCGCCAATACTAAATTCAATCAGCACCGAACGGCCTTGCAGCTCGATGGGGGATTGAAAAACCTGTCGCAACCCATCAATCACCGACAACACATCATCTATCGCCGTGGCTTGATTTAAATCCGGCAGCAGGAGAATAAATTCATCACCCCCATATCGGGCGACCCCATCTTTCACCCCAACATGTTCTTGTAAGCGGCGCGCGCAAACCTGAAGCAAGGCATCCCCGGCGGCATGCCCCAATGAATCATTAATATGTTTAAATCCATCTAAATCGGCCAAAAGCAAGGCCACAGCCGTTCCATTTTGTGCCGCGCGATGAATCGCCTGCTCGGTGCGCGCCTCAAACAAAACCCGGTTGGGTAATTGAGTCAGCACATCATAATGCGCCTGATAATACAGTTTTTGATCGGCCGCTAATTTTGCCGCAGCCACCGACAGTCGCTCTGAAAAAAGCTGTGCCGACTGGATCGTATCGTCGGGAATTTTATGCCGCCGCGCAAAACCAAAAATCAACAAGCCGGTTATATCCCCGCTCATCTCTATTGGTAAAACAATGGCTTGCTGCATGCCAAAAACCCGAGACCCCGTTAAGCAAGGCAGGCGATCAATATCGCTGATATCAGCGAAATCAGCCGGGCATTGCCCCACTTGAGCAAACAACGCCGCGCAGGATGCCGCCGATTGCGGCAAGCACATGACAGGGGCGCAGCGTTCAGCTGAGGAATAAAATACAAATTCACCCGACTCATCCCGATGAATAATCAATACCGTATCAGACCACAAAGCCCGAGATAGCCCGCTGAAAAAAGAGCAAAACAAATCTGCAAGGTGGCTTGCTGTGGCGGTAGCGCGATCAATCTCATCGAGTTTTTTTAATACATGAAACTTGCGACTCAACCGCCCAGACATCGTATTAAAACTCTGGGCTAATTGACCAAACTCATCATCACTGCTCGGGACGATGGCGCGATCAAAATCACCCGCCGCCAAGCGTTGGGTGCCCTGCATTAATTGATTGAGCGGCAAAAGTTGCCGCCTAATTTGCCGCAAGGCCAGCCACGCGGCCGAGCTTAGCCCGAGCAGCGTCAACGCAATAAAAAATAATTTGAATCGATCCAGCACCAATAGGGTCGGCAGGTTATGTTCCGCCACCACAAAAATAAGACTCGGTAGCGCAAATTGCCCATCCAAGTGCACATGCCAAATACCGAGATCTAACCCACTCGCGGGGGCATCTAGCGCAAAACTGCCTGTTTTGGCTGCATCCCCGCGCGCAGGCTGCCACACAGCAGGGGTGGCGGCGAACGAGGGGCTGCAATACAAAGGCTCGCCGCCTTCAAGCAAAACGCAAAAGCGCTCAGGCACGCTATCATCCTGCCACCATCGCAGCGTATTTAAGGTGCCCACCATCAGCGTGTGATCGGCGGATTGAAGCAACAAAGACAACCCGCCGGCCTCTGGCACGCCGGCCAACAAAACCACCTTCCCTTGAGACAAACGCAATAATTGCTCAGGAGAAATTTGAGATTGAATGGCTTGCGTGGCAGGTTCAATGCGGGAAAAACCTGAGAGCGTCATCCAATCGGCACGCGTATCCGTTGAATGATCACGAACCAATAAACGGAGCACTTGCGCCTGTTTATTTAAGCGATCCAGCACCATCATCCCGAGCATTTTGCTTTCTTGCTGCACATGCTGATGAGTGGATTCCGTTAAAACCTGGCTTACCTTGCTGTAGGCATAGCCCGCCAACACGATGATCGGCAGCAGCACGGCAAAAGCAAAACTCACAAACAACCGTTGCCCAACGCGGCTCTGCACGGCCTCTTTGACAAACATGCTAAAAACCCGAAGCCAAACCGATATAGCTGCCGTTAGATGCCCGCACAATATCATCCTGCGCTTTGCTGCTGGCAAGCTGCGTGGCTGTTTGGCCATCTTTGCCCATGCTGTACACATCATAGTCCGTATTAATCGGCCGCAAGCTCTTATCGCGCCGAACCTGGCTCGTTTTGGGGGGCGGATTAACCCCAATCGCTAAATACTGATAAGCATTCCCCCAAGGATCCAGCGGAATGGTGATATTTAGCTGCGCAAGGCTCTGGGGGTAGGTTAAATTTGTGCTGTGAAATTGCCCGATGGCCAATGAAATGCCTGCAATGTCGGCAATTGCTTGGTTCACTTTAAGTTGCTCGACATAATTTTTATAGCTCGGAATGGCAATCGCCGCCAAGGCCGCCACGATGGCTATCGCGAACATAAGCTCCAAAAGGGTGAATCCGCGCTGGTACTGCTTGTCCAAAACACCGCCTCCCCACTGAAAAATAAACTATTCGCCATCATGCCCTATGAATAAGACTCGGTGAAGCGGCTCCAATAATTCTTTACAAAGCGATAGCGGGCGGATCGAGTGTGGTTTTACGCCACTCCCTAACCTCTACCCCCATACGCCACAAGCCTGCCTGCGCGGCCACGGAGTTTTTTCTGTGTTTTAATGACGCCATGAATCAAACCCCCGCCCACTCGCCCCGAGACATCTTGCATTCGGTATTTGGTTATCACGCGTTTCGAGCCCCGCAAGACGAGGTAATCGACACCGTCATGGCTGGCCGCGATGCGCTGGTGATTATGCCGACCGGCGGCGGCAAATCGCTGTGTTTTCAAGTGCCTGCCCTTGCCCTGCCCGGCACCGCGATTGTGGTATCGCCCTTAATTGCGCTCATGCAAGATCAAGTGGCCGCGCTCACCCAAGCGGGCGTGGCGGCAGCATTTTTAAATTCAACCCAAACGGCCGAGCAAGCCCGCGCGGTGCAGGCGCAGATTCGCGCCGGCACGCTAGATTTACTCTATATCGCACCCGAGCGCCTCTTGCTGCCAGCAACCCTTGCCTTGCTGCACGGCGTTTGCATCAATTTAATCGCGATTGACGAAGCGCATTGCGTTTCCCAATGGGGGCATGATTTTCGCCCGGAATACATCCGCCTAGGTGAATTAGCCGCGCATTTTCCACAGGTGCCGCGCATCGCCTTAACCGCCACCGCCGATGAAACCACCCGCGCTGAAATCAATCACCGGCTGGCTTTAACCGATGCCCGGGTATTTATCAGCGGGTTCGATCGCCCGAACATTCGCTACGCCATTGAGCAAAGCCACGGCAAAATCGGCGCACGCGAGCAGCTCTTGCGGTTTATCCAAGGCCAGCACGCCGGCGAGGCGGGTGTGGTGTATTGCTTATCGCGCAAAAAAGTCGAAGAAATTGCCGATTGGTTAGCGTTGCAAGGCTTAACCGCCCTGCCCTATCACGCCGGCCTGCCCGCCGCCCAGCGCGAACGCACCCTGCGCCGTTTTCTTGATGAAGATGCCGTGATTGTGGTCGCCACCATTGCATTTGGCATGGGCATTGATAAACCCGATGTGCGGTTTGTAGCGCATTTAAATCTGCCCAAAAGCATTGAAGCCTATTACCAAGAAACCGGACGCGCCGGGCGCGATGGCCTGCCCGCCGATGCATGGATGCGCTTTGGCTTGGGCGATGTCATTACTTTGCGCCAAATGATGAGCGAATCCACCGCAGAGGAAGCCATCAAGCGCATCGAACAACACAAGCTTGATGCCATGCTCGGCTTAACCGAATCCACCCAATGCCGTCGTCAAACGCTCTTGGGGTATTTTGGTGAACACCGAGCCGAGCCCTGCGGCAACTGCGATAATTGCCTAACCCCACCCCAAACTTGGGATGCAAGCCTGCCCGCCCAACAAGCCCTTTCTTGCGTGCATCGCACGGGCCAACGCTTTGGCGTGAGTTATTTAATTGATGTATTGCGCGGCAAAATCGATACCCGCATCCGCCAGTTTGGGCACGATCAACTCGGTGTTTTTGGCCTGGGGGCCGGCTTATCGCTCGACACCTGGCGCGGCATTTATCGCCAGCTCATCGCCCGAGGGTTTATATCGGTGGAAGCCGAACACGGCGGGCTCGCTTTGGCAGAACGTTGCCGCCCGCTCTTGCAAGGGCACGAAGCCCTCTGGCTGCGGCGAGATACCAAGCCTGTCGATAAAACCCCGCGCCCGCCACGCAGCCGCATTCAATTTGCAAGCCCAGAAGACACCGCCCTGTGGGAAGCCCTGCGCGCCTGCCGAAAAACCTTAGCCGTGCAACACAATGTGCCGCCCTTCACGATTTTTCATGATGCTACCTTGATGGAGATAATGGACGAACGCCCCGGGAGCCTCGCCGAACTGGCTCAAATTTCCGGCGTTGGCGCGCATAAATTAGAGGCCTATGGTGCGGCTTTTTTGGCGGTGCTCGCCCCGTTTACCCATCACGCCACAAGCCCGACGCAGAGCGCTTCTCGCGGCCAAACCCAACCCATAAAAACAGCATTAAACGAAACCACCGAAGCCACGCTCGCTTTATTCCAAAGCGGCATGAGCATCTCATCCATCGCCCAGCATCGTGGGTTAAAACCCACCACGATTTACACCCATTTAGCCGAGCTCATCGCCCAAGGCACCCTAAGCTTGGATGAAGTAGTTGAACTGCCCAGCGAAGAAATCGCCCGCATTCAGTCCGTGATGCACGCGCAAACCGAGCCCGGTGCCAAGCCGGTATTTGATGCCCTAAACGGGCAATATTCCTTTGACGTGCTGCGCTGTTTTCAGGCTGCGCGCCAAACCGAATCCCGTGCCAAATCCCGCGCCAATTAACGCCGAACCCACCCGATACGAATCGGGCGCGCTAAAAGCACACGGTAAATGTGCTCTGCCCAAGCCAAAAGCCGCTTGCCGCCCCTTGGCCAGCCCCAAAACACCACAAAATAACTGCCCGTAGCCACCAGCACCGAACCCAGCATATCCAGCGGGAAATGCACGCCTAAAAACACCCGCGCCCACGCCACCGCCAAGGAGCCAAGCAAGATAACGAGCCCAAACCCCCACAACCCAGACAACAAAAAGGTAAGTCCCACACTCATAAACACCGTCATATGATCGCTGGGGAATGACGCATCCGCCGCGTGCGCAATCCAAGTATGCCCAACCCCCATCATAAACGGCCGAGGCTCTGGCCACCCCCAACCAATCAACAGGTTAATGCCCAGTGCCAAAAGCGCAACACTCAAGGCTTTAAAGGCCACCGCGCGCCGCGCATCACCGCCCCACAGCCACAAAATGAGCAACAAGGCTGGCAGAAGAAAAATTAGATACTGCGCCACAAAAATCGCGCCCGCTATCAGCCAATCTGGCGTGAGTAGGCCCGCATTAATTTGCAAAAAAAGCGCCTGATTCAGCGCGTTGTGTTCATTAAAAACCATCTGGCATTCCCCCTTGGGTACGGCGACCAACCCCCATAAGCCATCGCCTCGGTGGATTGTCATAAACGCGTCACAAAGCACGCATCATGGCCGAAAACCTAGGCTTACCGCCAATTAACATTTAGACACCTGCCGCAGAGCCCATAAAAAAACCCGGCATAAGCCGAGTTTTTGCGGTGAATGTGCTTACCGAATTGGGCGTAAATACCACCATTCAAACAACCGCTTGGCGTAATGCAGCAAGCGGCACGGCGGAGAAATAAACTGGCGCTTTTCGGTACGGAACACCACCACGGCGCGATCGAGCATATCCATCACGCAAATCAGCTCCCACTTAAAGGTTGTCGTCGCGGGTTTGCCGGCAAACTCTGCCAGCAAATTATTTGCCGCAGCCACGGCCATTAAATCGGCCATATGCGCTTGCTTAGGCGCCCAATCGGGAGCGGGGTAGCTACCCGAATCGCCCACCACATACACCCGATCAAACCCCGGCACCTTCGTGGTGGCCTCGGCTTGAATCATGCCGCCGGGTGATTTGGCGAACGGCGCGTTATCTGCCCACGCGGGTCCTGTCATACCCGGCATGAATAAAATCAAATCGGCGGCAAATTCACCGGCTTCAGTCACGATTTTATCGGCTTCAAACCGAACCATTTTGGCGCCGAGCCGAGTTTCAATATCGAATTTTTTCATCCGCGCCAGCAAATGATCCACCGCTTTTTCGCCCAATCGATTACCCGGGCGCGGTGAGGGATTAAAAAACACGAGCTTGAACTGGTCGCGCCGCCCTTGCTGGCGCAGCAAGCGATCAATACCAAACAACAGTTCAAACATAGGGCCACCACGCACGGCCGAAGGCTCGTTCGGGTTGGTGCCAAAACCCATGGCAATGGTGCCGCCGGTCATGCTGGCCAGCCGATCGCGAATTTTCTCGGCCGCATCAATGCCTTCGCACACGGCAATAGCATGTTCAATGCCGGGCAAGCGTTTTAAGAACCGCCCGCCGCTCGCGATAATTAAGCCGTCGTTTTCAATCGCCCAGGTTTCGCCGGCGTGTTCAACCAAAACGCGCCGCCCCTCGGCCTCAACCCCCGTAACGCGCCCCGGCTGAAATTGCACGTTTAAGCGTGCGAGCAAGGGTTTTAAATCCACCAAAATATCGCTGCGGCTTTTGATTTTGGCCGGCACCCAAATCAGGCTGGGGTAATACTGCAAGGTGGGCTCGGGTGCGATGAGCGTAATGCGCGCATCGGGGCTATTTTTTCGCAAGGTTTTAATCGCGGTAACCGCGCCAAAACCTGCACCAATCACGGTAATATTTTGATTCATCAGGGTTCTCAGGCAGCCTCAGTTTCGCCGGGTGCGCGCGGTACGTTCGCACCACCACACAACACATTGGCCGGCACGGCCACATCAATGCGGCGGGGTTTAGGTAAATTCAAGGCCTTCATTTTGGCCACAAAAGCGGGTAAATCGAGCCCGGCAATATAGGGGTTGATGGTTTTTTCTTGGCCGACGCAGCTGATCCATTTGCCGTTGTAATCGTGGCCGGGGTAAATCAGGGTTTCATCGGGGAATGCCAATAGCTGCTGGATGCTGTTGAACAGCGCCTCGGGCGAGCCTTGCTGAAAATCGGTGCGGCCACAGGCATCAATTAAAATCGTATCGCCAGTAAAGAGCCGATTTTCCCAGCGGTAGCTCGTGCAACCATCGGTGTGGCCGGGGGTAGCCAGCGCATGAATGGTGATGGAATCCATTTGGAGGGTTTCGCCATTGGCAATTAAGCGATCGGCGCAATCAAGGCCGGTGCCTTTGCCCGCGATGAACAGCGCATCGGTTTCGTGCCGCAAACGCCCACCGCCGGTAATGTGATCGGCGTGCACATGCGTTTCAAGCACATATTTAAGGGTTAAACCCAATTCACGCAGCACCGCTTGATCGCGATCATGTTGCTCGTGCACCGGGTCAATCAGCAGGGCCGATCGGGTATGTTCATCGGCGATAAGATAGGTGAATGTTGACGTGCCTTCATCAAAGAGCTGCTTAAAAATAGCCATTTTTCGCCCCGAGTCTCGTTTATGGGTGTATCAGTTATTTTATACACAAAATTTCGCATTGCCTACCTACTTTTCGCCCACCCCCCAGCAGGGCGAACCAAACCGCGCAAACCTAGGAACCTCTAATCCCTTACGCCACGCGGATAGTTTTTCCGCCGGCTGAAAAACCCCGTTATGCTATGTCCATCTTTTGCCAGTCAAAGTACCCTTATGCTCCCATCTTCGCGTGTACCGAACGATCCGCGCTACCCCGCCTTAATACAATTTATCGACCAATACCTCCCAGATGCCGATGCCCCGCCAACCCTAGCCAGCGCCGATGCCAGCGCGCGGCGCTATTGGCGGGTTCGCTTAAGTGATGGCAGCACGCGGGTAATTATGGATGCCCCGCCCCCGGGCGAAAATATCGGCGCATTTTTGGCCATTCAAGCGCGTTTGCATGAAGCCGGCGTGCCGGCACCCCGAGTTGAGGCGCATGATTTAACCAACGGTTTTTTAATTTTAGAAGACTTAGGCGATTGCACATTATTTCAATGGCGGCACGGGCATTCGGTTGAGGCGGTTAACGCCCTGCTTGCCCATGCCGTCCGCTTATTGCCCAGCCTAGCCGCCGCAGACACCACAGGCCTGCCTAAATTTGATGTGGCACGATTAAATACCGAGATGGATTTACTCCCCGATTGGTATGCCGCGCGCTACCACGAGCGCCCCTTCAGCGATGCCCAAAATGCCCAATGGCAGCTGGCGCGCGATGCCATTAGCACCAAACTGCAAACAATGCCGCAGGGGTTTGTCCACCGGGATTACCACAGCCGAAACTTAATGGTGTGCGATTTGGGCGGGGCACCGGATCTTGTCGTCATCGACTTTCAAGATGCCGTGCGCGGCCCGCTCGCCTACGATTTAGTCTCGCTGCTGCGTGATAGCTATATTGATTGGCCGCAAGCCCAAGTTACGGCGCTCCAAACGCAATTTTGGGCGCAGCTGCCCGCCGAAGTGCAAGCCGCCCACTCACTTGAGGCGTTTCAAACCGATTTTAACTGGGTGGCTGTGCAGCGGCATTTGAAGGTACTGGGGATTTTTGCGCGTTTAAGCCTTCGCGATGGCAAGCACGGGTATCTTAAAGACATCCCCCTCACTTGGAAGCATTTGCAGCGCGCGCTGGCAGGCATTGCCGAACTTGCGCCCCTAGCCGAGCTGCTCGCATCCTTCGCCCCCCTCCCCCCCACCCCAGCCCTCCCCCACAAAGGGGGGAGGGAGCGAATTGCGTATTAAGCCCCGCGCCCCAACCCCTTACCACACAGGGGTGGGGCTTAATACGCTGAACGTTAAGCGATAACACGCCGCCTTATCTTGCCCCCCCCCCTTGTGGGGGAGGGTTGGGGTGGGGGGGGTTAGCTATTAAGCTATCAGCGCTTTTCTGGCTTCCAGTTTGAGCCCGTTGAGCCCGGCGCGCCGCCGGGGAACTGCCCCGAAATCCCCGGATTTTGATACACATACGGCACGGCGGGTGCCGGGTGTGGGCGAGGATTTGAGCGAGGGTTTGAGTAAGGCTGCCCATAATCCGGCACATAGCTTGGTGGATAACTGCCCGCCCCGATCGACCACCCACCCGAGCCGCCGCTCACCCCCCAGCTTGTACCCAATGAACCACTACCGGGGTAATACCCGGGTGCGGGGTACCCGCCGTAGGGGCTTTCGATGAGGACGGGGGGCGATGATGACTTTGGGCGGTTTGCCGCAGCCTTGGCCTCGGCTGCCCGTGCGGCCGCCTCGGCGCGCGCCGTTTTTGCTGCCTGTTTTGATTCTTCAGCACGGCGCTCGTCATATTGATTCGCCAGCGCTTTAATCCCTTTATTATCGCCGCCCGTACCGGCATTGGGCGCATCAATCACCCGTGTTTTTGCATCGGCCCCGCACGGCGTACCTGAAAAAATCACCGTGCCGTTTTTATCTTTGCATTGATACACCGTCGCCTCGTCGGCAAAAGCGCTAGGCAACGCCAGCCACGCGCAGCCGGCCAATACATAAACAATGGATAAACCTGATAACTGAGACATCTCGGCCCCCTTGAACGGGAAAAAACGACAACAGAATATGACGCTTTCCGCCCAAAGACACAAGAACCGCCGGAGCGTTACCGCCGAGGCAGGCACTACCGCAAAAAACCCAGCGCGAACACTTGCGGGCGCAGCTTTTCGCTCAGGGCGGCGTAGGCCGATTCAAAGGCCTTGAAATCGACTGGGATTTTGTCGCCGCTTTGGTTGCGGGCTTTGAGCGCATGACGGATTTGATACCAGCCCACATCGGCGCGATTGAGTTGGTAGGTGTCGCGCACGCTGCGCACATCGGTGGCGGAAATCCCCCTCAATCCCCCTTTTGTAAAGAGGGAGGTCAGAATCGTTGCTTTTTGTTTGAAGGGCGCAAATCCCCCTCAATCCCCCTTCTGCAAAGGGGGAGGCGGAATCGTTACTTTTGTTTGAAGGGGTGCCGCTTTGGTCGTTAGGGCGCTCCCGTTCTTCCCGTTGCAAAAGGGAAGCCCCCTCTAATTCCTCCCGTTGCAAAAGGGAAGACCCTTCTAATCCCCCCGTTGCAAAAGGGAAGCCCCCTCTAATTCCTCCCGTTGCAAAAGGGAAGACCCTTCTAATCCCCCCGTTGCAAAAGTGAAGAACGCTCTAATCCCCCCGTTGCAAAAGTGAAGAACGCTCTAATTCCCCCCTTTGCAAAAGTGAAGAACGCTCTAATTCCCCCCTTTGCAAAAGGGGGGCTAGGGGGGATTTAATGTCGTCGTTCAAATAATCGTATTGAAAGCGCGTGGCGGCGACGCAGGTTTTGGTGGCGCGCATCACATCAATATCCGCCGCATCGAGCGTGCTCATGTAGCTATTGCGCGGGTTGGGGGGGGATCAATGCCCGCGCAAGCCCGAAATTTATTCAAAGCCCATTTAAAGCCCATTTAAAGCCCGTTTAAAGCGCTTTTAAGGCCTGTTCAATTTCTTTGGCGCCGGGTGCGCCTTTTTTGGCCAGTTCTTGGGCGAACAGGGCCACGCGCCATTCTTCGAGCTGTTCGTGCAGGGTGTTTAATGCGGCAAATTGCAGGGCGTTGCCACTGGCCGAACCCATTTTCGCCCGGACCCGCTCGGCTATGGGCGTGAATTGCACGCGCAGCAGGCGATCGCGCTCGGGGTGGCGATCAATTTTCTCTAGGCGCTTTTCGGCGGCGGTGAGAAAACGCGGTAGGTTATCGAGCAGGCTGTGCGGGGTGTGCCACACCATGCCGGGGTAAAACAGGGCATCGCATTGTTCGGCAATTTCACGCGCGGCTTCTATCTGCGAGAGCGGCAAGCGGCCTTTGAGCTTGGC
>NCFS01000122.1 GCA_002281295.1 Halothiobacillus sp. 35-54-62 | reverse complement strand
AAAGGCAGGCGCAAGGCGGGGAGCGTGCCTGTCGTGGCGTTTTGGCCTTGGGGGTCGGGCAAAATCGGGATGCGGATATCAAAGGTTTGCGCGAGTTCATCGCTGCCGGGCACGGGCGCTGTGGGCGATCGGCGGATTTGAGCCTGACCGAGCGCGAGCGCCTCGGTGCCAATCAGTTGTTCATCAAGCAATTGGGTTAGGGCGTGCTCGGTTAGCCCCTGCCCGGTAATGCGCAGTTGCCAATCCATAGGCTCACCGGCATTTAGTGGTGGCAAAGGGGCTTGAACCACGCTCAATGCGGGCGTAACGGGGATATATTCTGGCCAAAAGGCGGGTAATGGGCGAATGGTGAGGCGACGCGCCACGGGAATAAACGCGTAATGACTGCCCGGCTCGCCCACCATTTGAAACGTCATTTCGGCAAAATTTAAGGTGATTTCTCCGCCCGAGAGCGGGGTTACGGCAAAGCGGTACACCCGCACATTCGCCATGCGGCCATCCACCGCGTCTAAGCGCTGGCTAATGCTGATGCGGCGGGCGGCTATGCGCTCGCCAAACGGGCGATGCAGGGTGAGTGAGGCAATGTTTTTGGTGCGATCGATAAGGGTTAAGGTGACTAAAAACGCGGCGCGTTGCAGCAAACCTTCGGGCGGCACGGTTATTTCGGTGCGCACGGTGACCCCGTCGGGCAGATGGCCCGCGCCCTCGGTGGTATCTAGCGCCGTCACTTCGGGCAACGCGGTCACAGGGGCAAAATCCTGCGGGGTGCCAAAGGGGGTGGTGCCCACCGATTTAGGCTGATTTTGCGGGGTGGGAATATCAAAAGCCTGCGCGGCGCCTAAGGCACACCACAGGCCAAGCCCGAGCCACAAAACAGGTGCGCGCATCAGGGTTGCCCCTTGTTAGCTGCGGGGTTGGCCGGGAGGTTAGCTGGGCGCACAGGCACTTCGGGCGAGAGGGCGGGTTGACGATAGGGCTGTTGGCGCAATAAGCCCTCAAGCAGCGGCGCGGGCTGATCGTGAATGAGATTAAGTTTCGTGCGGGCGCTGGTGGCATTGGCCTCGTTTAACACGAAGGCTGGGGCAGCGGGCGGCGGTGTGAGCGCCGCACTGCCCGCCGAGCCACTGAGCACCCCGTCGGTTTTTTGAATTTCCTGATCCATTTTGCTCTTGGCTGGATCAACCGAATAGCCATATTGGGCGATTTGATGACCCTGAAACTTAGGGCTGTTTTGGCCATTTTTCGCCGCAGATTGCAGGATTTTTTCCACAATATCGCGATTCACGAGCGCGGCATCCGTTAGGGTTGGGGGGGCACCGCTCAGGCTAAGCACATAATTAAACGCTGCCAGCGCATCGGGGTATCGCCCGGTGAGCACGAGGGCATCGCCCAAATTAAAGGCGGCCAAGGCCTGTTCTTGCGGCGTTAGGGCAAGCCACAGCGCCATTTGAAATTGGCTGACCGCAAACACCGCATCTGCCCGCCGCAAGGCTGCCACCCCCGCGCCCAAGCGAGCCGCAAACCCCTTGGCCGCGCCAAACGCGACCTGGGCTTCTGCGAAGTTACCTTGTTTAATCGCCGCCGTGCCGGCGGCTAATTGGGTTTGTTCTGCCGCTTGATTAAGCCAAGCGCCAGAGGCACCGGCCCACACGGGCGCAGGCAATACACAGGCCATCAAGGACACGGCCAGTACCATTATCAGCACGCTGGGCACTTGGCGGATTCTTGGCGCAAGCATGGCCACCAACACCCCAATGGCCGCCAGCCAAGCCAACACCAAGGGCAAGGCGTGAAGTGAGCGGGTTTGCTCGCCCAAGGCGAAGGTGGGCGGCAAGTTAGGCAGGGCGGCGACGGCTTCCCGCACGAATTTCTCATCGCTCGGCACGGTGCCGGTAATGCCCGCCACGCCGCCAGTTATTTTTGCAAGTTCTGCCACGCGGGCGGGGGCGGGTGTGCTTTCAATCAGGCGGCCCTCTGCATTTTTCAGGGGCAGGCCATCTTGGCGCAAGGGGCCGCCCTGCCCCGCGAGGGTGAGCGCAATAAGCCGAATATGGGCTTGATGCAATGCCGCCGCACCGGCCAGCTGCTGGCTGCCCAGCGCACCCTGAAAACTTTGCGCCTCGCCACTGGTAAGCCAGATCACCGCACCGCCCTGCATTTCGGGCAAGCGGGCTATCCAATTAAACGCGGTGCTGGGGCGGGGAGTTACCAGCGGATGGGGTAAGGCGGCAATGTGTTTGAGATAAAAAGGCAATAGGCTCGGGTCGGCGGCGGGCGGCAACAGCAATCCCGCCTCATCGGCGTACACCATTAAGCCCAAGCGACGATCGGGGAAGTTTTGAGCCAGCAAGCCCACCAAGGTTACCGCGCGAGCCAGCCGATTAGGCGAGACATCCGCCACGCTCATGGCGGCAGAATCATCGATTAAAAATAAAAGCGGCGGGCGGGTTTGCAGCGCCTCATCAGAAGCTTTAGGCACGCGGGGATCTGCCAGCGCCAAGCCCAAAGCCAGCCAGAACACAAAAGACAACCCCCACAGAGCCCGCCGGCGCAAGCGCGTCGTTTGTGCCGAGGCAAAGACCAGCGCCCAAGGGTGCAGCGAGGCATCGGCATAATGGCGCAGCGTTTGCCGCCGGCGCCATTGCGCGATAAGCAAAAGCAAGGGCAGCGCCCACAGCACTAACCACGCAGGATGCGCTAAATGCGGCCAAACCCCCGCGCCGCTGGCCAGTTGCCCCACCCAAACCCACACATCAGAAAGCCCCAGCGCTTGGGCGAGATCGGCGGGAAGGCTCATGCCGCGCCGCCTTGTTCACGAATCAGCAAGCCGTGCGCGGCCAGTAACAGCGCGGCGACCAACACAAGCAGACCCGCATATAAAGGCACCTGCCGCCGCTCGGTGGGGCGTGCGGCCACAGGGGCTTCATGGGCGGCAATTTGATTTGTTACCGCATTCATAGCCGCCAAATCGCCCGCCAACAGGGGCTTGCCCCCGGTTAAATCAGCCAATTGAGCCAAACTTGGCTGACCCGCATCGGGGGCGCTGCCCGTCGGGGCGAGATTAACGGTATAAATATGAATATCGTGCGCCCGCGCCAAGGCCAAGGCTTCAGCCGGTGTCATCAAGCCGCCCGTGCTAAAGCCATCGGTCCACACCACCAAGAGCGGCGCGGGCTGGCCGGCCTGGCTTTGATTGCTAATACTGCGAATCGCCATGGCCAAACCATCGCCGAGCGCCGTATCCGAACCATTAATGCCGGCGGAGAGCTGCTTAACCCAATAGGTGATGACCGCATGATCGGCCGTCATCGGCACGAGTGTACCCGCCGAATCGGTTACCACGATAATCGAGAATCGATCCTGCGGGCGGGCGTTAATAAACCGCAGCACGCCTTGGCGCAGGGCATCCATGCGGGAAATAAACTGGCCGTTTTCGGTGGGAAAATCTTGCGCTTGCATGCTGGGGCTGGC
>NCFS01000121.1:3585-4142 GCA_002281295.1 Halothiobacillus sp. 35-54-62 | reverse complement strand
TCGGCAAAATGCAGGCCGGTGGTGGGTTCATCCAAAATATAGAGCGTGTTGCCGGTATCGCGTTTCGAGAGTTCTTTGGCAAGCTTAACCCGCTGCGCTTCGCCCCCTGAAAGCGTGGTGGCGTTTTGGCCGAGGGTTAAATAGCCCAAGCCGACATCGAGCAAGGTTGTGAGCTTGCGGTGCAGCGCGGGCACGGCTTCAAAAAAGGGCGCGGCATCTTCGACGGTCATGGCCAGCACGTCGGTAATGGTTTTGCCCTTGTAGCGAATATCCAGCGTTTCGCGGTTGTAGCGCTTGCCGTGGCAGATATCGCAGGCCACATACACATCGGGTAAAAAGTGCATTTCGACCTTAATCACGCCATCGCCCTGACACGCCTCGCAGCGCCCGCCTTTCACATTGAACGAGAACCGCCCCGGGGTGTAGCCGCGTGAACGGGCTTCTTGCGTGCCCGCAAACAGTTCGCGAATGGGGGTGAACAGCCCCGTGTAGGTGGCGGGGTTGCTGCGCGGGGTGCGGCCGATGGGCGATTGGTCGATGTCGATGACTTTATCGAG
>NCFS01000121.1:0-3568 GCA_002281295.1 Halothiobacillus sp. 35-54-62 | reverse complement strand
GGGTAGAGCGTGTCGTTAATGAGGGTTGATTTGCCCGAGCCCGACACGCCCGTAACGCAGGTAAGGAGCCCCAGCGGAATCTCCAGCGTTTGCGCCCGCAGGTTGTTGCCGGTGGCGCCATGCAATTTCAGCATGCGCTCCCTATTGGGCGCGATGCGGTTTGGCACGGTGATTTTTTTTTGGCCAGATAAATACGCGCCGGTAAGTGAGTTTGGGTTGGCGGCAATCTCGGCCGGCGTGCCTTGGGCGACAATATGCCCGCCATGCACGCCGGCGCCGGGGCCAATATCGAGCACAAAATCGGCGGCGCGAATCGCGTCTTCATCGTGCTCGACCACAATCACGGTGTTGCCGAGCTCGCGCAGATGGTTGAGCGTGCCGAGCAGCCGGTCGTTATCGCGCTGATGCAGGCCGATCGAGGGTTCATCTAAAATATAGGTAACCCCCACCAAGCCCGAGCCGATTTGGCTGGCGAGCCGGATGCGCTGCGCCTCGCCGCCCGAAAGCGTTTCGGCCGAGCGATCGAGCGATAAATAGGTTAAGCCCACATCGTTTAAAAAGCCCAAGCGTGCGCCAATTTCTTTGACGATGCGCCCCGCGATTTCGCCGCGAGCGCCGGGTAAATTCAAGGCGTTGAAAAACTCAAGCGCCTCGCTAATTGAACGGTGGGTAATGGCGGGCAGGTTTTCGTTTTCGATAAATACATGGCGCGCGGCCACATTTAACCGCGTGCCACCGCAAGCGGGGCAGGCGCTTTCGGAGATATATTTGGCCAGTTCTTCGCGCACGGCTTGCGAATCGGTTTCGCGGTAGCGCCGATCCATATTCGGCAGCACACCTTCCCAGGGGTGTTCTTTGAGGGTCGCTTTACCCTTGGGGTCGAGATAAGTAAAGCTCAGCTTTTCACGCCCACTGCCTTGCAAAATGCGGGTTTGAATCGCTTCGGGTAAGTCTTGCCACAGGGTTTCTAAATCAAAATCATAGTGTTTGGCTAAGCCGAGAAGGAGTTGGTAGTAGTACACATTGCGCCGATCCCAGCCCCGAATCGCGCCGCCCGCAAGCGAGAGTTCGCTTGAGACAATCACTTTGGCCGGGTCGAAAAACTGCTTTACGCCCAAGCCATCACAGGTGGGGCAGGCGCCAACGGGGTTGTTAAACGAAAACAAACGCGGCTCTAATTCCGCCAGCGCGTAGCCACACACCGAGCAGGCATGCTTGGCCGAAAAAGTGTGCATGAGGCTGGCATCATCCATATTCACCACAAGTGCGCGGCCATCGGCCATGCGCAGCGCGGTTTCAAACGATTCGGCGAGCCGCAGGCCAATATCGGGGCAAATTTTGAGGCGATCAACCACGACCTCAATGCTATTTTTGCCTTTGGGATCAAGCGGCGGAATTTCATCGATTTCATACACGCGGCCATTGATGCGCACCCGCAAAAAGCCTTGAGAACGCCATTCATCGAATAATTTATGGTGCTCGCCCTTGCGGTTTTCGATCACCGGCGCCAGCAGCAACCAGCGTGAATCCTCGGGCAGCGCCAGCACATGATCAACCATTTGCGAGACGGTTTGCGCGGTTAAATCAATGCCATGCTCAGGGCAGCGCGGAATGCCCGCACGCGCAAAAAGCAGGCGCAGATAATCGTAAATTTCCGTCACCGTGCCCACAGTGGAGCGCGGGTTGTGCGAGGTGGTTTTCTGCTCAATCGCAATGGCCGGCGACAAGCCCTCAATGGTATCCACATCGGGCTTGTTCATCATCGATAAAAACTGCCGCGCGTAAGCCGAAAGCGATTCCACATACCGCCGCTGGCCCTCGGCAAACAGCGTATCAAACGCGAGCGACGATTTACCCGAACCGGATAACCCCGTAATCACGATCAAGGCATCGCGCGGTAAATCGACATCAATATTTTTGAGATTATGCGTGCGTGCGCCACGAATGCGAATAAACGGATCGGCCATGAGAATCCAGTAAAGTCTTAAAGTGAATGAAACGGGCAAGTGATTTATAGTACGGACTTTAGCGTGTCGCCGAAAGCGCGCGCCGTATTATCGCCGGTATCGAGAGGAAATAGTGTTATGGCCAGTCGTGGAATCAATAAAGTCATCGTGTTGGGTAACTTAGGCAAAGACCCTGACGTGCGCTACATGCCCAGCGGCGGCGCGGTTACCAACATTACCGTCGCTACATCCGAAACCTGGAAAGATAAAGATACCGGCGAGCCCAAAGAGCAAACCGAATGGCACCGCATCGTGTTCTTTAACAAATTGGCCGAAATTGCCGGGCAATACCTCAAAAAAGGCAGCCAGGTGTATATCGAAGGCGCACTCAAAACCCGCAAATGGCAAGATAAAGACGGCCAAGATCGTTACACCACTGAAATTGTCGCCTCTGATATGCAAATGCTCGGCGGCAAACCCGGCGGCCAAGGCGGCGGCGGGCAGTACGAAGGCGGCCATGAGGACGATAGCTACGGCGGGGCCCCAACCCGCGCCGCCCCGCGTGCCGCCGCGCCTAGCCGCCCGGCCGCCCCCGCGCGTGATAGCTATGGTGCCCCGCCAGCACCCCCCGCGCGTGCGCCCGCCAAAGCCGAGCAAAACTTCGTGGATGATGATATTCCGTTCTAGGATTTACCACTTAACTAAGTGTTACAAATAAGACCCAAGCCAGTGTAAAACTGGCTTTTTTTGTTTTTTTAGCGCGGCTTACCATCGCAGCAGGGTTTTTCCGAGCACGGCGCCGAGTCCGGCCGGAATCATAATGCCGAGTAGGTACCAAGTGCCGATGAACGGTGCGCTCATTTCGGGGCAATGCAAGCAATAGACCACAGCCCCCCAGCCGCCTGCCATGAGGCCGACCGCAGCGCCTGCTTGGGGCAGCTGGGTGGGTGCGAGGCTGCGCACGGCCCCAATGGCCGCCGCGAAAATGGGGGCGGCGAGCAGGGCAATCAGCGCGGGGCATACGACCCAAGTGTCGCCTAAAACGAGGCTCAATCGTTGTGCTGGGGGCGCTTGTACCAGCAGAACGAGTGACCACAGCCAGATGAGGCTAATGGGTATCGAAAATGCCCACGGCAGTTTTTTAAGTGGTACGCCAGGGCGAGACAATCGGCTGACCGCCACTAAGCCCATGATCCCAAAACTCAAGGCGAACAAGAGCTTGACCCAGAACATGGGGCGTTCAATCGCGCTCATGAGATCGGGGCGGATGCCGAGCACGAGTAGCATCAGGCCAAAAGAGAGCATGATTCCGCCGGCGAGCGCAAAACCAATGCGCTTGGATGCGGTGTGGCTTGGCACGGCGATGTCGCCTTGTGCCAGCATTGAAACCAGATCATCGGTTTTCATGGTGTACCTCGTAATAATGCATGCAGTGCTTTGAGACCACGGTGGACGCCCACTTTGACCGCCGATTCTGTGAGCCCGGTGCGGTGCGCCGTTTCAGCCACAGATAAGCCTTCAAGCTTGGTGTGAATAATGGGCAGTCGCATGCGATCGGGCAGTTGTTTGAGCAGCAGGTGCACATCCCTTTTGGCATCTGTCGCCTCTTCTTCTGAGGGGGT
>NCFS01000031.1 GCA_002281295.1 Halothiobacillus sp. 35-54-62 | reverse complement strand
AAAAGCGGTGTTTTGCCTGAGAGATTGAACAGAATTCGGTCGCTGTCATCATTGCGCGCCGGGATTCATTGAAAACCTCGGGTTATTCGAGGTGCCCTACTGTTAGTCGCTCGCGTAGGATCGTCGCGGTTGCGATCAACGATTCGCGCCTGTTCAAACTGGTGAAGGGTTTGCCTTCTAATCGTTTCGCGGCTATTGGGTTTGTAATCTTTGCCGTAATGGTTGCGGATGAAGTCCATAATCACATATGTTGGCAGCAATGGAGCGGTAACTACCGCCCACCTTTCGTTAGGCTTTACATTCGCAAGTGCCAAAAACACCCATGCTGAACGGTCGTTGTATTGTGCGGGTGGCAGTCCCAGTTCTTGAAGTATCTTTTTTGCCTGTTCAAGCTTGGTTTGTTGTTCTTCTATGAATTTCAAGGTGCTATTCCTTACACGGTTTCTTTGATCTTTAAAACGCTGTTTACAATAATATTGCTCTGGTCTGCATCAAAGGCTTTTAGCTTCAACACCTCTTCGCCAATCTCTTTAACTTGATCACGTGTTGGAAACCGCATAACCCTAATTTCAGTTGCGTTTACTTGGGTGTTGCCAGATATACACCTAAAGTAACGGTCAAAAAATGAACCATTGAAAATAGCGCACAAACCGTAAGCTTCGTTTTTAGTCAGTTCGCCAGATTTCACACCGATGTAATTGACCTTGTTTCCAAACCCAATGAAGTCAAGGTCGTCAAAATACTTTGATAGATAAACCCCAGACACTAGGCGGCGCTTTTCATCTTTGGAGGAAAAGCGCTTTAGAAGCACATAGTTTTTATTGTTTAGTGTGTGCTTTTCGTGTTGTTCCTGTAGTTCAAAGCGAACATCTTTTTTATTCTCACCAGTCCACAGCGCGGCATAGGGCGTAACATTGTGCGGTCTATAAAGTGGCACGGTGTTACTTTGATTGTCTGCTAAAACTATGAAGTTTCGTGTTCTATGCTCAACTACCGGACCGGTTGAAATAAAGTACCCTGATTCTGTGAATGTTGATTCTAGTTGTTCAGCCTGTTTTAAAAGGTTGGATTCTGCAAGTGATTCAGGAATTCTTATCAATTTTTGGTCGTTGGATGGGTCAACTATCAATTCAACTGGATAATTTTGAATTGTTGTACCCGTCAGGCTTGAATCACAGTCACTAGCTCGAACTTCAACAACTCCATAATTCGCGGCTTTCACGAATTTGCAAATAATATTTTCCTGCAAAACCTTGTCAGCATCATTCTTAAAAACGCGGTCACGATGTTTGAAAATATGGATTGATTCTATTGCAGTGACGTTTAACAGGTAATTTCTGAAGTTTTTGAAGTAAAGACCATTGGTAAAGCTACGAGGTGTAATTGCTACCATTTGACCGCCTTCATTTAGGCTGGAAGCAACAATAGCCATGAATGAAGCGTATATATTAGGGTCGCCACTATACAAGTCACTAACGGCTTTTGCATAAAGTGAGGTTTTAACGTTGTATTTGAAGTAAGGTGGGTTGATTACCGATACATCAAAGGATTCTTTTTTGTCCGGTCGATCAAGCACGAAATCGCTGTTTCTGACCTCGAAGGTGAATTTACCTTTTTCTGATTGGTAAAGGTTTTCAATGACCTTCATTGTCTGGCTCAAGTCCGTGATAACTGAAGAATCGAGTTCATACAAAACCGCGTGAACAGCTTTACAACCTAGTTCTAAGAGTTGCACGGCAGTAGCAGCAGTCAAAACACCTGTTCCCGCACCCGCATCAAGAATACATATTTTCTTTCCTTTGGGCTTGTATAGCATTGAAGCCATATAATCGGCGACAACTGGACTGGTGAAAAACTGCCCTAATGTTTTTCTCTCTTGCACAGATTTGCTGCGTAAAAACGCACTCTGAAGACTAACGATGTCATTTTTTGGCTCAATTAATGACTGTTGATACAAATTTATTACCTCCAGACTTGATCTATCTTCTATTTTACAGTGTTCACGCCAGACGCTGAACAGTGCTTTCTTTTGCAGCTAACGTTTGAAATAACCGGACAGCTTTAGCTGGTCCGGTTGGTTGATTTGTTAGCCAGCTTTTTTAGAACTGGATTGGTAAGCTTTTCAGAGTGCCAGTGTGCTCGCAAGCACTCAAAAGCTAAATCAAGTAGCTCTTTGCTGGCGATTTCAGAAATTTGTTCTATTGGTAGCAAGAAATTTTTCCCACTTACGTCAACGTAAGTTGCAAGGTTTTTTAGCTCAAATGATTTATCAACCTTTTGTTGAGCAGACTCCAACCACTTTAAATCAGTGTTTCGTAACAGATCAAGGTCTAGCCCAAATGTGTAGTAATGGTGATTTTGAGCTGCGATTTTTTCGGTGTGGCTGTAGAACCGTTTCTTCAATTTTTTCCAGTCAACAGAATCCCCAGACGTTAGTTTGCCGATGGCTCCGACAATGATTGGTATTTTGCCCAGCTCTTCGAAACAATAGTGCGCGAGCAAATATGCCCTGCTAAACATCTTGTGCTCGTGCAGCAACAACGCTTCTTTGTGAAGATTTTCCGCGTTGTCAAATATGGCCAATCGAAGCGTGTGTAATTCACTAATCGAGAGCGTGTTCATGCTGGCTAACGTTAAGTTGAGGGGCTGACGCGGGCTGCTTCGCGGCAGTCCCGCTCGAACGTTAGGTTTTGCTTGATAATCTTATGCATTCTTTTTCTTCGTGTTTCTATATGCATTAAGCAGGTATGTTCTTGGGGGCGGCATAGGATGACTTTTTCCTGCGGGGGGTAATCTTTCGTGTGCGTTATAACGCTTGATAATTTTCACCCAATCTTCTGGGTATAACTCCTGAAATTTTTCCACGAATTGATCCTCTGTGTGGTTGCCATCAAGCGCGCTCAAGGTGGCCGTTATTTTCTCTTACTTTTTAAGGAAAATCTGACCGTTGTGAACTCTTTGTCTACTCATGGGATATTAACCTCATTAAATTTTGAGAAATAAAACTTTAGCGGAAAAGCCTAACGTTCCAGCTCAGCCGGCCCCTCAATTACAAAGTCTGCTTTTTATAGCAATCGGGGTAAGGTGGGTTTTCGCAGGTCATCTTTGTTGAGCCGCACCATAACTGTGCTTCAACAGGCTTTCTGCGGGGATTGCAAATGTTTCGTGCAGCCCCTCGATCATGCGCAGGGTCAGAGGGCGTTTACGAGCCAAGATTTCATAGACCCGATTCTTACGACCAATGATCGGCACGAGGTCTTCAACGGTAAGCCCTTGCTGCTCCATTCGAAACTTAATGGCCTCGACGGGATCAGGAAAATCCATTGGATAGTGGTTCCGTTCGTAGGCTTCCACGAGTGTAACAAGCACATCCAAACGATCCCCCTCGGGTGAGCCCGCCGCAGCGAGCATGAGGCCTTCAATTTCCCTGAGGGTTGCCTCGTAATCGGCTTCTGTTTTGATCGGACGAATTTCCATAGAGAACCTCAAATTATCTGGGCATCAATTTCGTCATACTGCTTATGTGTGCCGATGAATCGGATGTACACGACGCGATAGGCGTAGTTGATCCATACCACCACCCGATATTTGTTCCCGGCGATGTTAAAAACGACGCGACCATCTCGCAGAATGCTGGCACTGGTAAATTGAGCTTTTACCTCATTAGATGTGGACCAATCGCCCTTGAGAGCCTCTCGATACCAAGCCATTCCCGGCTCAATCGAATCCGAATAGGAAGGCGAGCTTTCCCAGAACTTTCTCAGCGTTGACAGGGCGATGATGCGCATATTAAAAGATGGTAGTCCCATTTCGGGACTTGGGCAACCCCGATCGTTATGAAACAAACCCACCCCACGATTCATCGGGTTTAACCAACGCGCTGGCAGGGCTTGATTTTTGTGATGTTGGGGCGGGTGTTGCATCCCCGCGTGTTTCGCCCCTCAACCTGTCCACCCGCAAAACCCGCTCGCAGATGATTTCCCGATGCGTGCGCTCGGTACCTTTGGCATCAGTGGCCGTGCGGGTGCGGATTCGGCCTTCAATGGCTGCCCAGTCGCCTTTATTGAGCTGCGCCATGCGCTCGGCAATCGCTTCCCAGCCCACAATCGTATGCCATTCGGTTTCTTCGACAAATTCGCCTTGGGCGGTTTTATAGCGATTCGTGGTGGCAAGGCGCACATTGCAAACGGCTTTGCCACTTTCGCCGACATAACGTAATTCGGGATCGTTACCGACAACCCCCTGCAACTGGGCGCGGTTGATATAACTGCTCATGCGGCTCTCCTGTTATCGCGGGGTGAAAATATCGAAGATGGCATCAGTCCCTTCGTCGCTCACGTCGGCCTCGCGTAAATCGCTCACATTGGGCGTTTTGGCTGGCGCAAGCCAAGCTAGTTCCGCTTGATCTAGCTCGGAGTTTTCGGCGATGGATTTGAACTCACTCAACAAATCATCCGCTTGGCGCGTAGCCCGAATAGGCTCTTCGGCATGACCAATCACAATGTTTTCCATGCCGTACCGTTCGGCATTCGGTTCGCCTGTATCTAAATCGGGTGGTGGCAAATCAGGCGCGCCGTCATCAGCAATGGATACATAATCTGCCGCCGTTATTTCTTCCCCAAGCGCCATTGATTCCGGTGTGCGCGTGATTGCGTCATGAGATTTTAGTGTCGCCGCCGTGTGACCGGCCTGTGTTGGTTCCGGCGCGCTTGCTGTTGTCTGTGCCGGCGCGGCCACTGGGGCAGATGGGTTGGGGTTGGATTCAAGGCTTTCTGGCGTTGACGCTGGCGTTAATGGCGCAAACGCAATGCCTGTTTGCCCTTTCCCCATGGGTGGCGGCGCTACTGATTGGGATGTGGGTTGAGGTGGGTTTGGCTGCTCTGTCACAGCTTCGCTGGTACTCACCACCGGCGGTGAGATAAGCACCTTGCCCGTCGGCGCGGCTTGAATGGCATTGGGTGCGGCAAATTTGGCACGGGCAAGAAAGAGTGGGTCTTTGAAGTACAAAATCTGCTTGCCGTAAATCGGCGCCTTGCCCGCCACGAAAATCAACATATCGCCCGCTTCCATAATGTTGCCTTGGCCATCCTTTTGTGGCCCTGGCAATCGCAAAGCTTCATCGGGCGTGAGCAATGGGCGCTGAACTTCCTGAATGCTGGTGCTGATTTGATCGAGCATCAGCTTGGTGCGCCCGCCGGAAAAGCTCTCTTGCCGCTTGATGATCGTGGTGGTGCCGCTCATCTTGCTGAGCAATTCGGCGGTTTCGATCTTGTTGGGCGCGTAGGCGATTCGGATATGGCAATTCGACATAATCGATTCGTCTTTGCCATAGGCCGCATATAACTGGCTTAAGTCTTGAGTAATGAGATAGGCCTTCATGCCGTAACCGGCAATAAAAGCCAGCGCTTCCTGGAAAATATCCAGCCGACCAAGGGATGGAAATTCATCAATCATCAGCAGCAATCGATGCTTATAGCCCGCCACTGATCGGCCATCCTTGAACTCCATGGATTCGGTCAAGTTGCGGATGATCTGGTTAATCATCAAACGAATCAGCGGCTTTAAGCGATCTTTATCTGAAGGTGGCACCACGAGATACAGTGATACGGGTTGCTCGGCATTCATTAAATCAGCCACGGAAAAATCCGATTTATCGGTGTTTGATGCCACGATGGGGTCACGGTACAACGTGAGAAATGACATGGCGGTGGACAACACGCCCGAACGCTCATTTTCTGATTTGTTCATCATGTCGCGCGCCGAGGCGGCCACCACGGGGTGCGGTTGATCGCCAAGATGATTTGAGTTCATCATCTCGGCCAGCGTTTCGTCCAGTGTGCGCGAAGGGTTCGAGAGAAATTGCGCCACCCCGCGTAAGGTTTTGTCATCTTCTGAATACATGACATGCAGCACCGTGCCAACCAGCAACGCATGGCCGGTTTTTGCCCAGTGATCGGTCATGCCCTTACCATCGGGATCAACAATCATGGTCACGAGGTTTTGAATATCGGCAATTTCTCGCTGCGTGCCCAAGCGCACTTCATTCAAAGGGTTGTAACTGGCTGAACCGGTAATATCGGTGGGCGAAAACCGAATAATGCGATTGTTCGCTTCCTTCTCGCGCCAGCCTGCTGTGAGCGCGTAGTTCTCGCCTTTGATGTCGTAGACCAAGGCCGAATGCCGCCAAGCCAGCAACGTGGGCAACACCAAGCCCACCCCCTTACCGGAACGGGTCGGCGCGAAGGCCATCACATGCTCAGGGCCATCATGGCGCAGATATTGAATATCACCCCGTGGATTTTTCCAGGCCCCAATGAACACACCGGCGGAATCAAACACGCCCATTTCCTTGATTTCATCCTCGCTTGCCCAATGCGCCGAGCCGTGCAAAGAATCCATACCCACACTGCCAAAATTGCGCCGATACCAATAACTAATCAGCGCCGCGCCCACAACCGCCACCGCCGCGCCGCCAATCAGCAAGACATAAGCAATAAACACAATCGATTTAAGCGCAGGCACATTGCCGTACTGCCAAAGCCAGAGGGCAAACATCCAAGGGGCATAGAATTTACCAACCAGCGGCGCACCCAAAGCCGCCTGATAATCCAAAGCCGAGGCAAGGTATTGCGTGGTGATGATGGTCACACTGAGCAGCATGAGCAAACCAGCGCCCACGCCCATTAATTGCAAGCCGCCGGGCTCGGTGGGTTTATCGGAGAGGTTGTAAAGCTCGGTAGGGGAAGAGGCGTTCTTGGCCATGATTGAATCCAGTAATTAGGGACTCAATCACGGTATCAAGCGGGTGGGGAATTGGACGGAATAGAACCGATCACCGCTCTATTCGTTGTTCTTTTGTCTTGCTCTGCGCGTTACCAAGTAACTTGCCTAAACCATCAGAGCCGTAATTGATCGTTGAGAATGAGCCAATCGCGGGGATGGCATCCAGCTTGGCTGGATTATGCGCGGCGACTTGATCGCGGCCATCGGCATTCTTGCCAAATTTGGTATAAATCGCATTCGGCTCAACGGCCAAAACCTTGCCCATGATGGAGTTACGGTTTTTTTGCACCAAATCATCAGCATGAATGACCGCGTAGCTTTGGCCATCAATCTCGACTTGCTGAATTTTCGGCTCGATGGTTGATTCTTTCAGCAAAGCTTGTTCATGCGCTTGTTCCAAGCCCAAAACATGCCCCTGAATTTTTTCGGCATCGGCTGCCGCTCGGAACACTTCCAGCGGATCGTCTTGCAAGGATTTAATCCACGAACCCACATAGGCCACATGCTGGCTGGGATCGTGCCCAATACCCAGTTCATCGCCCAAAATCATGCTGGCGATTTCGGCACGTAATTCCTCTTTGGCATAAGACTCACTGCCGAAACTGCCCGTTAAATCTCGATCAAGACGGCTGCTGTGTCCCGTCCAGTGCCCCAATTCATGCAGCGCAGTGGCGTAATAGTTATCGGCACTGGGGAATTGCCCCTTTTCTGGTAGGTGGATGCTGTCAGTTGAAGGCCGGTAAAAAGCCCGATCCGCTTCACCGTGACGAATCACCGCACCGGATGCAACCAAAATGCTTTCAGCGCGTTCGTGCGCTTTCCAGGTTTGTTCAGCTTCGATCTTTGGCTGCAATGGCGGCAAACCATCAATCTGTTCGGCATTGAATACGGTGGCGAAAAAAGGCCTTGGCCGCTCCAGTTTGGTAATTTGCTTAACCTTCTCACCATTTTGATCGATGACCGGTTTGCCGTTCTCATCACGCAAGGTTTGCTCATCATTGAATTTCCAATACTGGATGCCCGTGCCTTTCTCGCCTTTGCGTACTTGGGCACCTATATCTTGCGCTTGCTTGTAGGTCATCCAACGTTGATCGGAATACCCTTGCGCCATCAACCACATAGCATTAATGCCCTTATAGCGATTCTCGGTGGTGGGATTCATGGGCACGATGGCACCGGCTTCACCTGGCTGCCACGGCTTTTGCCATGGTGCGGTGCCTTGTTTTAATTGCTCAATCAGTTTTTCGGCCACAATTTCGTGGAAGGGTTTTTTGGGTTCCATGGGTGATGACTCCTGAATACGGAATTGCGCATCATCAGATGCAGGGAATGTGTGTTGTATGCGTTGCCCAAACTGAATGCCTTTAGCCAGTTGCCGGGCTTCTTCACGGAGTTCGGGCAGAGTCAGCGGGCGATCAGATAGCCCCGATGCACGGAGCGCTTTTTGAAAGCTGGCACGCACTTTATCCCAGCCTTTTTCGGCAAAAGTGCGCTCTTCCTCGGCGACAAAGGCAAATACTTCTTCCGCCTTCATCAGCTCCGATTGCCCACCGTAGTTTTTATCAACGTGCTGCCAGATGTGATTTAAGGTTGGTTCTTGCCGCGTTTCCAAAATGCAAGCCAAGAGATCGCGTTTTTCATCCGGCTTAAACGTGTTGAGGCCGTAGTGACCGAGGACTTCGTGTCGCAGGGTTCTGGCCACGGCTTCTTCGTTATCCATATTGGCAGCGAAGAGAGCGATAAATCCTCGAGACGGGTGGTATCCTCCTTCAATTTTAATACCGATGCTTTCCCGACTTTTTCCCAGGTATAAGTCTTCTTGCTTTTCATGTACTTCAATCCTTAATGGCACATTGCCATTATATTTTCGCAGAAAATCATCAACGAGGTTTTTAACCTGATCGACAGCAAGGCCGCTCATTCGCGCCCCTTGTTACTTTCCTCGGCATCGGCCTCATTGATCGCATCTTCGATGAAAGCGCCCATGAGTCTGGCTTCATCGGCGGTAAACTCGATTGCTCCACCGGATTCTTCCGCCAAAATGATTTTTTCCCGAAGGTCAGACATGTTTACATCGCTTGTTTCTTTGTTGTTACTTGAGTTCATGTTTGTATCCTTTTGATAAATAAGATTAACGCTCAATCTGCTGATCGAGCCCCTTGGCTTGCTCTTTGACGACAAGCTTCCCCAAACCATTTGCCCCGTAATTGATCGTGGCGAATGAGCCGAGCGCCGGAATCACATCCAGCTTGGCCGAATTGTGCGCCACCAACTGATCACGGCCATCAGCATCCTTGCCAAATTTGGTGTACACCGCATCAGGCCCAACAGCCAAAACTTTGCCCATAATGGAGCGGCGGTTTTGTTGCACCAGGTCATCCATATCAATCACGGCATAGCGCTGGCCACCGAGTTCAACGTTCTTATCCCGAATCGCCCGCCCGCGTTCATCATTGCCGTATTGGTTTTCGTACCCAAAGCGGCTGTTTTCGCCGACTTCGACATCGCCTTCCATTCGCGCCTTGCTCATGGCCACCGCGCGGTGATCGCCGACTTTAACGATGACCGTGCCGCCATCTTCACCGGCCACCGTGCCTACATACGACATGCCATCGTCCACCGCTTTTTCGATGACAAGATTCTGGCCGGTGACGAGCTGGTCAAATTCAGTTTTTTTAGAGGGCTCTATAGCTGAGGAATTTTGATAATCCTGTTCTTTTTGCTGTGCCACGATTTTTTCAATTTCCGGCACCAACTTTTCGTGCCCCCGCGTGTTGAGTTTTTCAACCATCTCGCCCATGGTTTGATCAACCTGCCTAAACGCATCCGCTTCAAACCCCATTTGAGTTAACCGTGTTTTGGTGGCTTGCTCCATCAGGGAAACCGCTTTTCCAAGCGCATCCAGATTGCCTTCTCGCTCGGCTACATCCAGCATTTGATCAAAAGTACCATGTTCCCAGAGTGCGCTTAGCCCTGCATGTGGTTTGGCGTTTATGGCTTTGGAAAGTACATCCCCGTGTAGCCGATTATTGGCGACCTCCATGAGATACGGGTGACCATTAAGCGCCTTGTCGAACTGCTCAAGAATCGTCGAGATATTCGCAGGCTCAATATCGGCGGCCAGCCGATCATCATTCCCCCTAGATTGCTGCCAAGGCGCTTCACCGCGCGCCATGATGTCCAAAACTTCCTGCATCAATCCGGCTTGATTTGAATCTGCCATAGTTTTCACTCCTGATTAGTTGCCGGTTGAACAATCAACGGAATAAACCTGCTGGTAGGTTTGACTTTGCATCATTTGGCTTTGCGCGAACATAAGCTGCATGTTTTCTTGCGGTACCGTCGTGGCCTTCTGGCTATATAGGTTTTGCATCACGCTTTGCTTGTCCGGTGAGACATAGCCATATCCGGCATAAAATTGTACCGAGCCCACACCGCCCATGTTAAAACCACCACCATTTTGAAATACCTGCTGAGCCACAGCCTGACAAATGGTTTGTGAGCCATCCAAAATCGTGAAGGATTCCCCGCCGCCCACACCAATAGCCACAGGTTCGTACATGCCGCTGGTGTATTTTTTCCAGCCTGTTGCCGTGTACATGCCCGCCATGGCGTTATTAATGCCGATGCCCACGTAGTAAGCCGTCGGTTGCCCCACGCTGGCACCGGAAGGCTGAAGGTTAATTGTCATCCGTTGGCCGATTAATTGGGGGTTATCGTGATTGTCGTAAATATCTGTGACCACCGCGTTAATTCCCGAAGAGCCATACGTTGTGCTTTGCGTGATACCAAACCCACCATAATCACCACCATACGGGCTATCTGCATAAACGGGGCAAACCCCGATAGTCGCGGCTAAACCCAGTGCTGTTAAAATTCGTTTCATCGTGTAAAACCTCGTTGTCGTTGTCGATCACCTCGCCACACTGCCGAACCGTTTTCTTCAATCGTCATCACCCCGCGCTGCAACATGGCCGACTGAGTAGCGGCTAAAGCGTTCTGGCACTCGCCCACCCATCCTTTAAGGCCTTTATGTGGAACGACCTGTCCAGCGCGCGCCAAAGTTGCCGCAACCGACATGAGGCGTTTCGGATCGCGCGAAAACGATTCGGCATCCCCTTCTTGATACACCCCAATGCCGGATTTCAGATTTTGCACATGCACGCTTGTACCCACCTTTTGATACTGGTTGGTATTTAAGTAATAAACTTTGCCATCTACCCCCTCAATCAAGGCATAAGGCTTCATTTTTGCTTCATCCTCGCCCACACCCACCACGCGCCCGAAAATGCGATTGTCGAGTGGCGTGCGGCTATCTAAATACACCAAGGGCATATCCGGGTCAGATAAAGTTTTGCCGTGCTGAAATTTGGTTTTAAGTCGATCTTCAGACATTTGCCGCACCCGCAATGCCTGCTCAAAATCACCTCGGATTTCCCAGCCCAAACCACTGATCTTTTTAGCTAAACCCATTTGTTCGAGATGGGTTAATCGCTTAATCAGACGAAGCTGATCTGCTTCTTTAATTTTCGTGTTTTTGAAGTTAATAGAATTAGACTCATCGTGACACCAATGTTTCGCGGCAGATAATGACGTTGCATGTTTAATTAGTTCTCGGTCAAGCCCTGTAAATCGATTTTGATTAATTTGCCTGTCCAGTGATTTAATAATATCAACTTCTTGTCTGTAGCCAATATGTTGAGTTGCAATATTTTGAGAAGCCTCGCGTAATCCTGATTTAATATAATCACGCGGAATATTAACTTCATGGCCTGATTTATCTATTCCCCGGATAGCAACATGAACATGCGGGTTATCGGTGTTGTAATGGTCAACGGCGACCCATGCAAGTTCCGCGCCTAAGTCTTTTTGCATTTTAGACATCACATCGCGGGTGTATTGTTTTAAGTCCATCTTCTCACCGAATTCGGGTGAAATAATCATCTTGAACATGCGCGGGTCATCCGAAGTTTGCCAATCGCGCAAAGTGCTCACCGCATCAAGTGCCCCATCTACCCCGAAAGCACCGCCACCCACCTCCAGGGCAGAGTCGCGGGAAATGTATTTGCCATGCGCCGCCCATTGCCCAGGCGTGCGATTAGGCGAGTAGGTCAGGCGAATGGCTACCCGCTGAAAGTGATTTTTCTCTCCCTTGACCTGTCCCCCTTGCTTGAATTTGCCACCCAATCGACTGTTACGGCCAAAGGTTTTCACCGCGCGTAACATTTTTGCGGAATCCCTGTCTTTAATGCCCTTAATAAACCATTTAAGCGGGCTTTCCCGCTCAGACGATGAGTCACCGCCCGAAGTTTGCGTAGTACGCAAAGAATCCCCTTTGGCCATTTTATTCCCCGCGCTTAATCAACTCAGAACCAGCCTAAATGTTTGCGTAGCACGCAAACTTTTGATCTAAACCGTCGGACGTTTCCAAAACGCCCAACGGGAAATTTCCTGTTGAGCACTTATGGGTAAATACAAACGCACTTCTTTTTCGGCATGACGATCCAGGCGGATCACATCCAGTGCATTGACGAATAAGGCTTCATCAAGGCCGCGCAGCCGGTTCAAATCAAACGGATGGTCATCGCCGTTATAAATTCCCATGAGCAGCGCGCGCATAATTTGTGCTTGTCCGCTGGTGCCAGAGGCTGCATCGTAAATACGAAATAAAGCGGGTATGCCCTTGCGCATAGCCTCCTGCCTAGCTGCCTCGATTTGTCTAAACTCAGCCGATAGCGTCTTCAGGTTAGTCATCGCCCACCTCCAGAAAAATGCTGCCGGTAAAGCAGGCATTGCCAGGCCAGTAAAAACATGGCGCCAAATGTTTCAGCATCCGAGCTGGTATGGATTAATCGCCCAAATTTTCGCGCCGCCTGCCAAGCCTTAAACCACTGCTCACGCGTCGAAGGCTCTTGGGTAAGTGAAGAAAGTTTGCGTAGCCCGCAAACTTTTTTAGTTTCGCTCATGGATTTTCTCCTCGGGCATCGCCTTGCGGGCAACTTCGGTCATCCCGAAATCATCCGATAGCCCGCCGTGAATGGCTGTGATGATGTCGTCATAGCGTCGTTTTGCCTCTTGCCTTGCAAACTCGCGGTCGGCCTCTTGAATCGGTTGCGTGTGCGTGAGGTAGGTGCGAAGAAAAATGTCGATGGCCGACAAAGTCACCTGCTCGGTTGAATTTAACCGCCGCATTTCCTTGGTTAGGTATTTCATCGTATTCACCAAGCGCTGCTCAAATTCGAGAATATGAGCCTCCATCGCCGAGGCTCTTTGCGTTTCGCGCAAGTCGGCTAAAACGATTTCTCTTAACAATGTCGCTACTGTTTTTCGCTCTGTTTTGGCGCGCGTTATCAGCCTTTCATTTTGTTCTGTCGTGATTCTGAAATTGATCCTTGCCGTTTTAACCACGTTCATCTGCTTCATCTTTGACCCCCAAAGTTTGCGCGCTACGCAAACTTTTCAATTAATAGTGCGTTAATTCTCGTCGCCAAAATGGCGACAAAATAAGGCTACCCGTCGCCACAGGAATTCGGCTTAACATCAACGCTTGCGTGGATTTGAAGCTAACCCACGTCGCCCCCTCTTTATGTTCCACTAACATTCCCAGTAGCCCCTTTTCTTCGTTTTGCCCCTTGTATCCTGCTGCTGGGGATTTGGATGGCTCACGATTACCCACATTGCCAATCAGAAAAACGTTTCGGTTAAATGAGAGGGAAGTTTGCGTGCTACGCAAACTTTGCCTCGGCTTTTGATCAGAAAATGTGAACGGTGTGATGGTTAAAAAACCATCAGAGCCTTAAGTGATTGTTATGCAGATTTATTCTCAGGGTTGTTCATCCAGTTATCCCCAGTAATTGGGGATAAGACATTTTTGAATGTTTGCGTACTACGCAAACTTTTTAAGCGGCCAAAGGCTTTTGGGGAAGGAAGCTATTAACCAGAACGCCTGAATTCCGGCCTGTTCGCGTATCTCTTGAAATGCCACTAACGGCTTTTCAGGAGAACCCCGATGAAATTCGATGCCTCAGAAATCAATCGTCTTCGCGCCATTCCGCTCACGGCCGTGCTAGAACAATTTGGCTGTGAGCCCGATCCAGCCGACCCTAAATATCAATTCAAAAGCCCCGTGGGGCGCCTCTCGATAGATCGCCAATCACAAACCCGTTTCTATGCTCATGACATGGGAATCGGTGGCGGTGGCGCGCTGGATTTAGCTCAATTGCTGCAAACATCCCAGATCGACAAGCAAGATCGGGAAGCCTTCAAAAATGCCGCCCAAGTGTTGGGTGGAGACATTACCCCGCAAGCCATCGAGCGCGCGCAGCAACGGGCGAAGGAAGACAAAGCCACGCCCAGCGAACCGCCTAAGCACTCAGATGATCCCAAGCACACTCAGGCTGTCAAAGATTACCTAGTCGAAGATCGTAAGCTCTCTGCCGGTTGGGTGGATCGACTTTTCGAACAAGGCAAAGTTTTTGCCGGTGTCAGCCCGCAAGGATTTGTGAATGCCTGCTTCGCCTTGGACAATGGCTCAATCGAGCAGCGCGGCCTTACCGAAAAACCTTTTCATGGTGTGGCCGGTGAAAAAGGATTCTGGACGCTCAACATCGGCAAACCCGAGCGTGTGGTTTATGTGGAATCTGCCATCGATGCCGTGAGCTATGCCGAAATGGCTTACAAAAACAAAGAGCGGGATTTTTCGGTGGTATCCATCACCGGCTCATCGCGCGAAAAGCTTCAATCGCATGTGCTTGAAAATACAAATAAGGGTTTGAAAATCCAATCTGCCTTTGATTTAGATAAAGCCGGTGATAATTATCATCAGCGCGTTCTGGAAGTTAATCCCTCTGCGACCCGAATAAAACCGACCATGGGAAAAGATTGGAACGATCAACTCAAAGCCACTAAAATCATGCAGCAAAATCCAGAAGTAAAAAAACAGGTGGAGCAAGAAATCAATAATCGTCGGGAAAAATCCGTATCACGCTAATGCGTGATACCAAGGTATCAAGGGGGATGATGGACGCCTTCATCATCCCGTTAATCACAAGTATTAATCAGAGAATCGTTTATGAATAAAAACACAGTGATAGCCGGTTTACTTATGACGGTTTTATCCCCAATAGCGAATGCAGGATTTTTTGGCCATATTGCCGAACATGCCGCAGGCTATGCTGCGGGCGCTATCGTGGCGCATGAGGGCGAAAAAGCAATTGACGGCTATCAGCGCCAACAGGAACAAAACCGAGGAGTAGAGCCGGGCGCAAGCAATGCCGGTGGCGTGCAAGCCGATGGTCGGTATGCCGCTGTATCACCCGAATCTCAGGCCATGCCAAATCCAAAATTAACGCCCGGCGCATTAAACCCTGCGGTAACGCAACAAAACCTCGACGAAACGATTTGTCGCCGTGGGGGCTACACCAAGTCGATACGGCCAGAAGAGGCGTACACCGAAAAGCTCAAGCGCGAACAAATCAGAGAATATGGCTACAGCGATACCCGTATGTATGACTATGAGGAAGATCACCTCATCAGTTTGGAGTTGGGCGGCTCCCCAGATTCTCCGAAAAACCTCTGGCCAGAGCCGCATCATGTGATGGGTGGTTGGGGCAGTTATGCCAAAGATAAATTAGAAAACCGACTGCACGCACTGGTGTGTCATGGGGAAATATCCTTAGCTCAGGCGCAGCATGAAATCGCCACCGACTGGATCAGCTCATACAAGGCGCATATCGGCGCGGAACCGAATGATGAGCGGAGTCATCATTGAGTGATCGTGTGCATTTAGTTCGAGCGCCGCTCGAATAATCGTTTATCCCATATAACTTTTTCAGATTGCGATAAAATTAGCTGAGGTGTATCAGGATGCAATGGATTAACTAGGGCATTCCATTCGAGCTTTGCTACCACGGATGGCACCAGCAAGACTGCACTCCTAGCTTCTTTAAGCCACAAGTCGCCGAATTCTCTTGCGGATGAGCCTTGTTCAGAATCCCAACCGTAAGGGAGTGTATTGGCATTATATTTTTCAACGCTGACGCTATCAGGCACATCGGCAACAACAAACCGATGCGTTGATGGAACGCGCCCAATATTGGCATGTGCCAATATTTCCAGCATGGCGCAGGCATAACTTAAAGAGCCATATATAACTGAACGACCTGGGCTATTCCAACGCCCACCAACCAAAGCAGCCCCCGTGCCATCCCAAAGAGAATGGCGCTCATCGCCAATCCTGAAGATTTTCATCAAGCCGCTATGCCGTAATAAAGCCGCCAAAGCAACTCTTCAACACGTCGTGCACCTAACTCAGTCATGGATACATCTAGCGGCGTTTTGCCTTGTAGCATCGAATGAGGAGCCATCAAAAATGTTCGCGCATCTTGTTCTGAATTCCAAACATATTCCGCCGTGGCAAAGATACGGGCTAAACGCTCGACACGACCAGATTCTTCGGCCGTCAACGTATCACGCCGCCGCTTATAGGTCGCTTCGGGAACAATCCGATACAGAATTTGCTTGCGTTCATCACTGCCTGTGCAGATATGCTCGATACTGGCTTTGAGCGCGCCCTTAGGCAATCCTTGAGCAACTAATTCATCCAGCTCGGCAAATGAGCGGGGGATATTCACTAGCGCCATTACGGCGGCAATTTTTTCAGCGGATATAAGCATCATGGTCAACCCTCCGTAGGTATCATTTGATGATCTGAATTTAAATCAAATGATACCCGTGGTCAATGAACCAGCTCAGATTGGGTGGCTTTTTGCCGTACCCGCCACATATCGTGATCAAGTTGCATACCTGCCCACAATTCAGCGCGCCCACCATGCTCCAGACCCAGCCATCGCTCGATCCGCAAAGCCATTTCTGGGGATATGGCGGCATGCCCATTAAGCACGCGAGATAATGCGGCGCGAGTTACCCCTAACTGCTGTGCAGCTTGGGTTATGGATATACCTAATCCGGGTAAAACATCTTCCCTTAAAATTTCACCGGGGTGAGGTGGGTTGTGCATACTCATCAGCGGTACCTCTCAGTGATAGTCTTGGTAATCAACCAGAATGACGTCGCCATCTTCAAAAGCGAATGTTAAACGCCAGTTTCCACTAACGGTTATCGCCCAGTGTGGTGATAAATTTCCGACCAAGGGATGAAGTCGCCAACCTGGGATGTTCACGTCCTCAGGATTCAATGCTCGATCCAAAAGAGCCAATTGGCGCGCCAGCTTATTCGCGTGGTCTGGTTGTATGCCAACTTTCGATCCTGTCTCATAGAATCGTTTTACGCCCTTGTGTTTGAACGACTTGATCATGCTTTTATTGTATACCAACGCTATACGGTGCGCAAATCAACCCAGCCGCCCAACCTGCGCTCCGAGCTTGCTATACCGCTTAAAATCCCCGGATTGTTGAGCGGCGACCATCTCAGCGGTCAAGCGGGCAATTTCCGCCTTAACTGAATCGGTAGGTTCTGGCCTTCTGGTCGGCGAAACCATCTGGAAATCGTTTTTATGGCGTTCTCGTGCTTCAGCCAAGGGAATGCCCGCCTCGGGAACAAATTCACCGTGTAGTACGCAATCAACGAGCTTGCGCACATATCCAGATGGTGACTTTACACCTTGCTGGCGAGCCGCCAATTCATCAATCACTGCCTGCCTTTGCTCGGCAGGGCAGTGCTTCAAGTGGCAGATAATCGCTTTTTTATCGCCTTCCCGCAGCCCGTCGGGATAAATTAATTTTTCTTCCCAAGAAGCCGATTTTGAAACTCGTCTAGCTTGCTGAGGGGATTGGTCTGATGCCACAGGATTAACTTCACCACCACCATCTGCCGAATCGTCAGCCATGTCGTTCGATTCTTCCGTCGTCGTGGTGGTTGTTTTTTGATTATTGATATTAGATTCTTGATGTGTCGCGGCTTTCCGCGAATAACGGTTTTTTGACGGGATATTAATCAGGCTCAAACCCGCATCAGAATAAGGTTCTTTATTGCCTGATGATTCATTATCAATAACATTGGGTTTTTTTTGACCAGACGAATGCGTATCAGAGTAATACTCGTTTTTTGCGAAGGGCAAAAAGTACACAAGATAGCCATTCTTATCCTCAATGGGCTCAATCAGCCCAGATCGCTCCAGCCAGCCCAGTAAACGCCGAATCTTATGCTTGTCATAACGAATGCCCTTCATCCCCTGATGCGGGAAAACCTCAACCAGCTCGGAGAACATCAAAAGACTGATTCGGCGAGCAGAGCCGCCCACAATGGCACTGGCATAATCCATATACCGCCGCAGCCCCCGCAAATACAAAAGCTGAGCTGGCTCCGGCATGCCTTGGAGCAACTCATCCTCTCCAGAATTAAACGAAGTGTATTGCCCCGGCTGATAATCTTTTTTAGCGAAAGGCAAAAAGTACACAAGATAGCCATTTTCATCTTCGATGCGCTCAATCAGCTTGGCGCGCTCCAGCCAGTTCAGTAAGCGCCGAACCTTCGATTTATTGGGCTGCACCCCTGATACGCCCTGATGCGGGGAAATTTCGATCAATTCAGAGAGAATCAAAAGACTGATGCGACGCGTCGGGCCGCCCACGATGGCGGTGTCAGGATCCATATACCGCCGCAGCCCCCGTAAATACAAAAGCTGAGCCGCCTGTGGCATCCCGTGGTAAAGATCATCCTCTTCGGTGCTAAAAGAGCTCACACGATCAAATTTCATTACATACCTCAGCCCTCGCGGGGCAAAACTTCACCTAAAAAACCACTCAGCTTGCATACCGTAGCAAGGGGTTTCGGAATTCAAATTAGCGAAATAGCCCGCATCAGAAATAACCAAAATTGTGGTGATGTGCTCTTCTCCGCCAACCGCCTTGAGTTTGATAATGCCCAACGGAATCAACCATATCTCGCTGCTCCAGTTCATCCGGCTCCTCACTCGGCCACCACATAAAATGGTTTTTATCGATCGTTAAACGCCGATACACCGGCCAGATTTCCCCAAGGTTTTCGCCATAAGCGCGAACCTCACGTTCGTCCTGATCCGGTTCTGCCCGTTGCGCTTCGATTCCTTCCCAAAACGCCGGTAAAAAATCGGCGGGGTATAAACCCGCCGCCTCACACCAAAACCCCGAGCCCCCTTGATCCATTGATGCCGATTCAATCCAGCGCTCAACCGCTGACCACTCACTTGCCCAGCGCGTGGATACAGCAACGCAGGCCACCACATGGAACAGGTCTTCCACCAGTGCCTTGATCAAATGCTCGTCTTGCAGGAACGCAACTACCAAAGCAGGCACATGCGCCGGATTAACCGGCGGTGGCGGCGTGCGTTTCTTGCGCGCCTTGGCTGCAATTGATTCGTTGAATAAATCTAAAAACAGATTACGTGCACCGTGCGGTGCCGATTTTTGTCGCCGATAACGCGGGTGCTGCTGCCCGCCTATGCTTGACACGTTTTCCGCAGAAGCCGAGTTGAAGATTTCGAGACAAAGCTGCCCCTTACCCCAACTGGAGGTATGATTCATGTTCATGGCACGCAGTCCTTTAGATGGTGGATGGGCGTGGTGTGATTATTGTGCAGCATTCTGCACTAGTCAAGGGTATTTTGTGCAAAAAAGATTACTAATAGGTGCTCGCCTTAAAGAAGAGCGAACTAGATTGCGACTATCTCAGAGTGATATTGCTGAGCGCTTAGGCGCGTCTAGAAGGTCAGTAATTGATTGGGAAAAGGGCGGAGCCACTCCTAACGCAGAAAATATCTCAGAGCTGAATGATTACGGTGTAGATGTCCTATACATCCTCACCGGGCGGCGGGAAGCCGAGGCACTTTCAACGGAAGAGAAACTACTGATTGAGCGCTACCGTGCCGCCGATGAAGCCACTCGATACCGGATATTAAGCAGCCTGCTCGAAGGCAAAAACCCAGCACAAGCCACCACGGATTCCAATCAGGTAACACAAGTCATCACCGGCATGGCAGGGCAAGTGGCGGGTAGGGATATAAAAAAACGCTAACAGGGGCTGTTATAATAATTATTGTAAGGTATGTGTTTATTTTTCAGTACCTTGGAGTGGAGTGTTGATGAAGGTTAAGCCACTCGATACCGGATATTAAGCAGCCTGCTCGAAGGCAAAAACCCAGCCCAAGCCACCACGGATTCCAACCAAGTTCGTCCCGGTTGATTGACTAGGCGCGATGGCGTTGGATGAATATTATTCATCCAACGCTTGAAATTAAATACTTACCCACGCCCTTGCTTTAGATATGTTTTTAGATATATTTCGAGCTTGAGGAAATAAACCTATTCCCCCTGTATTCCGTTTAACTTGAAAAGGAGTTCGAGATGCGCCTTCTTCTGGCTATTTTCTTGCCGTTCGTTGCATTCTTCACCATCGGCCGCCCCATTGCGGGCATCATTTGCTTGTTGCTACAAATTACCCTGATTGGCTGGTTACCTGCTGCGATATGGGCGGTTTACTCACTTGGTCAGTACAAAACCGACCGCAAGATTGAAAAAGCCATGGCTAATGCGGGGCGTTGATATGTTATCGAATACCGTTTCGCAATCAATTGATAGAGCAGAACAAGTTTCCGGTCGAGATGTGAACAATCATAATCAGTACATTAATCTGATTGTGAATCACTGCCCTTGCCCGCGTGCGCCCAAGAATCTGATCGCTTTAAAAAAAATGTAACTTATATCGCCGGTCAAGCGCAAAAAGATTCGGATAACAAAATGATCACACAACAAACGCTCAATTTCACCGTCACCCCGATGGATAACACCCCACTGC
>NCFS01000120.1 GCA_002281295.1 Halothiobacillus sp. 35-54-62 | reverse complement strand
GAGTTGGCAAGTGAAGGGGTTTTTTGGGTTAACCGCGCTGCCCGCCGTTGCTCAAACCCTTGTTTAAGCGCGATTAATACCGCCAGCGCCATAAAAGCCCCCGGCGGTAAAATGGCGAGTAAAAAATGCGCTTGTTCGGGCAAAATGTGCAGGGTCCAGTTTGCGGCCACGGGCCCAAAAAGCTGCTGGGCATTGGCCAGGAGCGTGCCGAATCCGAGAATTTCCCGAATAACCCCTAAGCTCACTAACACCAGCCCAAAGCCTAAGCCCATCATCAAGCCATCATAAAGTGAAGGCAGCACGCGGTTGCGGGCGGCAAAGCCTTCAACCCGCGCAATCACGATGCAGTTGGTCACAATCAGCGGCAAGAAAATGCCCAGCACATGGTAGAGCGTGTTGAGGTACGCGTTCATGAGCAACTCGATCACGGTCACCACCGAGGCTACCACCATCACAAAAACCGGCAAGCGCACCTCAGGGCGCACCCAGTGGCGAATCGCTGAGGCCAAGCCATTGGAAATAACCATAGTTAAGATGGTGGCCAACGCCAAGCCCATGGCGTTAACGACCGTATTGGAAATCGCCATCATCGGGCACATGCCGAGAATTTGCACCAGGCCTGGGTTGTTTTTCCATAAGCCTTGCACGGTTAGCTCGCGGTAAGAAACATCACTCATGGGGTACCTCATTGTGTTTGGCAACCGGCGGGTGTACCACCGGTTGGGCTTTGGCCGGCGCTAAACTTGGCGCGGGCAAACTAAATAATTCGGCATGATGCGCTTGTGCATACAGCAGCGCTTGGTGGATTGCGCCCACCACGGCGCGCGGGGTGATGGTGGCACCACTGAATTGATCGAATACGCCCCCATCTTTTTTTACCGCCCAGCCTTTTTCTGTGGGGTTATTTAGGCTTTTATCATTAAAACCAAAAATCCACGGGGATTTTTCGGGTTCAATTTTATCGCCCAGCCCCGGCGTTTCGTTTTGACGGGTAACACGCACGCCGGTGATGTGCCCTAAGTTGTCGATGCCGATAATGAGTTTGATATCGCCGCTATAACCAAAGTGGGTTATTACGGGTAAAACCACGGCCACAACTTGATCCGCCTTGATGGCACGAAAGCCCACAATGCCCGCTGCGGTTGAGGCGGCTAATCGGGCGGCGGCATCGGTGGGTGGCGATTTTAAGGCGGGCAAATTCAGTGCAGCGGGATTCGGTAATAAAAAAGCCGTATCGGCGGGGTTGTTATCAAAACTGCCCGGTACCAGCACCGCGCTAATTTGCCCTAGCAATACATTCAATTGGCTTTGGGCGATGCGCTCACGCGTTGCCTCTTGCGTTAGGGAAACTAAACCAACCCCTATCACCGAAAACCCACCTAGGAGCAGTGCGGTAATGGCGATACGGCTTTTATCTAGCCCGGTTAAGCGGTTCAATTCGAGCCGCCTGGCTTGGCGTTGCCGCGTTTATGCCCGAAGACCTTAGGCTGGGTGTAATAATCAATTAGTGGCACACACAAATTCATGAGCAGCACGGCAAAAGCTACGCCATCGGGATAACTGCCAAAGCTGCGAATCAGCACGGTGAGCACCCCAATGCCAAAGCCAAAAATCAGCCGCCCTCGGGGGGTGGTTGACGCAGTCACCGGATCGGTCGCCACAAAAAATGCGCCAAAAATGGTGGCACCGGTAAGCAAATGAAACAACGGGCTGGCGTGCCGGGCAGGATCGATCAGCCACAAAAACCCGGACATAACGAGCACGCCGGTAATCACCGCCACCGGAATATGCCAGCGAATCACCCCGCGCCAGAGCATAAACAACCCGCCCGCTAAAAAGGCCAAGCCCAACCACACAGTCCACGACTGCAATAAATGACTTGTATTAAACAAACTGGCGGTGACGTTATGGATGGTGGCGCCGGCGGTGATTTGCTCACGCGCGTGATCGAGCGGGGTTGCAACACTTAAGCCATCGTAGCCAACGCCGCTGGGCAATACCCCATGAAACGACCACGCTAACGATTGCGCAAAACTCAAGGCACCGCCGCCCACATCAATCGCAGGCCCCCAGCGCGTCATAGGCTCGGGGAAGGAAATCAGCAACACCACATAACCCACCATCGCGGGGTTAAATAAATTAAAGCCCAGCCCGCCATAAAGCTGCTTTGCCACCACCACGGCAAAAATGGCGCCAAATACCGGCAGCCACCACGGGCCTAAATTGGGCAAACACAGGGCGAAAATCCACGCCAACACAACGACCGAACCATCAAAAATGGCGGGGCGCACGGGGCGGGCGCGAATTTTTAACATCAAGGCTTCGGCCAATAACCCAGCCGTAATAGCCAGAACCACGTTAATCAGCACGCCCCAGCCCAAAAGTGCAATGGCGACCATCGTGCCGGGCACCAGCGCCGCCAGCACAATCAACATGACACGCTGCACGCTATTTTGCGCTTCGGGCAGGGGCGCGGTTTGGGTCGGGAATTTCATTAAAATTGGCTCATATCAGATCGTTTTGTGTTGGTTCGGTTTTTGTTTGAATCTGCGCTTGCGCCTGTTCGGCACGCGCCGCATCAAGCGAAGCTCGGCGGGCTTTGGCACGGGCGCGGGCGGCATCAACGGCACTATCGAGTATCAAGGGTTCGCTCCCGCCTTCGATTTGAGGGGCGCTGATCGGTTCGGGCTGATAGGTGCCAAATGCATCATCCGATGAATCGGCAACAATATCTCGCGCCGCTAAGGCAGCCGTATTGGTGGCTAAATTTTGCCGTTTTTTGTTTAAGGCTGCGTCACGCTCGGCTTTGATGCGCTCAAGGCGTTCATTGCGGAACTCAAACCGTTCTCGGGCGATACTGGCTTTCGATTGATCGCGCTCTGCGGCCCAAATTTGGGTTTTGGCAAAGCGATAGTAATCCACCAAGGGCAAATGCGAAGGGCACACGGCACTGCACACCCCGCATTCAATGCAATCAAATAGGTGATATTCCACCGTGCGATCAAATTGTTTGGCACGGGCATACCAATACAATTGCTGCGGTAATAAATCGGCCGGGCAGGCCTCGGCACACAAGCTGCACCGAATGCAGGGCTGAGGGGCCGGCTCAAGCGGCCTATCTTGCGGGCGCAGCGCAAGCAAGCAATTGGTGGCTTTAACAATAGGCACATCATCTTGATGCAAGGCGAACCCCATCATCGGCCCGCCCATAATTAACCGATCCGTGCCCGCCGTGTAGCCACCTGCGGCGGCAATCACATCGCTGATTTTAGTGCCGAGCGGCACGCGAAAATTTTCGGGCTGCACGATGCCCGCACCGGTAACGGTCACAATGCGATCAATCATAGGCTCGCCATGAACCACCGCACGATAAATGGCCGCCACCGTGGCCACATTAAGGCAAAGCAAACCAAATTCGGTGGCTCGCCGACCGCGTGGCACCTCGATATTGGTGAGCACTTTAATTAACTGCTTTTCACCCCCCGCCGGATAACGGGTGGGCACGGCTATCGTTTCAAAACGGGCATCGGCGTGGCTAGCGGCCGTTAAGGCGGCAATCGCCTCGGGCTTGTTATCCTCAATGCCGATCAAACACCGGTGGGCGCCCATCATGTGCAACACAATAGCCGC
>NCFS01000119.1 GCA_002281295.1 Halothiobacillus sp. 35-54-62 | reverse complement strand
AATTCGGGGGTGTGGTTCTTTCTTGGCATGATTTATCTCTCCATTATGCGGATCATCCGCTAAAAATTAGGAGCGACAACTATTCTGACATAGGGGGCCTGCACCAACATCAAAGCCGGTGCGCAGATATTGCAGAACTTCCACCTAAAGTCAGCAAAAGACATTGGCCAAGGGCAGCAATCGCTCAAACGCGCCATTTCGGCGTACAACACCGGCAACTTCCGCAATGGTTTTGCCAATGGCTATGTGGCCAAGGTGACAGGGTCTAAAGGTGTTGCCGTTGGGCATGAGGGCGTAATTCAAGCCATTCGTTCAGGTAGCGTGAGGCATGGGCGAGAGAATAGTCTTGGGCAAAAGAAAACCCAGACTAGCTGGGCTTTATATATGAATGCGCCTAAAACACACCCTTGTCTATTTAACTTATTGATTTTATATTGTATGGTGCCCAAGAGAGGAACATATCCTATTTTTCTCGATATTGTTTAATAACGTGTAATTATGGGTAATAACGAGTAAATACAACTTGTTATGGAGTGCAGGCACTGTGCATTTTTTGCATGAACTGTATCGTAACGCGTAGTTTGGTGTAATCTGGTGCACCAAATTTTGCACCAAAACAGTAATGCCAACCTATACAAAACGCGGCGACAAGTGGCGAGCCCAAATACAAGTAGACGGTGTCCGTAAAAGCGGCACTTTCACCACAAAAGCAGAAGCCCGTGCTTGGGCAATGCGCACAGAAGAAGAGTTGCAGTCGGGGCAGATATTTGATGCCGCGAGTATGACTTTGGGCAAAGCTTTTATCAGGTTTTCCGAAGAAATTTCCCCTAATCGAGGGGGTGCCCGTTGGGAAATGTTGAGACTCAAGCTTCTTGCGCGTGATCCTGTTGCCGAGGTTCGTCTTGATCGTTTGCAGCCAAGCCATTTGGCTGATTGGCGGGATCGACGGCTGCAATCCGTTTCGGGAGAAACGGTGCGCCGCGAAATAACTATCATTATGGCGGTGCTAGAGCAATGCCGCCGTGAATGGCGCTTAATCTCAACCAATCCATTAAAGGATGTGAGAAAACCGCCTGCCGGTCGCCCGCGTGACCAACGCATCACAGATGACCAATCTTTTCTGATTGTATCAGCCCTTGGTTATGAAGAGGATAAGCCCATAACTCTGCTATCTCAACGAGTAGCAATCGCTTTTTTGTTGGCAATTGAAACCGCTATGCGCGCAGGGGAGTTGATTTCACTTAATTGGGATCAGGTCTTTTTAGCTGAGCGCTATGTGCATCTTGATCGAACTAAAAATGGTGACCAGCGAGATGTACCCTTATCAAAAAGGGCGGTTGCACTTTTCAATAAATTGACGCCAGAGAATACTGATGCCTCCTGCCTGAAGATTAGCTCGCAACAATTAGATGCGCTGTTCCGTAAAGGACGTGACCGTACAGGGCTGCGCGAGATTACGTTTCACGATTCCCGCCACGAGGCGATTACGCGGTTGTCGCGCAAGCTGGATGTGATGGCGCTTGCGCGGATCATTGGCCATCGAGATTTGAAGTCGCTGATGATTTACTACAATGAACACGCGCGGGATATTGCTTCAAGGTTAGATTAGGCCGCGCCCCTATTTTGGCGTAACCAGGCTTCGACCTCATCTAAAAACCACCGCCGATCACCATTTTTATTGCCTGTCGGGCGCACATCTTGCGGAAATCCAGGCCGAGTAATAACTGATTTAACTACACTGGCGCGACTCATCTGCATTAACTCTGATATTTCTTCAATTGAGATCAGACGACTTTTGCCAAAACGCCGCTCTGCCGTCATTTGACGCGCCAAGGCATGGATACTTTCTGCCAATACGGCAATTTCGTTATTCATCGTAATTTCTCCGGTATCTCACGCCCATGATCATTAATCCGGCGGCGGCTGTGCAGCCAGGCGGCGACCTCCTGCGTGAGCCATCGATGGGTTTTCTTGTCGGGATTTTCGCTGAAAGGCGCAGCGGCAGGAAACTCACCGGCATTGACTAAAGATTTAATGGTATCGACCGAGGTGTGTAGTAACTGGCTGATTTCTCTTAGCTCCAGCAAATACGGCACCAAGCCATCGGCTGTTCGCATGTGTTTACGGCGCAGGTCATTAATTGGCTCTTCCATGCTTATTGACCGCAAGCCTGCCGCGATTCGGTTTGGCCTTCATTGGTGCGGTAGTAATCTACCCAGCGGTCAAGATCACGCAGATCGTAGCGCGGTTGTGAGCCAAATTTCACATAAACAGGGCCGACGACGCCAGTGGATTGGCCGTAACGCATCCGTTTGAGAAATTCTTTGCTGATATTTAGGTAATTGGCCGCTTCTTCGGTGGTCAGCAGCCGTGAAGTGGGCAGAGCCAGAGTATTCATGAGGTGCTCCTTATAGCTGTTCAATGAGAGGACAGGTTTAAGGTGACACACCGCTTGGGATTTCGATTTATCAATCCGAGCACCGATTCGATAGCTCGGCAATCAACGCTGCGGGCGCTTTTAGGGTAATTGAAGTCAGGGCGTCGAGCATGGCGTAATCCTCCTCAAATAGGGCGACAAACTGCGCGGGCGTGAGCGTTAAGCTACCTGAGCCTTTGGCCTTGGCTTGGTTTTCTTCCCCAATAGGCTCGCTTGCTTGATTTTCTTTGCTCTCAGGGCTTGCCCTATGGATTGAGTCGGTCGCCACCTCGCCAACGGCGGGCGCGCTGTGTAATTCGGTTCCTGAATTGTGAATGGCACCGAGATCATCGGCATCTTGTGCTTGGGCTAAATCAATGGCTGATTCCTCAGTGTGATGCGCGTTTAGAATCGGCATGGCCGCTTGTGGCTGGTTCTTTCGCGCGGTCAAATCCTGATAGCTCAGCACGGTTAGACCCTCCCGCGCCTCATGCACCAATTCGGCTTGAATATCAGGATCAAGCGCCGCGAATAGCGCCGCATGTTCAGCGCAACTAATCACGCCTTCTTCGGCTAATTGCATAATCTCAGGATGTTTAACCAACAGCATCAAGCGGGAAATTTGCGCATCGGTGCGATTCAGAAGCTTGCCCAGCGCGCGCCCCGTAATTTTGTATTCGCGTTTGAGGGTATCAAGCACCTTGGCCAGCTCAATATCCGCCAAGCCTTCCCGGTTTTCATTGGCCACCACTTGCGCCAGCAATACCTGCGCAGTCGCTTGCTCGCTGAATACCACGGGCACATCCTTGATCCCCGCCAATTTGGCTGCTCGCCACCGGCGTTCACCATCGATGATGATGATTTGCTCCGCTTCTTCCCGCACGAGGATGGGTTGCAATAAACCCATTTGCCGAAGGGAGGCGGCAAGGTTTTCGAGCTTTTCTTCATCAAAAAGGCGACGGGGTTGTTCTGGGTCTGGCTTGATGCGATCAATGTCTATTCGCTGGCTGGCTGGGGGGTTGGTGTTTAATGAGGCGGATGAATCCGCCCCGTCCATCATGGCCTCACCGAGAAAATCGAGTACAGACGCCATGTCACACCGCCTCGATCACGGCATTGGGATGCGCGCGGTCGGTTAACCCGATGGCGTTGGGCAAATCCCGCCAAAGTGCCGCATAGTCTGTATCGACCTTATCTTTTTTGAGCCGCCAGATCGGCA
>NCFS01000118.1 GCA_002281295.1 Halothiobacillus sp. 35-54-62 | reverse complement strand
AGCGGGATTTATCCGGTACGAGCCAGCCGCGCGCGCGCAAGGTTTTTCCCTGCCAAGCGGCAAAATTCACCCCGTGAAATTCGCTCATCGCGCGGGCGGGAATTTGCAGCGCCACGCGGCCTTCTAAGTTCACCCAAACCGTTTTTGGGGTTTGATGCACCGAAACCACACGCCCGCGCACAATCGCAGCACCCTGCACATCAGTGGGGATGCCGCGCGCGGTATCGATACCCGGTTCATATTCCGCGTTCGACCAAATGCCAAGGCGCTGTTGCCGCGCATTGGCCTCTATCGCGGTTAAGCAATCGGCCAGCGCCGTGTTGGGCGGCATATACACCACCATCGCCAGGCCGCGCGCCACTAAATTCGCTTGAATTGATTGCCCATCGGGCAAATACACATAGGCAATTTTTCGGCCATACCGATCATCAGGCTCCGCGCCATAGCGCACGAGCAGCCGGTTATGTGAACGCGCCAAAAGCGCTTGTAAAGTCTGTTTACTCGCATCGCCGAACGGCTCGGCGGGCGCCGCTTTTTTATCGTTATAGGCAGGGTGCGCCACTTCCGGCGCATCGATACCCGCCAGCCGCACGCGCTCCCCTGTCGTTAGGCGCAGCGTATCACCATCATCCACATACCCCACCACGGCCGCCGTAGCGTTGTGCGGCGCGGGGCAAGCCTTGAGCGAATCTGCCCAAGAGGGCGCACCGGCCAACAAAACGGCCCATAAAAAAAAGACACCCCGCCATAACAGGCGGGGTGTCTTTAAATGCAAAGGCATTGCAGCAGCAATCAGGCTTTGATTATTTACGGCCGTAGCGATTGAGGAATTTATCCACTTGCTTGGCGGTGCTGGAATCCATGCGCTTGCCGGTGTAGAACGGGTGGCTTGCGGATGAAATTTCGATTTTAACCAAGGGATATTCTTGGCCGTCGGTCCATTTAATGGTTTCTTTGGCGCGGATAGTTGAACGGGTTAGCGTTGCAAATTCAGAGGCCAAATCCTGAAACACGACAGGACGGTAATTAGGGTGAATGTCTGGTTTCATGGGGGGTACCTTGCGTAAACAATCTTGGAGAAAAATTCAATTGCCGCCCAATAAAACAGGGGTATAGCAATATTTAGTTTTTAAGGGCGGCGATGTTACCGCAAAGCTTAGCTATCATCAACCAAAAAACTCAAAACTTCTTTTGGTTAATCTGGGCGGGGTGTTCTGGCCAAAACCCAAACGGTAACCCGCCGCACCCCCGCTTGCTTTAACACCCGCGCCAATACCGCCGCCGAGCTGCCGGTCGTCATCACATCATCAATAATCGCCACATGCGCGGGCAGCGATTGGCGCACCGCAAACGCATCACGCAAATTTTTTCGCCGCGCCGCCGCATCCAAGCCGCTTTGCGGCGCGCTGGCCTTAACCCGCACCGCCGCTTGCCCCAACACGGGTAGATCAAAGCGGCGACCCAACTGATCGGCGATTAATCGCGCTTGATTAAACCCACGCGCTTGACGCCGCTGCGGATGAATCGGCATGGGGATGAGCGCTTGAGGCCAATCGACACGCGGCGCGGGGTAGGCCCGCTCAATTTGGTCTACGAGCGGCAGCAAAAGCGCGGGTAAAACCCAAGGCTGGCGGGCAAATTTCAGCTGATGCACCAAATGCCGCGTTGCCGCGTTAAAATCTTGCCCTGTGTGCGTACAATCAAATGCAGGCGGCGCCTGCGCGCACTCGGCGCACAGCAAACCGACCATCGCGACCCCAGTGGCACACTGCGGACAACGCGGCGCGCGCGCCACCGGCACCCAGCCCAAAAGGCAGGAGGCGCACAAACCCGATTCCCCTGTCGTGTTGGCACCACACAAGAAACACGGCGCGGGAATCAGCATGCGCGTTAGGTTGGCCAGAAATTTCATGCTACATTCATAAACCCATGCTAATAGGGAGGTCATCCCATGTCAGAATTTGCGCCCGTGCCGCTTGATGCCGATAACACACCAAAAATTGTCACCGCCGCCTCATCGCGCCGCGCCGCTAAGTGGTTCAATTATGGCACTTTAGTCGCTGTTTTAATCCCCTTGCCGCTCGCTATATTCTGGACAGGGATGTCGATGCTGATTTACGCCTTAAACAAGCATCACCCCAACCCAAAAGTCGGCTATTACACGCAGATGGCGGCTTACCGGTTTTATGGTGTGGCCGGTACGGCTGTCGCCGTCTCGGTATTCTTCCCGGTTCATGTTGTTTACTATCTTGTGATTTGGGCGATTGCCGCCGCGATTCTGGTGCCGTGGACGCTGTATGATCTTTACCGCATTAATCATGACCACTGGACAGATAGCATTATCGAACCCCATCAGCCATTTAATGACGAATAAATCCCGATAAATTGTTCATACAACACCGCAAATTGACCTAAACGAGGTGCTTTTTTGACCGCATCGCTCCCCCGAGAACCCGCGTCGCTTGCCACCCGCGCGCCCGCGCAAGCCACAGCAAGCCGCCCTTGGACTACGACCCAAGCGCTGGCTTTATTTGAACGCCCCTTCAATGATTTATTGTTTGACGCCCATCAAATTCATCGTGCGCATTTTGATGTTAATGCCGTTCAAATCAGCACCCTGCTCTCAATTAAAACCGGCGCTTGCCCAGAAGATTGCTCGTACTGCGCGCAAAGCTCAAAATACGACACGGGGCTTGAGCGCGAACGGCTGCTGCCCTTAAATGAAGTGCGAGAAGCCGCTTTGCGTGCGCGCGACACGGGCGCCACCCGATTCTGCATGGGCGCCGCCTGGCGCAACCCCACCGACAAGCAGCTCAATAACGTGATTGACATGGTGCAGGTAGTCAAAGAGCTTGGCATGGAAGCCTGCGTCACGCTCGGCATGCTAACCGCACCGCAAGCAGGGCGCTTAAAAGAAGCGGGTTTAGATTATTACAACCACAATATCGACACCTCGCCTGAATTTTACGGCGAGGTCATCTCCACCCGCTCATTTCAAGATCGGCTCGATACCTTGGCGCATGTGCGCGATAGCGGCATCAATGTGTGCTCGGGCGGCATTTTGGGCATGGGCGAATCGCGCACCGATCGCGCCTCGTTCCTTGTTAGCCTGGCCAACTTGCCGCGCCCCCCCGAATCGGTGCCACTCAATATGCTGGTGCGCATTCCGGGCACACCGATGGCCGATATTCCCAGCCTCGACCCCATTGAGTTTATCCGCACCGTCGCCGTGGCGCGCATTTTAATGCCCACCTCACACCTGCGGTTATCTGCCGGGCGCGAGGGCATGAGCGAAGAAGCCCAAGCCTGGTGCTTTTTCGCCGGCGCGAACAGTATTTTCTACGGTGACAAATTACTCACCACCGATAATGCCGATCAAAATCATGACCGCGACCTATTCGACAAGCTCGGCATCCACCCCCTCATCCCCGCAGGCTACACCGAGCGAGCCGACGAGGACGAAGACCACACCAGCCCCATGGGCGGCTGCGGCGGCGGGAGTTGCGGGCACGCGCACTGATTAGCCTGCGCCCACGCGCGCAGCAATAAAAAAGCCCACCAAGATACTCTTGCGTGGGCTTTTTATAAAGTCACTGCTTCAAAACACCAGTTCCTATGCAATGCCCTGTAGTCAATTTCTGACACAGGGGGAAACCGTACATAAAGATCAGAACATCATCACGTTATTATCTGTTGAAAAACCAATTAGAAAACCAGTTCCCATGACCATTGTTATGACCATTGTTATGACCATTGTTATGACCGTTGTTATGACCTCGGTTAAACTCGTGTTTTGGTTTCTTGATTGGTGCATTCAATGCCAAGCCTACCACTACCGGATCATGATCGGAGGCGCGATAGGGCTCAGGGCTATACAGCGTTTGCACTTGCAAAGCCGTTTTAAACTCCTCGTTGTAATCCAACGCGCGCGGCTCGTCGGCATTTATATGCCAATGCGTAGTGCCCACAATTTGGCTCGATAACGCATTAGAGGCCAGTGCGTGGTCAAGATAGCCCGATTCCGCCGCATACACATACGAATAGCGATCATTCGGCGCATCAAAACGCGCGACTTCATCCACATAGCCCGCGTTTTTAATGGCAGTGATCGGGTCTTCCATCGCATAGGCATTCAAATCACCGATAATCAAGACGTTATCGGTGCCCGCGCCCGTAGGGTTGCCCGCCAGCCATTGCGTTAACGCTTTGGCGGCATTGGTGCGTGTGATATTGCAGTTACCTTGGCCATCACCGGTATCCGGGTCACTCGCCGCATCGCAGGCGCTCCCTTTAGATTTTAAATGATTCACGGCAACGGTGAAGAGCGCGCCGGTCGCGTTATCTTTAAAGGTTTGCGTGAGCATGGGGCGATTTTTTTGGTCATCGAACAAGGGCTTGCCATCACTACCCAACGGAGAATTGGCACTGTTTAAAATAGCGGTTGTGCCGATCGGGGTGACTTTATCCTGGCGATAAATTAAACCCACGGTAATCTCGTCTGTACCGATTTTGGCCAAATTTGGATTAATGAACGCATACTTGTTTTGCGCATCACGGCTGTTAATTTGACCAACCAACTCAGCGATGGCGCTATCGCTACCAAAACCATCGTTTTCGATTTCCATCAGCCCCATCACATCGGTTTTCATCGTATTAATTGCGTTCACAATTTTATCGGATTGGCGCACAAACTCTTGCAGCGTATTCGCGCCGCGCGCGGTAGGGAAACCGCCGCCCGTACCATCCCCGTTAAAGTAATTTAATACGTTAAAACTCCCCACGGTTAAGCTGGCATTTGCAATTGCATCGGGCTGCAGTGTGCGCGGATTGGTTTGCGTGTAAGTAAGCGGTGTATCGGTGGGTTGTAGGCGATACTCGCCAAAAGCAAAATCAATCACGCCGGTGATGCGACCGACCTCGGTGCCGACGCGCAGGGTGTTATCAGCGGTTAAACCCGGATCAGGG
>NCFS01000030.1 GCA_002281295.1 Halothiobacillus sp. 35-54-62 | reverse complement strand
GGTGTGGGCGTGCTGGCGGAGCTGGGGCGCAAATTACCCGATGGCTTTGCACTCGATTGGTTAGAGACCGATGAATTTGAGCGCCGGTTAGCGCGTGCCTATGAAGGCGGTTCGAGTGTCGCGCAAACCATGGTCGATGATCTGGGCGATGGCGGGTTAGATGCCTTGGCGCACACACTCAATGCTCCCATTGATTTGCTTGAGGCCGATGACGAAGCGCCCATTATTCGCCTCATTAACGCCCTGCTGTCCGAAGCGGTGCGTGAAGGCGCCTCCGATATTCATATCGAAAGCTTTGAAACCCGCATGGTGGTGCGCTTTCGTGTGGATGGCATGCTGCGGGAAGTGTTGCAGCCGCCGCGCGCCGTGGCGGGCGTGATTGTGTCCCGCATCAAGGTCATGGCCAATTTAGACATTGCCGAAAAACGGGTGCCGCAAGATGGGCGCATTTCCTTGCGTTTGGCGGGCCGGCCGGTGGATGTGCGGGTATCCACCTTGCCCTCTGGGCAGGGCGAGCGCGTGGTATTGCGCTTGCTAGATAAAGAAGCCGGCCGGCTCACGCTCGATAACCTAGGCTTAACCCGCGATTTGCAAACCCGCCTGAATGCACTGATTCACCGCCCGCACGGCATTTTGCTTGTAACAGGTCCCACCGGTTCCGGCAAAACCACGACCTTGTACGCCGCGTTATCTGAAATCAACACCCGCGAGCGCAATATTTTAACGGTCGAAGACCCTATCGAATATTACTTAGATGGCGTGGGGCAAACGCAGGTGAACCCGAAGGTCGAGATGACCTTTGCGCGCGGCTTGCGGGCGATTTTGCGCCAAGATCCCGATGTGGTGATGGTGGGCGAGATTCGCGATGTCGAAACCGCCGAAATTGCGGTGCAAGCCAGCCTAACCGGTCATTTAGTGCTCTCTACCTTGCACACCAATTCTGCCGTGGGCGCCATTACCCGTCTGCGCGATATGGGCGTTGAGCCGTTTTTGCTGTCATCGAGTTTAATCGGGGTGTTGGCGCAGCGCCTTGTGCGCCGGCTCGATGCCCGCTATGGCGAGGCTTATTTGCCCGATGCCGCCGAATGCGCGTTGCTCGGCTTAGATGCCGAGCACCCCCCCACCCTCTATCGCGTAGAAGAATCGGCACGCCAGCGGGGGCAGGGGTATCTCGGGCGCACCGGTATTTATGAGCTGATTGCCATTGATGCGACCGCGCGGCATTTGATTCACGAAGGCGCGGCGGAATCCGCTATAGAAGCGCAAGTGCGCCAACACAGCCCGTCGATACACCAGTATGGCGTTGAGCTTGTGCGGGCCGGGGTAACAACCACCGAAGAGCTGCTTCGCGTGACGGCGTCGGGGTAAAACACCATGCCCGCCTTTGAATACAGCGCCTTAGATGCGAGCGGAAAAACCCGTAAAGGCGTGATTGAAAGCGATAGCGCACGCGGCGCGCGCAGCCTATTGCGGGAGCAGGGTTTGGCGCCGCTTAATATCGAAGCGGTGGCAAGTGAAGCGCTGTCTGCCAGCGGCAAGCTAAGCTTTGCCAGTCGCTTTCAAACTTTAAATCCGACTGAACTGGCACTGTTTACCCGCCAAATATCCACCTTAATTGCGGCCGGTTTGCCGATTGATGCCGCCTTGAGTGGCATTATTCGCCAAACAGAAACCCCCCGTATCCGGCGCATTATTACCGCCGTGCGCGCCAAGGTGGTGGAGGGCATGAGTTTTGCCCAAGGCTTAGCGGCTTTTCCGCGTGCGTTTAACGATTTATATCGTGCCACGGTGGCGGCCGGCGAGGAATCGGGGCATCTGCCCGCCGTGCTAGAGCGCCTAGCCGATTACACCGAAGGGCGCCAAGCCACCACGCAAAAAGTGCAAATGGCGCTGTTTTACCCCGCACTGCTCACCTTGGTGGCCATTACGGTGGTGATTGGTTTGGTTACCTATGTGGTGCCGCAAGTGGTGCAGGTTTTTGTGCAGATGAAGCAAACCTTGCCGCCGCTCACGCGGGGATTAATTGCGATTAGCAGTTTTTTGCGTGAGCAATGGCCGTGGATTATTTTGGGGTTTGTGGCCATTGGTGTGAGCTTTGCTTGGGCCTTGCGCCAACCCGCGTTTGCGTTTCGTTGGTCGCAAATTCAATTGAAATTACCGCTGATTGGGCGGTTGATTCGCGGTTTTAATGCCGCGCGTTTTGCCCGCACGTTGAGTATTTTAAGTGCGGCTGGTGTGCCCATGCTAAAAGCCTTGGCCATTAGCGGCGAGGTGGTGGCCTCAGAGCCCATGCGCCGCGCCATTTTAGCGGCCGCTGATCGGGTGCGGGAAGGCGCGCCAATTGCCCGTTCGCTGGAGCATTCCCGCTTGTTCCCGCCGATGATGCTCCAGCTCATTGCCGCCGGCGAGCAAAGCGGCGCCTTGGGTAACATGCTAGAGCGCGCCGCAGTGCAGCAAGAGCGCGAGCTCGATACGCTCATTAACGCTTTGCTCGGGCTATTTGAGCCGATTCTTATCTTGGTGATGGGCAGCGTGGTTTTGATGATTGTGCTGGCCATTTTGATTCCGATTTTTGACCTCAACCAAATGGTGCATTGAGATGACTGTAGTTGCAAAACGTGGCCGGATGACCGGCTTTACCTTGATTGAAGTGATGGTCGTGGTGGTGATTCTCGCGATTTTGGCCACCATCGTGGTGCCAAAAATTATGGATCGCCCCGATGACGCGCGCATCGCTAAAGCCAAGCAAGATATTGTAGCGATTAGCTCGGCGTTAAATTTATACAAGCTCGACAACCTGCGCTACCCCACCACTGATCAGGGTTTGGATGCGTTGATAAAACCGCCCGCTAATGCCAAAAACTGGCGTCAAGGCGGGTATTTAGATCGCCTGCCGATCGACCCTTGGGGGCACCCGTATCTTTATTTAAGCCCCGGCCAGCATGGCGCCTTCGATATTTACAGTTTGGGCGCCGATGGCCAACCGGGCGGCGTGGGTGCCAATGCTGATATCGGCAATTGGCAAGAAAGTGGCGCCGCGCCCGGTGGCAGCCTGCCATCGAACGGCCAATAAAGCCGGTGATGTGGCGTGGCTGCTAACCCGATTCACTCTGGGGTTGCCCCGAGGGGGCGGGGTGGCATGGGTGGGTTTACCTTAATTGAGCTGATTGTGGTGATTGTGATCATCGGTATTTTGGTCGGCTTTGTGGTGGTGAGCATGAATCGCACCGCGCCCGATTCCGTCAATGCCTGCCGCGCGCAGCTGCAATCGTGGCTATCGACGCAAGCCGTTAATGCCGATTTAACCGGCAGCACGGTGTATATCCTCAATGCTGAACCCACCCCAACTGCCATCACCTTAGCCGCCAGCCGCCCTGCCCGTGCTGAGGCGGGTCAAAATGCACCCGAAAATACGGCCAATCAAACCGGGCAGCCCAATCCCTTGGTGAGCAACCCATCCACCACGGGCGCCGCTTTAACCTATGCCCTGCGGTTGCGCGCCAAGACCCTCAGCACGCTTAACTGGCCGCAGGGATGCGTGTTGGTTGCCCCAGCCCCGAGCGGTGCATCAGCCTTTGATGCCGCCGACCCTCGGGCGACCGCCATTTTAGCGGTGACCCCCGGGGGGGCTTGGTCGGCACCCCCGAGCCAAGATGCAGGCAAACCCATCATCAAGGTGGCCGGTGCGCCCACGCAACGCAATGCCCCCAGCCCCCAGCAAGCCATTGATTTGCGCCCCGCAGCCCAAACAGCGCAAGCAAACGGTGCCGCTCAATGAGCCGGCTGGCCAAAAGCCAAGGGTTCACCTTGCTGGAAGTGCTGGTGGCGCTCGTGATATTGGCCATTGCGCTCGGTGCGGTAATTAAAGTGAGCGGCCAGAGCGCGCAAATGCTCTTGCAGATGCGGGCCGATACGGCTGCCACCGTGATTGCCGAAGACCTGTGTGCCCGCCTGCAACTGGCCGCCATCGCGCCGGAGATTGGCACCCAAAACAGCCTTGTCGTGATCGAGGGGCAAAACTGGCCGGTGCGCCAAACGGTCGAAGCGGGGCAGTTGCCCGGCGTTTTGAAGGTGAACTACTTTGTGAAAACGCCCGCACCATTTGAGGGGCAAGCCAGTATCACCACCTATTTTTACCCGCCACCTGCCGCACCCACGCCATCCAATAACACAACGCCCCCGCCCCCCGCCGCCACGGGTGTGGCACAAAACCCGAGCATCGCGCCATGAAGCGGCGCGCGCGCGGGTTTACCTTGCTTGAATTGCTGGTGGCGATTGCGATTTTTGCCGTGGTCGGCGTTATGGCCTATGGCGGTTTGAATACCGTGATCAAACAAAGTGCGATTGTGCAAGCTCAAACCGAACAATTGGCCCAAACCCAAGCGGGGTTACGCCAAATGCGCAGCGATTTAACCTTTGCCGTGGATCGTGCCGCGCGGGATGCCTTGGGCGGCGAGGTGCCGGAATTTGCCGGCGGTGGCTTAAATTTGCTCACCCTTACGCGATTAGGCGCCCCAAACCCCTGGGATGCCGCCCAATCGCAATTAGAACTGGTGCGCTGGCGCGTCCACGCGGGCAATTTAGAGCGCGCCCAGTTTATTCCGGCGGATGGCGCCATTGGCAACAGCGCCACCGATCCCGATTGGCACATTATATTGCGGGATGTGCAGCACCTTAACTTGTTGTTTTTTGATATGAATAATCAATCCATGGCCGATTGGCCGCCCATCAACCAACCCTCAGCAGGCTTGCCCAAAGCCGTTGAAGTGCAAATTAGCCTTAAAAACATGCCGCCGTTACGCATGACAGTGGCACCGGTGGCCGATTGGCCGCCGCCCGTGCCCACAACAGCCCCGCCGGCGACCGGCACGGTCGATACTGAAGTGGGTGGGCGCGCGCAATGAAACCCCAGCACACCGTTCATCCCAAGCGCCAGCGCGGCGTAGCGCTAATCGTCGCCTTGCTGGTTTTAGCCATTGCCACGGGGCTGGCGGCGGCCATGATCACGCGCAATCAAAATGCGTTTAATGCCACCGCCGCCTTTGAAAATGGCGCGCGCGCCGATGAACTGGCCAATAGCGCGTTTATTTTGGCCGAGGCATTGCTCAATCAAGATGACCGCAGCATCGATGGTCCGGCGGATGCTTGGGCGCAGCCCTTGGCGAATATTCCCATTGATGGCGCCACCATTTCCGTGCGCATTACCGACCTGCAAGGCCGGTTTAATCTCAATAACCTCATTACCGTGGAGGGCAAAGTCAATGTGCTGGCGCAAGAGCGTTTTCAAAATTTACTGCGCTTGCTCAATTTAAGCCCCGATATTAGCAATGAGATTATCGGGTTTATTGACCCGAGCCGCTCGCTCGATTTGGGCTTTAGCAGCAGCGCTGCGCGATCAAGCCAAATGCCTGCGGGGCAATCCCTATTTTCGGTAACCGAGCTTCGGGCACTGGCCGGTGTGACCCCCGCGTATTACCGAACCCTCGCGCCCTTTGTGACTGCATTGCCTGTGGGCACCCCCATTAATTTAAACAGCGCATCCCCCACCGTGTTGCAAGCTTTGGGGGCGAATGAAGCGAATGTGCCCTCGATTGACCCGAAAATTCCACCCAAAAATATCGGCTCGGTGGCCGATTTTCTGGCCGGGCCCGCGTTTGCAGGGCGGGTGACTCAACCCGATGGCTTAGCGGTGAACAGCCAGTTTTTTTTATGTGAAGTGACGGTATTAATGGATACCGTGACCCGTCATCGTTACGCGGTGATTGAACGCCCCAGTTCGGGAAATGCCCGCCTTATTGCCCTGAGTGATCACGCATGTCTGACCCAATCCTCCTGTTTGTAACCGATCTTGCCGCGACCGAGCTTTTGTGGTGCGCGCCCAACGCGCCGCCTGCCACCCAGCCTTTGCGGGGCGATTGGGCGGCTTTGGGTGATTGGTTGGCCGAGCGCCCCGAACGCCGCGCCCTGCCCGTGTGTGTTTTGCTGTCCGATGCGGGGTGCAGCCGCATGCTCGTGCCAATTCCCGGCACCTCGCGGGAAAAAGCCCTGCAAGCCCTGCCGTTTGCGCTGGAAGAGCTCGCCCTAGATGAGCCCGAGCAACTCGTATCGGTGTTGGGCCTTCGCCCGCAAGCCCCCGGCCGCTGGCCGGTACTTTTAGTCAATACCGCCTTGCGCGCCCAAGTGCTGGCCGCGTTGGATCAGCTGGGGTTAACGCCCCAACAATTGCTCAGCGCCGCCGATGTGTTACCCGTGCCGGAACCGGGCGAATTTACCGTATGGGCGCAGCCTGCCAGCGGCAGCGTGACCGTGCTGACGGGCGCGCACGAGGGCATGGCCTTTCCCGCTATGGCGGGCATGAATCCGGCCGAGCAATTGGCACACATTCTTACGCGCCTTGAGCACCCCCCCACGCGGGTAACGCTGCACAGTGAGGCCACACAGCCCGCCAATTGGCCGGCGGCCATCTCATTTAATCCGCAGCCTGCGCCAGCCTTGGCGGATTGGTGCCGTATTTGGCGCACGGGCTTGGGTAGCAATCAGCCCTTATCGGCGATCGAATCCCCCCGCGCGGCGGGTCAGCAAAAAAGCCAACGCCGTTGGCGGCAAGCGGCTGGGGTTTTGCTGGCGGTGCTGGGCTTAATGTTAATCAATCAGAGCGTGGATACTTGGAAAAAAGAACGGCTCATTCAGCAATTAAATCAGCAAATTGAGCGCGATTTTCATGCGGCATTGCCCGATGTGACCCGGGTGGTGAATATACAAGTGCAATTGCAGCAAGCCCTCGATGCCCGCAATGCGGGTGCTGAGGCTGATGGCTTTTTGCCCATGCTGGCGTATTTTGGTGCCGCCTACCGCACTGCCTTGCCGGAGGATCCGAAATTGGCCATTCAATCCCTGCAATGGAGCGACCAAAAACTCACCCTCTCGTTAGTGGCGGAAAAATATACCGTGCTGCAAAAATTGTTTGAGCAATTAAACACATCGCCCGCCGCCGACTTTACCGTGCGCCAAATTGATGCCGGTGTTGATGCTGGTGTCGCGCATATGCGCCTTGGTTTGGAGCAAGCCCAATGAATCCTACAACCCCGTTAGTCCAAGCGTTTTCAGCTTTTTGGCGGCAACGCAGCGCCCAAGAGCAACGCACCTTGCGGTTCGCCGCGCTGGCCTTATCGCTATTGCTCGCCTATCAGCTGATTTGGAGCCCCATCCAGCAGGCGGCCAAATCGGCCACCTTAACGCTCGATAGCACCCAAAAGCTGGCCGCATTCACCCAAAATGCCAAGCAAACCTTGCTGCGTGCCGCCGCACCGGCGGGGGCAAACCCAAACCAATCGGTTTCGTTAATGGTGTGGGTGGAGCAAGCCGCGCGCACCCTAGGGATTGAGCCGCAACTCACCCAGCGCCAGCCCGTCGGCAATGCCGCAAATGGCAAAGAGCGTGTCCAGTTAAAGTTTTCGGCCGTACCGTTTGATCCTTTGCTGCGCTGGTTGGCGCAGGCCAATAGCGCGGGTTTTGGCGTGGTGCAATTGGAACTTACCCCGCAGCCAGGCAGCAAAACCGGGCTTGTGGATGCCACGGTGCAACTGGAGCGGAGCGGCGGCTCATGAGCTTGTTACGGCGCGGCGCGCGGGGTAAGTCGCCCGCGCAGCCGCCGGAGGCGCTATCAGCGCGTCGGTGGGTTTGGCTGGGTGTGCTGGTGTTGGTTGTAAGCTTTTTAGCCGCCTTAATTGCCACCGCCCCGCTCACCTTGCTGCGCGTGCCTGCCCAAGCGCTGCCCGCCGGTGTGCAGCTTACCCCCCTTACCGGCACCTTTTGGCGCGGGCAGTGGGCGCTATCGGTCCCGCAAACCGCGCCCTTGCGCGTAACAACGCAATTGCAACTGCGCTCCTTGCTTTGGCTTACCCCCACCTGGCGGGTGCATATTCAGGGGGCAGGGGTCGATTTGAGCGCGCGCGTGGCAGCCACCCGCCAGCACATCCAGTTGGCCGAGCTGCAAGCGCAGCTCTCGATGGCCAGCCCGCTTTTAAAATTACTGACCGCTTGGCCGTTGGGCGGCACGCTTCAAGTGCAGGGTGATGCCAGGCTTCATCGGGCGCCCACCGGCTGGGTTCTCACGGCGGCGGCGGGCACCGCCCTATGGCAAAACGCACAAATGACCACCACCGCGCCTTTGCTTTTGGGCGATATTCAAGCGGTTGCCCGCCTAGATGCCGCAAAGCTAACCCTTACCCTAACCCCGCAAGCGAGTGCCACCGCGCCGCTAAGCGGTGCGCTTACCCTCACGAGCGGCTGGCCAATTGCCACCGCGCCCGCCATTCGCGGCAGCTTAAAGCCCACCGCGCAAGCAAGCCCCGCCCTAGCCCAGCAGCTGGGGTTGCTCGGCCGCCCCGATGCCAGCGGCGCCATTGTCGTTCAAGGGGTTTTGCCCGGGCGTTATTAAGGCCGCGTTGGCCGGCGTGTTCTAAGCCTTGGTATCTGGCATAAGAAAGCTCAATTAGAACTTGCTAATCAATTGGCCCATGCTAATGCGCACATAAACCGTGCGAATATAAAATCCAGGAGCGCTCAAATGTGGCAAGTAATTAAAAATCTTTGGTTCCGTGATCCCAAAGAATCCCCCGTAATGATTAACGATACCGCCGTTCGTATTCGAGCCGGCTTTTTATTGGCCATTCCGCTTTATATGGGGCTTACCCTATGGTCGGCCATTTTTGGTGGCCACTGGATTGTCGATGGCGACACCATCAAAGACACCCTCGATACCGATTGGGATGGGCATATTATTTATTCGGCGAATGTGATTCGTCGCACCTGGGATTACACCTACCAAACCTGGGCTTTGCTCTTTGGTTTGTTTGAAATGCTGGCCGGCTTGTTTGTGTGGAGCTCGCGCCTATCGCCCACGATTTTGATTGCAAGCTTTTTAGCGCGCAAACAACCGGCGGTTTGGAAGCCTTTAACCCCCAAACGCTACGCCTGGGGGCTGGGTGCCATCATGATTATGCTCTGCTTGGCCTTCTTTAACCCCAGCACCTTAGCCACCTGGGTAAACACCATCGCGGGGCAAAACCTGTTGCCGGAAACCTCTAACTACATGGCGTTTTGGATTCCCCTGCTGATTTTTGTGTGTATTGCCTTTATGTGGCTAGAGGCCGTGCTGGGCTTTTGTGTGGGCTGTAAAATTCACTGGTTGCTCGTGAAACTGGGCCTACACAAAGAACATTGCGAGGCTTGCAATAACATCAACTGGGATGACATTGCCGCCCGCAAAGCGCAAAAAGATGCCCTGAAAACAGAGCAGTAAAGCACGCCCCGCCGCTAAACGGCGCAACATAAAAAGCCCCGAATTGCGCTCAAAATTCGGGGCTTTTATGTGGGTAATTCCGCGCGATTAACGCGGCGATGTTTTAGAAGTAATAGCCTAAATTAATATTGAACAAGCGATGGGTCGAAGCGGCACTTGAACCGTTGGCGGGCGCAAGATTACCGCCTACAAACGGCTGATTTTTGGCCTGTACAAAATCAAAATAGGCGAACACAGGGCCGGCGGTCATCGAGAGGCCGGTCACGTTCATCCATGTGGCGTCAATGCCGGCGTTTTTATTGTAAATCCGGCTAAAGTCGTTGTAGAACGTCAACTTGCTAATCGGCCCCCATTGGACCGGTAGGCTGTACGCCGCGCCCGCCGTGACCGATTTGCCTTGAAGCGGCCCATAGCTGTTATAGGCATACGCACCGTACACCAGCCGTTTGGCGGCGGGGTTATTGAGCGCGTAATCATAATCGGTGTATTGCAATTTAAGATTCCAGCGTTGCCAATCGGCCACGAGGTGCGCCGCATAAGCCTGGTAGCTGCCTTCGCGCTGATTGGTGCCGTACAGGCTGCCGCGCATCAAGGAAGCCCCCGGCTTTAGCGTCAGCTCATCGGTCGCATGCCAGGTATATTCGGCGCGGCCAACTAAGGTATTAATCGCTCGGGCATCGGTGCGATTGGCCGGATTGCCGTCATCAAACCCCACGACGTTTTCAGAGTAACTGGCGTTGCCAAAACCCTTGGGTTCCGCGTTTTTCAAAAAGGCCGCATCAAAGCGCCAGTTATCAAGGGTGTAGGTAGTGCTCGCACCCAACTGATAGGTATCTTCAAGACCGGCATAAAAGTTGGAGCTAAAATAATAGCTGTTCGAGTTGTAGGGCAAATTGCCAAACGGCACTTTAACCACCCCGGCGCGCACCAGCCAGTTGGGCTTAATTTTGTAGCCCACCCAGGCATGATGAATCACCTGCATGTAATCGTAGTAACGCCATTCAGCCGAAACAATGACGTTATCGATCTCGCCGTCCAAATTCAAACGAAAGGTATCGAATGTGAGATCGCCCGCCGTGTTGCGCGAGTTTTGGTTGAATTGCGCCAAGGTGTAATTAAAGCGCACCGCCCCCCCAATCTTGATTGGAGCCTTGTTTTTTGATGCCACAGCGGCCGCGACTTGCTCGATCAATCCGGCGGTTTCTGGCGTGGGTTTATCGGGCGACGTTTGAGCGACGGCAGGGGTTTTTTGCGCCGCTTGGGGTTCATCATGGCGCGCTTTTTCTTTAGCCAGCTCAATTTGCATGGCGGTAATTTTTGCCTGCATTTCTTGCATGGTTTGCATCATTTGCGCTAACTGAGCTTGGCTTACGGCCGGTTGCGTGGGGGCTTGAGCCAGCGCGGGCGTGGCGTTGGCTAAAGCGACATAAATGCCGCCGATAAGCATCAGATTGGGCTTTAATTGCATGGATATAATCCTTGGATAATGATCGAGATAATTAATTAAAAATGCGCGCGAAGTGGCTCAATAATTGTTGATTTATTGGCTCATAATTGTGGCGAATTTTGTCTATTAAATTGACATTTTTTTAGGTTAACAACTTGAACTGTTTAATGCAAACGTCAGCGGGCTAGGATGCTGTCTTGAGTTTGACAAGGCCGTTTGCCTTATTGTGCACCGTTTGGCTCGGCGCGCAGACAGAACGCCTGAATAGGTCGCGATGGGGTAAACGCCTTGTATTTTTTTAAAAAATCTATAAAACAATAAGATAGAATTTATTTTCCGGCAATTTTTATCTATTTTTTGGTTTTTTCCCTGATTTAGGTTTGATTATTGGTAAAAATAAAGTTAGGTTAGTTAAATAATTTGCTTCTATGTTGATTTATTTATCAATAATCCATTTGTTAATGAGGTGCCTAATTTATGCAGTCCGTCAAGCCCCGGCTTAAGAACAGCACGCTGCTTATGCCCGTGTTTATTCCCTCGATTATTGTCATTGCGCTGCTGGTTATCGGCACCGCCGCTAACCCCAAGCAAGCGGGAGAAGCCTTTGCCGCTGCGCTGGCCTTTATCACCAATGATTTTGGCTGGTTTTATATGCTGGCCGTCGCGCTTTTTTTAATTTTCGTCGTAACCGTGGCCATTTATCCGTGGGGGAAAATTAAGCTCGGCTCCGATCACTCGGAGCCTGAGTATTCCTTTACCGCGTGGTTCGCCATGCTGTTTTCGGCGGGTTATGGCATTGCCTTGCTTTTTTTCGGGGTGGCGGAACCGGTGCTGCATTTTGCGAACCCGCCGGTGGGTGATCCGCGCACGGTGGCTGCCGCGCGCGAGGCCATGCAAATTACGTTTTTCCATTGGGGTTTTCATATTTGGGCGATTTATGGCCTCGTGGGCTTGGTTTTGGCCTACTTTGGTTTTCGCCATGGCCTGCCCCTATCCATGCGCTCGGCACTTTACCCGCTGATCGGGGATCGCATTTATGGCCCAATCGGCCACACGGTGGATGTGTTCGCCGTCTTGGGCACCATGTTTGGGATCGCCACCACATTGGGATTGTCGGTCGCGCAGTTGAATGCGGGGCTTAATTATTTATGGCCCGATATTCCGGTGAGCGTCACGGTACAAATTATTTCAATTGCGGTGATTACCGCGCTGGCGACTTGGTCGGTGTTTGCGGGGATGGACTCAGGGATTAAACGGCTCTCTCAGATCAATATATTGCTGGCCATTGCATTGATGCTGTTTGTGTTTTTTTCGGGCCCAACGGTTTTTATTTTAAAAACATTTATGCAAAACACCGGGAGCTATTTGAGCAATATCGTTGAGCGCTCATTTAGCCTTGAGGCGTACACCGGCGGCAAATGGATTGGCAATTGGACGTTGTTTATCTTCGGCTGGACCATCGCTTGGGCGCCTTTTGTGGGGCTGTTTATCGCAAAAATTAGCCGTGGGCGCACCATTCGCCAATTTGTGGTGGGTGTGATGCTGGTGCCGACATTCTTTACCTTTTTCTGGTTTTCGGTTTTTGGCGATACGGCGTTGCACGCCATTATGTTCAACGGGTACACCCATTTGATCGATCAGGTGGAGGCGAACAAAGCCATTGCCTTGTTTAAGCTGTTTGAGCATTTGCCGTTCGCGAGTATTACCTCGTTTTTGGCCATTATTTTGATCATTACGTTTTTTGTTACCTCAGCGGATTCTGGTGCGCTGGTGGTGGATTCGCTCACCTCGGGTGGTGCGGTTAATAGCCCGGCATGGCAGCGGATTTTTTGGGCAACGGCTCAGGGTGTGCTGGCCTCGGTTTTGCTGTTGGCTGGGGGGTTAGGGGCTTTGCAAACCGCCTCAATTATCTCTGCATTGCCATTTGCGATCATTATGCTCATTGCTATGGTGGGCATGTGGCGCGCGCTGCAAATTGAAACGCACCGTGAAACAAGCTTGCAGCACCATATGAATTCTGGCCGGCATAGCCGCATGGGCGATCCCAAACATTGGCAAAAGCGGCTGGGTAATTTGGTTGATTTTCCGCAAAAAGAGCTGGTGAGCCAATTTATTGAAACTACGGTGGCCGAGGCGATGCGGGCGGTAGAAGCGGCGTTATTAAAGCAAAACTGGCCGGTCGAAGTGATTCACCATGCGCCGTTATGCCGCTATAAGCTTTCGGTAATTAGTGGCGATCAGCTGGCGTTTGAGTATGAGGTGCGGTTGCGTGGCTACGCCGAGCCAACCTTTGCCTTCCCCGAAATGACGCGCAACCCTGATGGGGATACGCAGTACTATCGCGCCGAAGTGTTCTTGCGTCGCGGTGGCCGTGCCTACGATGTGTACGGGTATGAAAAGGATCAGCTGATTAGCGATATGCTCGATCAGTTTGAAAAATACATGCACTTTTTACACACAACCCCTGCGGTTCTGCCTTGGAATACGGTCGATGACGATGAGCCTGAGGCCAAGCCCACAAAATCGTAAGGGTTCGCTTTTTTTGCCGTCATGGTTTGGCGGCTGTCATTGGGTGCCGCTTTTAAAGCGGCCTAATTTTTGTACGAAAAGATAACTTAACGATGCTGCCTACTGTTCTTTCGATTCAATCTCTGCTGCTCGGTATGGGTATTTTGCTGGCCGGCTCTGGCATGCTTTCAACCTTGCTTGGCTTGCGCGCGCACAGCGAGGGCATGGCCACGGGCATGATCGGTTTGATTATGTCGGGATTTTATTTGGGCTATATCTTGGGCACCCTGCTGATGCCGGGGTTGATTGCTCGGGTGGGGCATGTGCGTGTGTTCGCCGCCATGGCGGCCTTATCGGCGGCGGCGGCTTTATTGCAAGGCTTATGGCTAAACGATTGGGCGTGGCTCGGTTTGCGAATCGTTAGTGGGGTTGCGCTACTCGGCTTGTATATGGTCATCGAAAGCTGGCTGAATAATCAAGTGTCGCACTTTCGCGGGCAGATTTTCGGCATCTACATGATGGTAAGCCTGGTGGCGCTCGGTATCGGTCAGTTTTTGATTGGCCTGTACGGCGCGCAGGGCTTGGAATCGTTCATGGTGGTAGGCTTGCTCTTCGCCTTAGGCTTGGTGCCGGTTGCGCTAACCCGTGCGATTCCACCGGCGCCCGTGCAAACGGCTCGGCTTTCAGTGCGCGCGCTGTATGCGCTTGCCCCCACCGGGCTGGCGGGTGCTTTGCTATCGGGTACGGTAACGGGCACCTTATGGGGTTTGGCTGCCGTGTATGGCATCAAGATTGGGTTGGATACGAGCCATGCCGCCGTTTTTGTCGCGGTGTTAATTTTTGGCGGTGCTTTTTTGCAATGGCCGATTGGTAAATTATCGGACCACTATGATCGGCGAAAAGTGTTGGCATGGCTCGCAATATCCGGCATTGGGGCAGGGCTTGTGCTCCTTGGTGTGATGGCGTTGCAAGCGAAAATATCGAATTTAGAGGCTGTAGGCCCAGGGTTGATGTGGCTATGCACTTGGGTATTCGGCGGTTTTTTATTTTCCATTTACGCCATTAGCGTCGCCCAAACGCACGATAGACTCGCAAATCACCAAGTTTTGGAAGCGACACGCACCTTGTTGCTGGTCAATGGGATTGGCGCGATGATCGGCCCGCTATCGGCGGGGCTGTTTATGGATTGGTTTGGGGCGAGTGGCTTTGTGTGGTTTATTGTGTTGATTTTGGTCGCGCTGAGCAGTTTTACCGTTTGGCGGATTCGCGTTGATCCACCCGTGCCCACCGAGGAAAAAGTTAATTTTGTGGTGACAACGCGCACCTCTGCTGCCGCAGCAGAGTGGGATCCGCGCACCCCGGATGTGGCGCCTATCGAATCGGATGCCCCGGCAAGCGGGCAAACCCCAGAGGTTACCCCTTAAGCCGCCGTCGGGGGGGCTGTTTGGGCTCGCCGTTCACGCAGATCAGGCAGGAGTAAGGCAATCAGCCCGATCAGGGGCAAAAAGCTGCACACCAAAATCAAGCGGGCAATCCCGTAGCTATCGGCCAGTTGGCCCAGCACCGCCGCGCCAATGCCTGCGGTGCCAAACGCAAAACCAAAAAACAACCCCGATACTGCGCCGATGCGTTCAGGGAATAATTCTTGGGCGTACACCACCATGGCGGGAAACGCCGAAGCCAGCACAAAACCAATCACTAATAATAATGCCGATTGCGCCTCTAGCCCCACATGCGGCAAAAGTAAGGTGAAGGGCGCCACGCCTAAAATCGACAGCATAATGACCCGCTGGCGGCCAATTCGATCCCCAATCGGCCCGCCGAGCAAGGTGCCGGCGGCCACGGCAAACAGCAACACAAATAGGTGTAATTGCGCATCGGGAACGCTGAGATTAAACCGATGAATCAGATAGAAGGTGAGGTAATTGTTCATACTCGCCAAATACAGAAACTTGGAAAACATTAAGGTAAGCAATCCGGCCAGAATCCATAGCCGCACGCGGCGCGAAAGGTGCACGGGCGGCAGTTGGCGCGCGGCCTTGGGCTTGCGGTGTTGCGCCGCCGTCCATTTACCCACCTGATAAAGCACCACCACGGCCAATAGCGCGGCAACGCTGAACCAAGAAATACTGATTTGCCCGTGCGGAATCACAATGAGGGCGGCAAGCAATGGCCCTGCCGCCGTACCGCCATTACCCCCCACCTGAAAGATAGATTGTGCCAAGCCAGGGCGAGCGCCGGCGGCCATGCGCGCCACGCGGGAGGATTCGGGGTGAAAAATTGATGAGCCAATGCCCACCAAGGCCGCGCCCGCCAATAAAAAACCATAGCTGGGTGCTAAAGCTAAGGTAATGAGCCCGCTGAAGGTAAAGCCCATGCCATAGACCAGCGAAAAAGGCATGGGGCGGCGATCAATGGCTTGCCCAATCAGCGGTTGCAAAATAGCGGCCGTGAGCTGAAAGCAGAGGGTAATTAAGCCGATTTGCGCAAAACTTAAATCAAAATTGCTTTTGAATAAGGGGTAAATCGAGATCATGAGCGATTGCATCAGGTCGTTTAAAAAATGCGACACGCTGATGGCGCCCAGCACGCGGTATTGGGTGGGGCTGGCTAAGGGCGCGGCGGTTATGGGTGTGGGCATGAGCATCCCTTGGGCGAGGCGGTTATGAAGCGTGGCAGTATTCTAGGCGCATGATGGCGCGATTGCATGCGTTGCTAAGATGTTATGGATCCGGCCAGTTTTATCCGTAATTGTCCGCTAAGTCGTAGGGTGCGCCATGCGCACCCTTTGGCCCATCGGTGCGCAGGGCGCACCCTACGGTTTCATAGATTATTTGTGCCGAATCAATAGCAGGCGGTCCGGCCTAGAGGTGCCACTTAGGGGTGCCGCTTAGAGGTGCCGCTTAGGGTTGCGGCTCGGTATTTCTCAAGCCCGCCCAGATTCGCTTAGGATGCAGCCCCGTGAGGGCAGCGGCCAGTGCAAACACCCCCACGCCCCCACCGATGAGCGCCAAAAGCCAGCCAATCCGAATTAAGGCGGCGGCATGCGTCCAATCGGCGGCAGCGGGGCGCATCCAGAGCAGCATGGCGGTCATCACTAACGTGGCCGCCAGCACTTGGCGAATAAAGCGCCACAAGGCGGGGTCGGGTTTCCAGGCGGCGCGTTTGCGCAAAAAAACCGCGAGTAACATCAGGTTGACCCAAGCGGCCATGGCGGTAGTGAGCGCAAGCCCCACATGCGCGGCATAACCGCCGAATAAAAACATCCACGGCAAGACAATCATGGCTTTAAACAGCAAATTGGCGCCTACCGCCACCAAGCCGATTTTCACGGGGGTTTGGGTATCTTGCCGCGCGTAAAAGCCAGGCGCGAAAATTTTAATCAGCAAAAAGGCGGGCAAGCCCAAGGCATAGGCCGACATGGCGAGCGCCACCATGTGCGTATCAAAGGCATTAAACGAGCCGTACTCAAATAATGTGGCCAACATGGGTTGCGCCAGCACCACCAAGCCCGCGCAGATGGGTAAGCCCAGCAATACCGTGAATTTAATGGCCCAATTGAGGGTGTTGGAAAAATCGCCGTTATCGGTGCGGCTAAAGGCGCGGGCAAGCTTGGGTAAAATCACGGTGGAAATGGCCACACCAAACACGCCCAGCGGCAACTCCACGAGCCGATCACTGTAATACAGCCAAGACACGCTGCCCGCCATCAGCATCGAGGCCAAGATGGTATCGACCAGCAAATTAATTTGCGTGATGGAGGCGCCAAACATGGCCGGCACCATGAGGCGAATGGTTTTGCGCACCCCCGCGTGGTGGCCAAAGCGCGGGCGCGGCAATAAGCCCATGCGCGCCAAAAACGGCAGCAAAAAAAATAGCTGCAAAATCCCGGCAAAAAAAACGCCCCAAGCCAGCGCCATGACGGGTTCTTTGAAGAGCGGGGCTGCAAATAAGGTGGCGATAATCAGCGTGATATTCAGCCAAATGGGCGCGAGTGCCGGCATGGCAAACCGGCCAAAGGCGTTTAGTGTGCTGGCGGCAAACGCGGTGAGCGAGATAAAAAATAAATACGGAAACGTGATCCACAACATGTGCGCGGCCAAAAGGCGCTGGGCGGGATCATCCGAGAAGCCCGGTGCAAACAGCGAGATGACCAACGGGGCGGCGCTAATGCCCAAGCCCACCACCACAATCAGTACGGCGGCTAAGGTGCCGAACATGTGGTCGATGAAGTCTTTTAATTCCGCGCGGGTGTTTTTCTCGCGGTATTCCGAAAGCACCGGCACAAACGCTTGGGCAAACGCGCCTTCGGCAAATAATCGCCGCAGAAAATTGGGGATTTTGAACACAACGAAAAACGCATCCGTGGCGGGGCTGGCGCCAAATACCCGCGCCATGAGCATATCGCGCACAAACCCGAGCACGCGCGAGATCATCGTCATGCTGCCGATAACGGCGGTGGAGCGCAGCAGACTCATGCGCGCGCTGCCCGCACAATCAATCGGCTGGCCACGCGAACCCCATTATTGGTCATGAGGGGGCGTTTGGCGCGTGGTGAGCTCGTTGAGCAGGGCTTCATAAATTTTTGATAAATCAATTAAATGCGCGACCGGCACTTGTTCATCAATTTGGTGGATGGTGGCGTTGAGCGGCCCAAGCTCAATCACTTGCGCGCCGGTGGGGGCAATAAATCGGCCATCTGAGGTGCCACCCGCCGTTGAGGGCTGGGGTTTTGTGCCGGTTATGTGCATCACGGCCGCCTCAACGGCTTCGACAAAATCGCCCGTGCGGGTGAGAAACGGTTGGCCTGAGAGCGACCAATTCAAGGTATGCCGCAATTGATGTTGTGCGAGTAAATCCCCCACGCGGGCTTGAATTTTTTCAACCGTGCTTTCGGTGTTAAAGCGCAAGTTAAATTGCACCGAGAGCTCGCCGGGGATGACGTTATTTGCGCCCGTACCGGCGTGGATATTGGCAATTTGCAGGGTAGAGGGCGGAAAATGCGCATTGCCCTTATCCCATTCAATCGCGGTGAGTTCAGCCAAAAACGGCGCGGCGCGGTGCACGGGGTTATCGGCCAAATGCGGGTAGGCCACATGTCCTTGTTTACCGTGAATCACCAAGTTGCCGGTGATTGAACCGCGCCGGCCGATTTTATATTCATCCCCCAGCGTTAAACGGCTGGAGGGTTCGCCAACCAAGCACCAGTCGATGTGCTCGCCTTGGGTTGTAAGCCAATCCACCACTTTAACCGTGCCGTTAATGGCCACGCCCTCTTCATCGCTGGTAATTAAAAAAGCAATCCGAAACGGCGGGGTGGGGTTTGCGGTTAAAAATCGCTCAACAGCGGTCACCATGGCGGCAACCGAGCCTTTCATATCGGCGCTGCCTCGGCCAATTAGCACCTCGTTATTGATATGCGCGGCAAACGGCGGCTGGCTCCACGCGGCGGCATCCCCCGTGGGCACCACATCGGTGTGGCCTGCAAAGCAAAAAAGCTTGCCTTCGGTGCCATAAATGGCCCAAAGATTATCCACATCGCCAAAACGCAGGGGGTGAATGGCAAAGCCTGCCGCCGCTAAGCGATGCGCCAATAAAGGCTGGCAACCGGCATCATCGGGGGTGATGGATGCGCGGCGGATTAAATCTTGCGCCAGCGATACGGTGGCATTTTGGTTATCAATCGACATTAGGGCACCTCGAAAAATCTACTGCGCCATCCGATTGCGGCGTCGCGTGCTCATTCGCGCCTCGCCTATCTACTTGATATGTCTCGTTGCTCATTGCGCGGCTCCTTGCACTCGAACGTGCTCGTGACGGTTTTTCGATGTGCCCATTACTTTACTTCCCTTAGCCAGCGATCGGGCTCAAAACCCACCCAGGTTTGGGTGTCTGATACCAAGATGGGGCGTTTAATTAAGCTGGGGTTGATGAGTACCGCGCGGCGGGCGGCGGCGTTATCCATAGCCAAACGCTCAGATTGCGGCAGCGCGCGCCACGAGGTACCCCGCGTATTAATTACCGCATCCCAGCCCAATTCGGCAAGCCAGCGATCCAGTAAATCTTCAGGCACGCCGGCTTTTTTATAATCATGGAACTGATACGCCAAGGCGCGCTGATCAAGCCAAGTGCGGGCTTTTTTAACGCTATCGCAGGCGGGGATTCCGAATAAAATCATCATCGTAGGGCGCCCCGAAAAACCGTCACGAGCACGTTCGAGTGCAAGGAGCAGCGCAGTGAGCAACGAGACATATCAAGTAGATAGGCGAGGCGCGAATGAGCACGCGACGCCGCAATCGGATGGCGCAGTAGATTTTTCGAGGTGCCCCGTAGTTGAATTCCGCGCGAATACATTGACACATTATAAGAATGAACAAGTGATTTAGATTGGGTCATATAGGAAAGTTTGATCGGGGTATTGCAAACAAAGGGCTAGACTCCAGCGTACAACAAAAAAATAGATTAACTCGAACGCATTAACCGAGGCTATGGGTTGCCGGCACAATCAGTGTGCCTTTACTAAAAGCCTGTAGCAAAAGCCTTTCTTGAGGAGCCACCATGAATTCAGCGATGCCCCCCGTTTTATCTCGCCGCCAAACCCCGCATTTGTTGGGCGTTTGCATTTTAACCCTAGCGGGTTTGGTTGTGTCTCACAGCGCGGCCGCCGAGGCGCACGATCCCAATTGGGGCGCCCAATTACACGCCGAGCATTGTGCCGGTTGCCATACGGCGCCCCATGATGCGGCCTTTTACGAATCGCGCCAGGGTAAAAAAATCCAGAGCCTAGCGAGCTTGCACACCATGGTCGAAAGCTGCGCCAATCATTTTAATATCGCTTGGTTTGAAGAAGAAAACGAAGCCGTTACAAAGTACTTAAATGTTAATTACTACAAGTTTAAGTAATTAAACTTGGGTTTTGATCGGGTGAATCAAAACGTAAGGATAAATCGATCGCGCGCACATGTTTGGTGAGTGCACCGATGGAAATAAAATCGACGCCCGTTTGGGCAACGCTGGCCACCGTCGATAAATCGACATTACCCGATGATTCTAATTGGGCGCGATTTTGATTGATCGCAACGGCGGCACGCAAACCGTTTAAATCAAAATTGTCTAACAAAATCCGCGTTACGCCCACCGATAGCGCTTCTTCGAGTTGGGCTAAGGTTTCCACCTCAACCTCAAGCGGTATATCGGCGTTCATCGAGCGGCTTTGGTTAACTGCCGCGCTAATTGATCCCGCCGCCATAATGTGGTTTTCTTTTAAGAGCACCATATCAAATAAACCTAAGCGGTGATTATGCCCGCCCCCGCAGGTGACCGCGTATTTTTGCGCTAAACGCAGGCCGGGCAGGGTTTTTCGGGTGTCTAATATTTTGGCGTTTGTGCCTGCCACGGCGTCCACATAGGCGCGCGTGGTGGTGGCGGTGCCGCTTAAAGTTTGCAAAAAATTGAGCGCGGTGCGTTCGCCCGTAAGCAAAGCCCGCGCCGGGCCCTCGATTGTGCAGAGATAATCTCCCGCCGCCACGGGGTCACCATCACGAACATGCCAGGTTATTTCAATGCGATTTGAAACCCGCCGAAACGCGGCTTCCGCCCAGGCGAGCCCTGCGAGTGTGCAGGGCTCGCGCGATAAAATATGACCGCGCATCACAAGATCAATCGGAATTAAGCGGGCGGACACATCGCCGGCACCAATATCTTCGGCCAACGCGCGGCTCACGTCATCGGCGATTTGCGCTGAATCAATCATGGGGTGGTTTCCAAATTATGGCAAAGACAAGACCAGTGTGCGGCCTTAAATTTTCCCCGTTCGGCTATTCCTTGAACCGACAGGAGGCAACATTATGCCGAAGTCGCCCAAGGGCACCTTGAAAAACCGTCACGAGCACGTTCGAGTGCAAGGAGCAACGAGACATATCAAGTAGATAGGCGAGGCGCGAACGAGCACGCGACGCCGCAATCGGATGGCGCAGTAGATTTTTCGAGGTGCCCCCAGGTTAATCCCGCCTGCGAGAAGGTGGGTGTGGCGGTTTCTATCGCCATTGGTTGCGGGGTTTCGTATGATTGTCATATTGTCATAATCGTGTCATGCGGTTGATATTCAATAGTAATGATATTGCAACACGAGTACGCATCATGGCCTTGCGCAAAACCATTTTAATTGTTGAAGATGAAAAACCCATTCGGGAAATGGTCGCGTTTGCCCTAGGGCGTGCCGGCTACGATTTGGTCGAGGCTGGCGATGTGGCCGAAGCATTTGAGCAGCTATCCATAAAGCTGCCCGATTTGGTCTTGCTCGATTGGATGCTGCCCGGCGCCAGCGGCATTGAATTTGCTCGCCGCATGAAGCGTGATGAGCTTACCCGCGATGTGCCCATTGTGATGCTTACCGCGCGCGGCGAAGAGGAAGATAAAGTCAGCGGCCTTGAAGCCGGCGCCGATGATTACATTACCAAGCCGTTCTCCCCACGGGAGCTTATGGCGCGCATTAAGGCGGTTTTGCGGCGCGCCTCTCCTGAAAGTGAAGGCGGTATGATCGAAGTGGCCGGCTTGCGTCTTGATCCTGAAAGTCATCGCGTGACCGGCGGCGATGTGGATTTAGACGTGGGGCCGACCGAATTTCGTTTACTCACCTTCTTTATGACCCACCCCGAGCGCGTGTTTAGCCGCACGCAGTTGCTGGATCGCATTTGGGGGCGCAATGCCTATGTGGAAGAGCGCACCGTGGATGTGCATATTTTGCGCTTACGCAAAGCCTTAACGCCCAGCGGTTTTGATGGCTTAATTCAAACCGTGCGGGGCGTGGGTTACCGCTTATCGAGCAAAGCTTAAGCTTGTCCCTGTCATGCGGCGGGTGCTGTTTGATTTTCTGCCCCACACAGGGGGGCGCTTGGCCGTTAGGGGGCATGCGTTTGCTTGGGTCGAACCCAGAACGATGCACACGTTATTCTGTTGCCTTTTGAGCGATTAGCCTTGTCACAATCTCAGTCCCAACCTTCAGCACCGTTAAAACCACTGGAACCTAATAAAACCGCTGTGCCGAGTTCGCATCGGCGGCGCAGCTTGCGGCTCAGTGCGGCGCGCTGGCGGCAAGAGTTGGTTTTGCTTGCCCTGTTCGCCCTGCTGGGTGCCATTGTATACGGCGTGCTGGCGCACCTAGGCTGGGCGTTGGCCGTGGCGCTGGCGGGGTATAACTTTTCCCTCGTGTATCGATTAATGCGGGTCGCACGCGGTGCCCGCAAGCACCAGCGGGGCGCCATTGTGTACGGTTTGCCGGGTTTGATTGCCGATCGGCAGCGCCGGATTCGTCACGCCTGGGGGCGGCGCCAACGTAAATTGGTGGCGTTGCTTAAGCGGTATCACCATTCGGCCATGTCGGTGCCTGATGCCATGGTGGTATTAACGCCGCTCAGGGAAATTGAATGGCTCAATGATGCCGCCTGCGAGCTTTTAAACTTAAACCGCAGTGATGTGGGGTTGCGCATCGACAACCTGATACGCGACCCAAGCTTTGTGCATTGGTTAAATGATGCCGATTCAGGGCGGGGTTTAGAGCTTCAGTCGCCCGGTGATGAGCAGCGCGCGCTCAATTTACGGCGCGAGCCTTATGGTGAAGATCGCGATTTACTCATCGGGCGGGATGTGACCGCGCTGTATCGTTTGCAGGGCGTGCGGCAAGATTTTGTGGCCAATGTATCGCATGAATTGCGCACGCCGCTCACGGTGTTGGCGGGCTACCTTGAAACCTTGCTCGACAGCGAGGAAGACCCCCACGGCGAGATGTTCCGCATTCTCACCAACATGCATCAGCAATCGGAGCGGATGCGCCGCATTGTGGAAGATTTATTACTGCTCTCGCGGCTTGAAACCACGCGTCCCGATGAGGAATATTTTGAAGCCATCGACATGGCAAGCCTGCTCGGCACCATTGCCCACGATGCCCAACTGCTTTCCGGATCAGAGCAGCATCAAATTGTCATGGCGGTCGATAGCGGCTTGTGGCTCGTGGGCATTATGCGCGAGCTGCATTCCGCCTTTTCAAACCTTATTTTTAACGCGGTGAAATACACGCCCGGCGGCGGCATGATTACCATTCGTTGGTTTGAAAGCGCACAAGGCAGCCCCGTGTTTGAGGTGCAAGATACCGGCATTGGCATCGAACCCCGCCATATTCCCCGCTTAACCGAGCGGTTTTACCGCATTGATGTGGCGCGCTCGCGCACGCGCGGCGGCACGGGCTTAGGGCTTGCCATCGTGAAACATGTGATTTTGCGCCACGATGCCTATTTGCACATTACAAGCCAGCCCCAGCAGGGCAGCGTGTTTCAGGTTACCTTTCCGGCCGTGCGCGCCGAGCGTCACCGCCCGCTTGTGGCCATGCCTAGAAACTGAGCCGTTTAACCCCTACGGCGTGCGTTTAGAGGGCGTTTGTGTGAGCAGTTGCTGGAGCCGATGCTCGTCACGGGCAAATTGGGCACCGGCTACATCCCGCCTGTCTTCTAAATCGGCCAGATTTTTTCTGAGCTGAATCACATCCCGTTGCGCCGCCAAGGCCTCGGCAGGCGTGGGCGATAAGGTGCGCGCTTGGGTGCGTTTTAGCGAATCGCGCGTTTGGCGAATAAGCGCATCTAACTCAGATATACGCTGTTTTCGCGCCCGATTTAAATCATCCATGGATGTATATAAAGCCAGCAACACGCGATCCTTGCGTGCTTGATCCTCTTGGGCTTTGATGGCGGCCAAACGAGCCTGCTCTGCCGCCGCCTCGGCCGCGATTTCTGCCGGCGTTTTTGCCCGATCAAAGTGCTTTAACACCTCGCCGGTGGCGGGATTGATTAAATCATAGCCATGCTCCGCCTGGGATGAGGGCATGTTATCGCCGTAATGGATCGTGCCATTGGGGGTTGTCCAACGGTATAAATCGGCTTGGGCTGCTTGTGCTGCTTGGGCGCTTAGGCTGATCAGCAGCAAGCCCGCCGCGCAAAATACCGCCATACGGCGGGTTAAGGGGTGTTTTTCACAAAACCCCGATGATTTAGCAGAGAAACTTAAACAATTAATTATCAAGCCAAAGCGCATCATACAAGCAGCATTCCGTGCAGGGTAAAGTGAGCCTTATCATCACCCAGGCACGCGCTCACCGCAAGGGGGCTGCGGGTGCCTAGCGGGGCGCGATGCTCGGGGGTTAGTTGGCGGTTAAGGCGGGTTGTGGCGAAAATTTAAGCCACACATACCCCCCAGATAAAAACATGGCGATCGCCACCAGCCAAAACGGCAGGGCGAGATGGCCGCTCATTTGCGCGGCTAACCCCAAAAGCAAGCCGCCGACGGCATAACCAAAATCTCGCCAAAAGCGGTACACGCCCAGCACCGATGCGCGTTCAGCGGGCAAGCTTAAATCGGCAACCGCCGCGCCGAGCGTGGGGTAGAGCATCGCCATGCCTAAGCCGATGAGCGCCAACTCGATACTCCACAACACCAGCGAATCCGTGAAACTCACCGCCAAAACACCCACGCCGCACAGCCACATGCCACCCACAATCAGGATTTTGCGGCCGATTTTATCGGATAGCGGTCCTGTGATGAGTTGCCCCGCACCCCAGGTTACGCCATAAATCGCGATTAAAGATCCGGCTGCCGCCAAGCTCATGCCACGCGCTAAAAAGAAGATCGGGAAAAACAGCCACACGATGGAATCGGTAAATTTTTCGACAAGGCCCGCCTGATTCAACGCGAGCAAGCCCGGATGCTTGATGCTGGCCTGCCAAAAAATAGCCCGCAGGGTTCGCGGTTTGGATTTTTTTGCGGTCTCTGGCGCCTGTGAACGCTGCGCTAATGCCCATGGCCGGGTTTCTCGAACCGCCCAGAGTCCGAGCGTGAGTGCCACACTAATAACGGCCAGAGAAAACCAGAACAGCCCCATGCGCGCGCCGATCCAGTGCGCCAAAAATGCCGCGAGTACACCCGCCAGTGCCACGCCCCCATAGCCTGCAAATTCGTTTAAGCCATTGACGAGCCCCCGTTGTTCGGCGCGCGTTAAATCAAGCTTGCTATTGAGCGCCATCGACCAGGCCAATCCTTGATTAATGCCCAAAAAACCCGTGGCCAGAATAATCCAGCCCCAGCTTTGCCCGAACAAAATCAGAAACGGAATAGGGATAGCCGCCATCCAGCCAAGTAGCAATACCCGCTTGCGCCCAAGGCGATCACTTAAGTCGCCCGCAACTAAGTTCAACACCGATTTGACCAAACCAAACACAATCACAAACGTGCTGAGCGCTAAGAACGAATTCGCGGCCAACCCAAAATCGGTTTGTGCCAGCACGGGCAGCACGGTGCGCGTCATGCCGACAGTGGCGCCGACAAAAAATACTTGCGCTAAGTGCTGCAAAAATTGCGGCCAATTCGCGCGAATGCCGTGCACGGGATTTAGACCGGATGTGTTCATGCGCCAGCTCCAACAAAATAATTTGCAAAGAGTATGCCGGCACTTGACTTTATATTCAATTAAATGATTGAATGTTTGAGCGATCAGGGTGTGCCCAAATTCCCAGCTGAAGCGTTGACCTGGCGTTTGCGGGTTTGATTGCTGTGCTTTGGGCTACGGTTTTTGGGCGGTGTGCCGTGTTGATTTGCTGTGTGCGTTTATTTGGGTTGAATTTGGATTGAATTTGGGAGGAGCGAATCATGTTTCTTGAGCAAGTGGCTTGCGCCAAATCGTCATTGGCCTATTTGTTTGGTTGTGCAGGTCAAGGGTTGGCGATTGCCGTGGATGTGCATGCAGGGGATGAGGCAACGTTTATGGCCATGGCCGAGGCGCGCGGGGTGCGTATTCGCTATGTGATTGACACCCATATTCATGCCGATCATGTGTCCGGCGGGCGGCGTTTGGCCCAATTGGCTGGGGCGGAATATGGTTTACACGACAGTGACCAGGGTTTGCCGTTTGAATTTTTGCCTTTGAGCGATGGTCAGATTTTGCGGGTGGGGAATGTCTCGGCACAGGTCATCCACACGCCGGGACACACCGACGACAGCATTTGTTTAGCGGTGACAGATCACTCCCGTGGTGATGCGCCGTGGTTCATGCTGACCGGCCACACGCTGTTTGTAGGGGGTGTGGGGCGGCCCGATTTGCATGGCCGCGCCACCGAGATGGCCGAAAAACTCTATGACTCAATATTTGGCCGTATTTTGAGCCAGCCGGACTATCTCGAAATCCTGCCCGGCGCGCAGGCAGGCAGTGTGTGCGGCGGCGGCATCAGCGGCAAGCCGTGCTCAACCATCGGCTTTGAGAAAAAATTTAATCGCAGTTTGATCGGCAGGCGCGAAGATTTTGTCGCCCAAGTGCGCGATACCGTGCTGCCTGAAGTTGAGGAAATGCAGATGATCGTGCGCGCCAATACCGGGCGGGTGATGTAAAACGCGGGAAAAGCCTAGGCGTATCATTTTGCAGGCGGGGTTTTAGCCCCGACGCGGTGCGAAACGAAGGACATAGCGCCCCGATCAATTCCAGTGCAAAGCGGCTGAAGTCCGCATCGGGGATCAATCCCTGCCTTTGGCAATGCGCGGCAGCGGATGGGTACCGTGCTTTTTAAAATAATAGTTCAGGAGGGGATTATGGATTCCGTTATTCAGTCGTATTTACTCACCATTCTGGCTTTGTCCGTGGTATTTGGCTTGGCCGCGCAGTTTTCACGCTTTTGTTTGGTCGGCGGGTTGTCATCGCTGCAAACCGCGCGTGATGGCCGCCGTTTTGCCGTCTATCTTGGGGCGATAGGGGTCGCCATTTTGGCCACCCTCGCGGTGCAGGCATGGACCGGGGTGGATTTGAATCAAACCAAAACCCCGTATCGCACCCCAGATTTTGCCTGGGGGCGGTATATTTTAGGGGGGTTGATTTTTGGTATGGGCATGGTGCTGGCGCGGGGGTGTCCGGTGCGCAGCCTCGTTAAATTTACCCAAGGCAATATGCAGGCGTTGGTGGCGTTAATCGTGATGGCTTTGAGTGCTTACGCGATGACGCGCACGGCGTTGTTCTCGGTGGCGTTCGCGCCGTGGGTGGGCATGCTGAGTGTGAACTTAACGCATTGGGGTATTGCCCATCAGGATTTGGCAAGCCTTGTCGGTGGCGGCACACTCACCTATCGCATCATGGCGGTGGTCATTGCCGCAGGCTTGCTGTTCGCGGCTTGGCGCTGGTTGCCGCTGCGCAAAAACTGGGTGGGCTGGCTTGGCGCGGTATTAATCGGCTCGGTG
>NCFS01000117.1 GCA_002281295.1 Halothiobacillus sp. 35-54-62 | reverse complement strand
GGCTTGCTCTTTCTGGCGCTCGATTAATCGCTGCTGCTGATAACCCGCCTCGGTGTGCTCGGTTTGGCTTCGCAGCACGGTTTGCTCTTGGGCACGCAGCTGATGCGCGGCCTTTGTGGCCTCGTGCTGGCTTGTTGCCAGTGCGGCGTGCTGCTGCTGATAACTCGCCTCGCAGGCTTCGGCCAGCCGCGCCGCTTGGGCGCATTCATCGGCGAGCACCGTGAGGCGCGTATGCTGCGCTAGGCGCTCGGCGGCGGTATCTTGCGCCATTCGCCCAAGCCAGTGCCGCCCCACCTGCCAGCCATCGGCCAAGACAAACCGCTGCCCCAGTGGCAAACGATGCCGCAGGCTTAGGGCCTGGGTTAAGTTATCGGCGGGATGACAGGTTCGCTGCCAATCGGTTAGCCAGGGCTGCAACGCGGCGGCGGGCATCGGGGCTTGCGCTAAATCGGGGGCGGGCGCAGGCGCCTCACTGATCGGGGCAACCCAATAACCGCCCGCAGGCACATCGCCCACCGCAGCCCATTGGCGCACGAGGGCGTCTAAATCATCCACGCACTGCGCTTGGATCTGCGCGCCTAAGGCATGGCCCCACCAGCTAATCGCGCGGCCCAGGCGCTTACGTCGGGCTCCTCGGCGGGCGGCGGCGCATCGGCGGCTAAACGCTGGCTTTGGCGGGTTAGCGCGGCAAGCTCTGCCTGCGCGGCGGCGAATTGCTGCTGCGGCTCGGCCAATTGCTCTTGCGCGATGCGCCATGCTTGGCGCTGGGCGGTTAAATCAATATCTGCCCCCCGCAAGGCCAGGTGTATTTCTGCCCGGGCATCGGCGGCGGCTTGCTGCGTTTGCACAAGCGTGATGTACGCAGATTCTCGCTCGGCCTGCACGCGCTGTTGCTGCAGGATGGCTTGGCTCACTTGGGCGCGCTGGGTTAAATCGGCCTGGCGCTGGGCGGTGAGCGCGTCGAGCTGCGCCCTAAGCGCGCCCAGCCCACCCTCGCACTGCGCGCAATCGGCGGCCACGCGATAAAACCGGGCTTGGGCGGCTTGCAGCTGCTGCACGGCGGTTTGGCGCGCCGCCGTAGCCGTGGCACGCGCTTGCTCGTGCTCAGCCTGCGCAAGGGCAAGCTGTGCAACTAAAGCCGTTTGCTGCTGAACGCTATGCAGCGCGGCGGTTTGGGCGCGCTCGGCCAGCACATGCGCCACCGCCGCTTGTTCGGCCATTAGGATGCGGCGTTGGCGTTGCAATACGCGATAACGCTCGGCCGACTGGGCTTGCCGCTCAAGCTGGCTTTGCTGGCGCAAAAGCTCATCGGCAATATCGGTGAGGCGGCTTAGGTTTTCTTGCGTTTGCGTCATGCGGCTTTGCGTTTCACGCCGGCGCTCGCGGTACAGTGAAATGCCGGCGGTTTCTTCTAAATACCCGCGCAGTTCTTCAGGGCGGGCATCGACAATGCGATTAATTTGCCCCTGCTCAATCACCGAGTAAGACCGTGCGCCAACGCCCGTGCCTAAAAATAGGTCAATCACATCGCGCCGGCGCACGCGGGTTTGGTTAATTTCGTACCGAGATTGGCCATCGCGCCCTAGGCTTCGGCGCAGGGTAATTTGATCGAACGCAGCAAATGCGCCGCCCAAACGGCGCGCGCTGTTATCAAAGCTTAATTCCACCACGGCTTGGCTGGCCGCCGGACGCTGGCCGCTGCCGGCAAAAATCACATCATCGAGCGCGGCGCCGCGCAACTGGCGCGCCGATGATTCACCCAGCACCCAGCGAATGGCATCAATTAAATTCGATTTACCGCAACCATTGGGACCCACAATGGCCACCCGCGCATCGGGCAGCACGATCTCGGTGGGGGCGGCAAACGATTTAAATCCCGCCAAATAGAGCCGAGTTAAGCGCATAACATCGCATCAGGAGTGAAGTTATCTATAATATCGGCCAAGACTGATTCATCCCTTTTCAACTTAAACTTAAAACCAAGGCCGCCCCATGAGCACCCGCCCGAGTAAAACCCTAGAAACCTTCGCCAACCCCCACCCAGAGCGCGACTATACCATCCACATGCGCGTGCCTGAGTTCACCTGCCTGTGCCCCAAAACCGGCCAGCCGGATTTTGCCACGATTTATATCGACTTCGTGCCCGATCAGCTGTGCGTTGAGTTAAAAGCCCTCAAAATGTATATGTGGTCGTTTCGCGAAGAAGGCGGCTTTCATGAGGCCATGACCAACGGCATTTTAAATGATTTGGTCGCCGCCATTTCCCCCCGATTTATGCGCGTAACCGGGGAATGGAACGTTCGCGGTGGGGTATACACCAATGTCGTGGCCGAGCATCGCCAACCGGGCTGGGTATCGGCGCCTAAGGTTGATCTGCCTTAACCCGCCCCGCGCGCTTGTGATGAGCGCGTATCAGAAAATTCCTACACATCGTGCGGCGGCATGGATGCCATTTTTGCGCCCTAATCTGGGTAAAATGCAAAGCCGCCATCAAAAATAATAAAAACCACTCAGCCGCGCCCCCACCCAGCGCACCTTAGGGCACCAAAAAGGATATTCGCAATGGAACACAGCAATCAGACCAGCAAACCCAAATATGCCGGTACCCAAGGCACGTTATTGGTGGCCAAAAACGATGATCGCATGCCCGATTTATCTGAAGACGGCTTTGATCAGGCCATCAATCTCGATCAACCCGCGCTCATCGGCTTAACCCCCCCCTTCAGTGGGCGGCGTTTTCCGTTACGGCTGGGCAAAACAGCCATTGGGCGGCGCGAGGATAACGATATTGTGCTCGCCGATGCCAGTGTTTCCAGCCTGCATGCCTGGGTGATTGAAGATAACGGCAACTACCGTCTCATGAATATTTTGTCGACCAATGGCAGCTTTGTAAATAACGAGCGCATTACCGAAACGCCCCTCAAAGAAGGCGATCACATTCGGTTTGGCGGGGTGGAATTGCAATTGCACACCGGTTTGGCTGCCAAAAAAACCCGCCCAGCGGGCGCCCTGTGGCTTGCCACGGGGGTGATTGGGCTTGGCGCACTGGTGGCGCTGGGGTTGTGGTTTGTTCTGAAATAGCAGCGTGCCCGCTTAAATTACTGGCTCAAATTTTAGGCCTTAATTATTAGCTTTAATTATTGGCCTTAATTATTGGCCTAGCGCTTAGGGAGTGTGGCATGTCCAGAATGTTTGGCCGCTTTGAGATTCAAGGTGAATTGGGTCGGGGGGCGATGGCGATTATTTATCGCGGCTTTGATTCTAAAATTGACCGCATGGTCGCCCTGAAAACGTTGCGCCCAGAGTTTTCAGCCCATCCCGAGTACCGCGCCCGCTTTTTGGTGGAAGCCCGCGCCGCCGGCACACTGAACCACCCGAAAATTGTCACAATTTTTGATGTGGGCGAGATTGATGGCATTCCGTTTATTGCCATGGAGCTTCTCACCGGCGCGACATTAGGGCAATTCACCGAGCGCCATCCCCAGGGCATGCCCTTGCCGATGCTCTTGAAAATCGCCATTCAAATTAGCGACGCGCTCGACTTCTCGCATCGCCATGGCGTGGTGCACCAAGATATTAAGCCCGACAACATCGTGCTGGTTAATGACACGGGCGACATCAAAATGATGGACTTCGGCATTGCCCGCATTATGCGGCAGGCCGATGCCCCCTCAGAGGAAGGCGCGCGCGCGTTTTTATCGGGCACGCCGCAATATATGTCGCCCGAGCAAATTACCGATCAACCCATTGATGGCCGCAGCGATCTCTACGCAATGGGGGTGTTGTTGTATGAGTTGATTGGCGGCCACTGCCCGTTTGAGGACGACGATCACTTCGCCCTCTGGCAAAAAACCTTAAAAACCCCCGTGCCCCGGCTCAAACCGCGCAACCCGAACACACCGCCCGAATTGCTTGAGCTTGTGGCAACCTTGCTGGCCAAAGACCCGAACGCCCGTTATCAATCGGCATCGGGCTTATCGGCTGATTTGCGCTCTTTATTGCAACGGCAAAATGAACGCGCCGAACGCTGGTTTGCGCGAGGGATTATCCCGCTGCGGGTGCGTTGGCCGCTCGTCATGGCCGGTGTTGTCATGGCCGCCATGCTGATCGGCTTGCTCGGGGTTTATCACAAACAAAAACAGGCTATGACCAACCTAGCCTACGATTACGGCTTTAGCCTATCGGAATGGGTGGCCGTACAAACCGCCGAAGATTTAATTTTGCAAGACAAGCTCGCGCTGCAATCGTGGGTAGATAGCATGAGCCGCAACCGCGAAATTGTGTACATGGCGATAAAAGACAACAACGGCACCACCGAGGCGCAAACGCGGGGGGATCGTTTGGCCGAACAAATGGCCTCTCAGCTACAAGAGGACCATGTGGTG
>NCFS01000029.1:2824-28758 GCA_002281295.1 Halothiobacillus sp. 35-54-62 | reverse complement strand
ATCTCTCTAAATCATAAGCACTGCTGGTCGGTAATTCCCCTTACGCTCATCGGGGTATCCCAGTGGTGCGGAAATGATGCGCGTGGCCTCAAGTTCGTAATCCACCGGCTCATGCAAATGACCGTGAATCCATAATTCGGGTTGGTGCTGGTTAATCAGGTCTTCCAGATTCACGCAGAAGAATTCGGATAATTCATCAAACCGGTACTTGTCATGCTGGCTGATGAACGACGGGGCATGGTGGGTCATGACAACGGTTTTGCCTGTGAATGGTTTGGCGAGCTCCGCATTTAGCCAAGCAACGGACTGATGATGTGCAGCCAGCGTATCTGTCACAGAAAGCGGTTGGCCGTCCTGATTATCTACCTGAGCATACTCCGGCATCAGGTTCTGACCGACTTCGTGAAACTCGGGATCAGGATTAGTCCATAAGGTACAGCCAAGAACCCGCACCCCTGCCAGTTCAACCACCTGATTGTCTAGCAAGTGCACGCGCTCCGGAAGGTCGGCCTGAATTTGATCGACGGTGATTTGTGCCAGTGCCGTTTTGGCATAGTCATGATTGCCCATGACAGCCACAATGGTGGCGGCGGTATGGGCACGGAGTTCTGTCAGACAATGACGAATTCCCGCAGCCCCTTCCGCGACATCACCTGCGATACAAATTAGATCATCAGCGGTGAGGGTGTTGAATTCCGCCGAGCTGATTAACTGCTGAAATACCGCATTTTGGTTCAACGGGTACGCGCGACCCGTTAAAACATCGAGTTCAATCTTCGGATCAAAATCCTTATCCCAGTGCAAGTCCGAGCAAATCATGATGTGCATAACGACTCCCTTTGCCCATGTGGGCAGGCCTTTTGGTTTGCAGTGCCTACTGCCAGCACACCCGGTTCAGGGCACCGATCTCCATCAACCGTGTTTTACTGCGCAGGATAATTTGCAGGTTTATGCAAACACCCCGCTGTTTGACTATAGCGAAGGTAAATTTGATGCGTCCCCTCGGCATAGCTGCCTACTGAATATTCACCAAAATAAAAGTGCACCCCCTCTTGTGTTGGTAAAAAATCCAAACTTGGGATTTCTTTGGCCTCTAATTGCTCAGGGCTGCTGGCGCCATCTTTTTGCAAGGCGGTAATCATTTGGGCTCTTAATTGTGGCAAGCATTGTTGCGGGTTGCCGCCCTCAATATCTGCAAACGTGAGCTTGCGCCAAGCTTGTAGTGCGTTGGCACGCGTGAATACCCGATGATGGCTACTGCTACCGCCGTGCGCGGCTCCAAAGCCATACCCGTAGTTCCGGTTAACTATCACGGCGAATGTGGGCGTTAACGCCCGAACTTCGTTAGTTTCACTCGAAAAGCCGCTTTTATCCGTCAATGATTTTTTTGCAAAATCCACCATGGTTTGATTAATTGCGGTGTTGAGGCTTTGGTCGCTTGGATCAATGAAATACGGCAGTGTCAGTGATGAAGCCGCAGTCTGGAATGCATTGATGCCATTGTCGGGATCACGGGGAACCGCTTGGCTAATCGAGATGGACTCTGACATACCCACAAGACGAGTATTAATGGGCAGGGATTTCGTATTTTGGGCATTGTGCCAATTGCCTTGAAGCGTGCCCAAATCAAGATCAATTTGCCCAGTCCACGAAGCAGTTTTTTTGCCCTGAGCATCTTGCTCACTCACGTTGAATGCGCCGCCCTCATCAACTTTGCCACTCAGGTAAATGTCTCGACCATCATACAGTCCGTATCCGTACGCGCCGCTTAAATCACCTGAAAGCGCTTGGCCTGATTCTGTCTCAATGGTCGCTGCTTGAACATTAATCCAAATAGGTTTACCACCCAGCGTACCCTGGAAAAACAACTTGCCCGTATCTTGCGCCCATCCGATAGGCGCAAAGCAGCAGGTGCACAAGATAGCCGCAAAAATATTCATTTTTTTCAACATAACGGTTCATCCTTCCAGTTTGATTTAAGGCTAAAAACTCAGCACACGAATAAATTGTCTTGAACATACGGTCATACTCAGGCCGTCCAAGCTCTGGCGCAAAACCTCATCCTAATGCCTATCTAAACAAATCATGATGTGCATAGTGATCCCCTTGTACGATTTTTGAGTGAATCCGTCAAAGTTGTACCAGGCAACATTTAACAGGCACATTTGATCAGTGCAGTCGCATCAGGGGGTGGTTATTTTTCGCATGACGGATAGTGACATCCATAATCTGCTGAACCTGACGCACACTGGTGCCGCCCTTCAATTTACTTAAGAGGAACTTATCGTTTAACGGGGGGATATCACTCATGGGGATTTGTCGTGATGCCCAAAAGGACCACCACATTTGATATGCCAAGCCGAGCAAGTGAGCCGGAGTGGGGTCAGGCACGCGCAAGACGCGCAGCCGATCTCTGATCGGCTGGGGTAGATTCTCAGTGCTGTTGGCCGTGGCACAATAGGTCACGCGGCTTAAATCAATCGGGCTCATCAGGCATTCATCGTAAAAACTTGCGGCATTGCGCGTTTCCAGTAATTGCAGCAGGGTGTCATACACATTGCCGTTGTTATGACCTGTGCCGCCCTTTTCGATTTCATCGAGAATCACAACGGGATTTGGGCAAGCGTGCTCATTAATAAACTCAGAAATAACACTGGGGCGCCCTGTGCTCCAAGAGCGAGCCGTGCCTCTGAGCGTGGAATTATCGCTCATACCGCCGACCGAAAGCATTAGCCTGGGCACAGACATTAAGTCAGCCAGACGCTGTACATAGTGTGACTTCCCTGAGCCGGGAGAACCAACCAGAACAATCGGTTTCACGAGTGCCGTGCTGAATTGGTACCGCTGATTCTCGATTAGCTCATCACAGATGATGGCCGTGATCGGGGTCATCCAGGGGAATTCGGTATCGAGCACCTCCTGAATCACAGCTACTGATTGCCCGACACGAACGAGTTGCATGGGTTCGGTTAATGGTTTGTATTTCTTGACCACATACAGATCTTTCTCTGATTCTCCCTCGCCAATTTTTTTGACAAGAAGAACAGACTTTTCACCACTCTGATCTGCGTCATCTTGCGGGTAGTCATCCATACGGGCAGGCACAGCATGGCGGATTGCTGGCGTCATTGGGTTGTTCATGGCCTGAGCCCCAGATGGTGCGTTGGGCATATTCAAACGCTGGTTTAGGGCCGAGAGGATGCCCGATTGCTCCAAGACGCCCCATTCATCCAAGCGAGCGTTTAAGTTGTCGAGGCAGAGACGGGTCTCTTTATCATCGCCATGAATGGCGGCGCCCAGAGCCAAGAGGACAACCAGTTTCACCCAATTACCGATTTCCAATACCTTGGGTTCACCAAAGGCCAGTTGCGCCCATTCGTGATGAGGGTGATCGAGAAAAACGTCCAGACGCAGGATTAAACGCCTGCATAAGTTCGGCGCCCGCTCTTGAAGAGCCGAGCCTTGGCCGACACGGAGAAGATCAAGCACTTCATCGCCGTAATGCCGGAGATAAGCCCAAGCTCGGGAGATTTCATTGTTCAAAGCAGCCAGCTCGCGGGATTGTTTCTGGATGCGCGCTTCCTCTTGCCGCTGGCGTTCGAGAATACGCTGGGCATTCATTAAACGCGCCTCCACCTCTGCAGATTCAAGGGCGAAATAGTCTTGCTCGTTAAAGGTACCAATTGCCATCACACAGTCTCCTTTATGTTCGGGGTAGTGCTAGGGTAGCCATACTACCCTGATATCGAGGATGCTGCATTGATGAGTTAAAGATTCGCTTACGGGCTTCCCTGGGTGAAATTCCTGAAATGCCGCAATCTTTTATCAGTTGTAGCCAAGTGTTATCCTCGATTTGATCGGCGCTATTATGTACTTGCTCAAGTCGGTCTATCGCAATCAGACCAGCGCTCACCGCGCCAAAATCAAGAGGGCAGCTTTGCCAATAATGATCCCCGCTGGGCTTTGTGGGTAAGTATCTAATTTGAGATTCACTCACATTCATGACAGGTAATAACACCTCCCAGAGAGAACTCACCGCCGATATCCGCACAAGGCGTGTGTTCATCTTCACAATGCGCACGATCTGCTGAGTCCCGGGGTGGCGACCAATATCCCAGATCACTACGGGCTCGCTCCCAAGCCAGCGTTTGATGATATCGAGATGCTTCTTTAAATCGGAAGCACTAAGGGTGGGTTGCCAGCTATGCACCACCCCTTCTTGGAGTTTGCCTCCGTCCAAGCCCAAAAATGACTCGAAGGCGACTTGTTTGGTTGGCGATAAACGCGCCTGCGTGCCGCGAAGCCAAGCCGTCAGGTTTCGATAATCAATTTTGATGGATTGAGCCAGTTGGTTGTCCCAAATGACATAGTTAACCAACAAATTCATGACCGATTGACCCTTGAGATCAATCATTACCTTAATGTATTCCCGCCGGGCATCTTCAGGAGTAGGTAAGGAGGCAGTGTCTGGCATGATATTTACCATAGAGAGATGAGGTTGCAATTGCCCCTACGCTACCATGGTAATTAAGCCCGTGCCAACTAACTCTTTCATGATCAAAAGCACGTTGACTTATTCTTGAGCGGCATGGTGTCTAGCAAACCAGTGGCGATTCAAATCACTGTATTGACAACAGATATACGCGCCACTACCATCTTGTGTATCTATTGTCATTACATGAAGGGTTCGCTATGCGTGCTGCTGCTATCAATCTACGTGCCTTGCCGGAACAGCGTGATCTCATTGATCATGCGGCGACTCTGCTTGGCAAAAACCGTTCGGACTTCATGCTGGAAGCCGCTTGCGAGCGCGCGCAGTCGGTATTGCTTGATCAGGTTTTCTTCGGGCTGGATGCGGACAAGCTCCAACAGTTCACCTCTATGCTCGACGCACCACCAAATGCCAATGCGGGTCTTGAGCGATTGATGGCGGTCCAAGTGCCGTGGAAAAGCAACAAAGCATGAGCTTGACGTTATCCGCACCTCAGCCACTTGCCGCCACGCATCTGTTGAATGATTTTGAGTGCGGCGAACACGCCCTGGATGAGTGGCTTAAGCGTCGTGCAATGACCAACCAGATCAGTGGAGCCAGCAGAACATTCGTGGTCGTGGATGAAGAAAATCGAGTGCGTGGCTTTTATGCCATGGCAGCGGGAGCCGTCACGCACCAACTGGCGACCAGCGCGGTTCGTCGCAATATGCCTGACCCTGTGCCCGTCATGGTGCTTGGCAGGCTGGCTGTAGACCGCCGGGCGCAAGGCATCAAACTGGGTGCGGCTATGTTGCAAGACGCCGTAAATCGAGCCATTACCGTATCGCAAAACACAGGCGTTCGTGCTTTGCTTGTTCATGCACTCCACGAGCAGGCCAAGCAGTTCTACGAGCATTATGGCTTTCAGGAGTCACCGCATCATCCGCTGACTCTTATGCTTCGTTTGAACACAGTCAAGGTTTGATCGAATAGGGTCAATTCGGTGGCGGACATGGTTGTCAGGTGAGAGGGGGCTTAACTCAGAACGGATGACTCTTGGGACATCATTGCTTCGTTCACTTTCAGCAATGCTTCCAAGCGATTTCCTAAAAGCTGCCAGGCTGCTTTCTGCTCAGATCGATACTCGTGACGTTGATAGGTGCGTTTCATGCGATTCATTTCGACATGATTTAGGCAACGTTCAATGATTTCGGATAACACGCCCAGTTCAGCCATCATCGTTGCGCCGCTTCGACGAAGGTCGTGCGGCGTCCAGGCTCCTCCGCTTAAAAGCAGGGTGCCGGTGGCCTTGCTGCGATTCTTCAGTGGCGTGCTGCGTATCCGGTCACGTACGCTGCGCGTAATGGTTTTGAGATTGATATGGGTTTGCCCAATTTGTGGCGATGGCATAACCCACTCACTCCATAATGAGAGTTCCCGCAGGTGTGCAAATTGATCTTGCGCAAAATCTGATAAATAAATGGTATGTGCTTTGCCATTTTTGGCAATATCGGCCGGAATGACCCACTCACCCTTTTCAAGATTAATATCTGTCCACCGTGCCTGAGTAATTTCACCGACCCGGCACAGTGTAGAGAGCATGATCCAAATTGCGCGCTCCACATAGGGTTCAATACGGGCTTTGGGTAAGGCTTGCGCCAGCTCGATAATTTCAACAGCATCCATAAAACGCTCGCGTTCAGGCTCAGCTCCACCAACTCGGTCTTTTGTTACACCAGCAATCGGATCCGTAGCTACCCATTCCCGTTCATGTGCCCAGCGGAAGAATTGCTTCAGGTCACTGAAAGTGCGGTTGGCCATCCGCCGTGCACCTCGATTAATAATGGTGTCCATGGCATCCAGAATGTCACCCCGCGTAATAGTTTGAATATCCCGGTCGCCCATTGGGGTAATGATATCCTTGCGAAGTGCACGCAAGGCTTCACTTGGGTCTTTGCGTTTCACTAATTCCAATTCCGCCCATCGCTCAATAGCACTACCCAGCGTACGTATTCCAAGTGCAGCTTGTTCCGCTGCTTTTTTCTCTGCCAACTTATTCGATTCTTCTTGTTTTGCTTGCTCGGCTGGATCAATCCCTTGATCGATTAATTTGCGCGCATCGTGTGCTTTGAGCCGCGCCTCTTTGAGCGATACAAACTCATAACTCCCGAGACTCATGGTTTTTCTGGTGCCATTGATCTGATAGCGGAATTGCCATGATTTTTTTCCACTTGGAAAAATACGCAACCTTAAACCTTCGCCGTCTTCAAGGAATTTATCCTTGGCTTCTGGGAGTGCTGAACTGATTTCTTTGACAGTAAGTTTGCTCATTTTACGACCACCTGCACTAAATCTAGGTGGATAACCGTGAAATTCACGTACCCACTCACGTACCCACTTGACTCTGGCTAGGATGATATTGCACGGGACATGTTTGGACAATGAAAACATTAATATCAATTAGTTATGATAATCATGGAATTTTGGAAAACGGCAAAAAACGGCTATTTCCGTGCATGGGGTGTAGGTGGTCGGAGGTTCAAATCCTCTCATCCCGACCAATTAAATCAACGGGTTGCGATTTTTTACCGCAGCCTCGTTTCTCAGAAGCCCACTTTTGTTGCCAATTTGTTGCCATTTTTATGGCACTGGCAGGAATGCGCGACATCTATCTCGTACTCATCAATTCTTCGCTTTTAAGCAAATCTGGCAGCAAGCCAGCGTTGGCGACTTCTGTCTTGGCGTTTTGGCAGAGTGTATCGCCCTCATTTCTTATTAAGGAAGGCCTGCGCATCCGGTGCCGGTTTCTAATACTGGGCAAAATTTTCGTCAAAGCCTTCAGCAAATGCAGACTTATTCCATACTTGGAATAAATCAGAAAAACACTATTGGACAGCACCGGATATTAACGAATAAATCCGAAAGCTAAACCGACCGCAATAAAGTGCGGTCGGTCAGCGCGAACCCCTTTGGGGTCGGATGCGCTTTTCGCAGCTGGGGGTAAGAATATTCAAAATCTGTACTTGTTCTGGATGAAAGACGTTAAGCGGCCAAGGGGATGACGGGTATTTTTTTGATTAAGCGGTACGCAGAGCTTATTGATTAATCAGTAACTGATTAGAATGTTGGTTTGCTAGGCAAACTAAATATTGCTGTTAATCTCTCCTGCTGGATGGATAGCCCTTGGGGAAACAACAAAATGCATGGAGTTCAACTTGGCACCTGAACGTATGCTCACGCCGCATCAGAGCCAGTATTTTGCCTGGCTTTTGACCCGTCGCGCAGCGGGGGAAACCATTGAATCGCTGGCTTCGTCCCTGGTGGATTCACAGGTCGATTTAAATCCGCATCAGGTCGATGCTGCGCTGTTTGCCTGTAAGAATCCCCTATCGCGGGGTGTGATCCTTGCAGATGAAGTCGGTCTGGGGAAAACCATCGAGGCAGGCTTGGTCATCTCGCAACGATGGGCAGAACATCGCCGACGCATACTGATCATCGTCCCGGCCAACCTGCGCAAGCAGTGGCATCAAGAGTTGCAGGATAAGTTCAGCCTACAAGGCACCATCTTCGAGGCCAAAAATTACAACGCCCTCATCAAGCAAGGGCAGCACAATCCCTTTCTGGTCACCCCGGGCCCGATCATCTGCTCCTACCAGTTCGCCAAAGCGAAAGCAGAAACGTTGAAATCTACCGATTGGGATCTGGTTGTCCTTGATGAAGCGCACCGGCTGCGCAATGTATACAAGCCTGGCAACGTCATCGGGCGAACATTGAAGGAGGCACTGGCGCACGTTCGAGCCAAAGTGCTGCTGACGGCCACGCCCATGCAAAACTCATTGCTCGAACTCTATGGACTCGTCAGCATGATCGATGATCGCGTGTTCGGCGATCTCGACAGCTTTCGCGCGCAATTTACGAATCAGGGCCGCGACCCATTATTCAGCGGATTACGCGAGCGACTCGCGCCAATCTGCAAACGCACTTTGCGCCAACAGGTGCAACCCTATGTGTCCTACACCGCCCGAATCGCCATCGTGCAGGAATTCACCCCTTCCGCCAAAGAACAACAGCTCTCGGCTCTCGTCGCCGATTATCTGCGCCGCCCCAATCTCAAGGCATTGCCGGAGGGACAACGGCAACTGATCTCGCTTGTCCTCTGGAAACTGCTGGCATCAAGCACCCATGCAATTGCCGGGGCATTGGAAACCATGGCCAAGCGCTTGCAGGGAGTGCTAGACGAAACGCCGGACGTTCCAGCATTGGCCGAAGTGCTGGATGAGGAGTACGAATCGCTCGATGAAACCGCAGATGAGTGGGCGGAACCTGACGCGACCCCATTGCCGACACAAGACGAACGCGAGGCAATCGCCGGCGAAATAGCAGAACTCCGACAGTTCAAAGACTTGGCTAACAGCATTCACGACAACGCAAAAGGCAGGGCGCTACTTACCGCGCTTGATCGCGCATTCAAGGAATTGAACCGGCTGGGGGCAGCCCAGAAAGCCCTAATTTTTACCGAATCGAGGCGGACTCAGGATTACCTGCTCTCCCTGCTGGAAGATACGCCTTATGGCAAGGGCATCGTCCTGTTCAATGGCACGAATAGCGATAGCCGCGCTCAAGCAATATACCGCGACTGGCTGAATCGTCACGAAGGCACCGATCGCATTACCGGTTCCAAAACCGCCGATACCCGCGCCGCCCTAGTCGAGCATTTCAAGGAGCGCGGCACCGTCATGATTGCGACCGAAGCCGGAGCCGAAGGTATCAACCTCCAGTTCTGTTCGCTCGTCATCAACTACGACCTGCCTTGGAATCCGCAACGCATCGAACAGCGCATCGGGCGCTGCCATCGGTACGGGCAAAAGCACGATGTGGTGGTGGTCAATTTTGTTGACCGCAGCAACGAAGCCGATGCGCGGGTTTATGAGTTGCTGGCGCAGAAATTCCAGCTCTTTGAAGGCGTGTTTGGTGCCAGCGATGAAGTGCTGGGCGCCATCGGCTCCGGCGTGGATTTTGAACGGCGCATTGCCGACATCTACCAAAACTGCCGCGACCCGGCAGCCATCAAGGCCAGCTTTGAGCAACTACAACAAGACCTTTCTGGCGAAATCAACGAAGCCATGGTCAAGACGCGCCGAATCCTGCTGGAAAACTTCGACGAAGAAGTGCAAGACAAACTTCGGATTCGTGCCGATGAGAGCCATGCCGCACGCAACCGGTACGAACGCATGCTTTTGGACCTCACCCAAACCGAACTTGGCTCGTGCGCAACCTTCGACGAGAACGGATTTTTGCTGCAATGTCTGCCCGAAGCCTGCCCAGATAAAATTACGCTGGGCCGCTACGAGTTACCGAGGCGAACGGGCGAGGCCCACGTGTATCGGTTGGGTCATCCACTGGCCGAATGGGTAACCGCGCAAGCCAAAGGCCGAACGCTCAGCCCCGCCCGGCTGCTCTTCGACTATGCTGCCTACGGTACTCAGATCAGTGCGCTCACCCCCTATCGCGGACAGACGGGCTGGCTTGCATTGAAGCTGATCGAGGTCGAAGCTCTGGGTAGTCTGGAACAACACTTGATCGTTGCGGCGGTCACCGCAGAAGGTATAGCACTCGCAGCAGACCTACCCGAAAAACTGCTCCGACTGCCTGCCACCGCCTTACCCGCCGATTCAGCGCGAATCAGCAATCATGCACTTGAGCAAGACATCCAATTACGCAAAACCACCCTGCTGCAAGACATCAACCAACGCAACCTCGGTTACTTCGAGCAGGAAGTGCAAAAACTCGATGCCTGGGCGGATGACCTCAAGCTGGGACTGGAGCAGGAAATCAAGGGCATTGATCTTGAGATCAAGGACGTACGCCGCACGGCCGCCACCGCGCCCACGTTGGAAGAAAAGTTGTCATGGCAAAAGAAACAACGCGACCTAGAAGGCAAGCGCAGTAAACTACGCCGCGAACTGTTTGCACGTCAGGATGAAGTGGAAGCGCAGCGCAACGACCTCATCACCCAGTTGGAGGTTCAGTTGCAGCAGCAGGTTGAAGATCGCACGTTGTTTACTGTTGAATGGCAACTCATTTAGGAGTCAGGAATGAAATTTGAATTTAAAAAGCTAGGGCTCCTAGATGAAGCAACGCTCGAACTAGCCGATTTAACGCTTATTTGCGGCGAGAACAATACCGGAAAAACATACGCAACGTATGCGGTATATGGATTTTTGCGAAGCTGGCGTCGCTTGCTGCAGATGGTTCTTGCGCAGGAAATTGAAGCTATTGCTAAGGCTGAGGGTGCCTACAAGTTTGACTTGCAAGAAATGTTTCATCGTAAGGTAAATGACTATCTCGCAAAACTCGGTGAAAAATACATCTCGTTGCTACCGCGTACTTTTGCAGCGAATAAGAGCTTCTTTGATGGAGTTCGAGTTGTGGTCTCGGTTAACGACACACTGGATTTCAGTGGTACGCCATTTCAGCGAACGATCAAAGATGGCCCCGCAGGTAAGGTTTTGGCAACACTGAGCAAAGAGTCGGACAGCAATGTGCTTGAGCTTCTAATAGCCGATGACTCTTTGCTCCGATCACCCTTCAGCGGCTTAAGTCATTTTGTTGTCGATGCAATGGCCGATATCGTTTTTTCCCCTTATCTGCCAGATACTCATGTCTCCAGCGCGGAGCGCACAGGGGCTGCCATATTTCGGCGCGAGCTCGATATAGCTCGAACCAGAATGCTGGAAAAACTCAGCAATATGGATTCCAAAGAAATCAAACAAAACCCATTTAAGCTGCTTGAGCAGGTGGATGCCGGCTATGCATGGCCTGTAGAGGACAACGTTGATTTTATCCGGCAGCTGGAGGATATCGACAAACAAACAGGCCAGTTAGCTACAGAAACCCCTGCACTTCTACAAGCCTTTGATGCCATTATTGGCGGTAGCTATAAAGTCATTAAAGATATGGGATTGGTCTTTCAGCCCAAAGGTAGCGGCAAACCGCGATTCTCGATGAATGAATCCTCGAGCTGTATTCGCGCCTTGCTGGATGTGGGGTTTTATCTGCGCTGTAAGGCAAAGCCAGGTGATGTATTCATCATTGATGAGCCAGAGTTAAATTTGCATCCGCGCAATCAACGGGCTTTTGCGCGATTGGTGGCACGCATGGTGAATGCGGGCGTCCGGGTTTTTATTACCACGCACAGTGATTACCTGATTAAAGAGTTCAACACTTTGATTATGTTGGCGCAAAACACCGCGCATACCAAAACCATGCAGCAGACACATGGTTATGCGGATGAAGAATTGCTGAACCCGCAGCGCGTGCGTTTATATATGACGGGCACTGAACTGAAAGCCGCCAGCGTTAAAGGCAAGCGTGCCACACGTATCAACACGCTCAAACCCGCCACAATTTATCCAGACCGAGGCATTGAGGTTACGACCTTCGATACCACAATTGAAGAAATGAACGCCATTCAGAGCGAGATTCTTTATGGAGGTGATCTCTGATGTTGGCGAATGCAATGGTGAAACTAAAAGGCTCACTGAGCTGCATTACCTACAACGGGGCTCAACACACCCATATCCAGATTGATGAAACTGATGCTGCCGCCAAACTCAAAAAAGTGACGTTGACAGCCCCGAATGGTGACTGGTTTAGCTTTGATCCTGATGAGGGGCGAAAATGCAAACACATTCATCAGCGGTGCAATGCCGTGGTGATGTCGCCATTGCTGGCTATTGATGGGCATGATCACCACCGCGCCTGCGATTGTGTCGTGGTGCTCAATCGAGGTGGGCAACTAACTCTGGTGTATATCGATTTGAAGTCAGGTAATCCGGTAGGCTACGCCGGGCAGTTCAAAAGCGCACGCCAATTTGTGCGTTACGCATTGGGGTTGCTCGAAGAGTTTCATCAAGAAAAACTGGCGATCACAGAGGAGCGTTACGTCATTCTGCACGGTGGGAAATCGCCCTTACTGAACAAGACCACGTCAATTCCCAAGTTTGAAAAAATGGGAAAAAGCAAACCTGATGCAGCCTATAAACGCGAAGTAACAAACCCCGCGCGTCTGTATCTCAAAGAATTATTGAGCTGATTATGAGCAAACAAAAATTAGAACTTACTTGGATTGGCAAGGAGAAGCGCCCACGGCTTGAGCCGCGCATCTTGCTGGAAGAATCAGGCAAGTCGTATCACGCGGCGCAACGGGTGACCGAGAACGACATTTTCGACAACCGGCTGATCTTCGGTGACAACCTTTTGGCGCTGAAGGCGTTGGAGCAGGAATTTACCGGCAAGGTGAAATGCGTCTATATTGACCCTCCCTATAATACCGGCAGCGCTTTTACGCACTATGACGATGGACTTGAGCACTCGATTTGGCTTGGACTTATGCGAGATCGATTGGAAATCATCAAACGATTGCTTCATCCAACTGACGGATCACTATGGGTATCCATTGACGATTATGAGGCTCCATATCTGCGTGTCTTGTTGGACGAAGTGTTTGGTCGCCGATGCTTTATCGCGTCTAACGTGTGGCAAAAAAGGTATTCACGTGAAAATAGAGCGGCAATAGGTGATGTACATGAGTATGTCGTCGTATATGCAGCTTCGCCCGAAGTTTTTAAGGCTAATAGAAATCTTTTGAGCCTGAATGATGATCAAAAGAAAGTTTACAAAAACCCAAGCAAAGATCCACGAGGCCCTTGGCGAACAATACCGATAACTGCGCAAGCTGGCCACGCCACAAGGTCACAGTTTTATACGATAGTCGGCCCAAATGGAAAAAGCTTTGATCCTCCACCGGGCAACTGTTGGCGTTATTCGAAAGATGCGTACGAAAAGCTGCTTGCGGATGGGCGAATATATTTTGGCAAAGATGGAAATAGTCAGCCAACAACAATTAGATATCTTTCAGAGGTGCCCGGAGTGGTGCCGTGGACTTGGTGGCCACATGATGAAGTTGGCAATACAGATGAAGCAAAGAAGGAGATTATTTCTTTGTATCAGGGAAATGATTTGTTCGATACGCCTAAGCCAGAGCGCTTGATTGAACGAATTTTACACATTGCCACTAATCCAGGCGACTTGGTTCTTGATTCATTTGCCGGTTCCGGTACGACTGGCGCAGTCGCCCACAAAATGGGTCGCCGCTGGATCATGATCGAGCTGGGCGAGCACTGCCATACGCACATCATCCCGCGTCTGAAAAAAGTCATCGACGGCGAGGACAAGGGCGGCATTACGGAAAGCGTGAACTGGCAAGGCGGTGGCGGCTTCCGCTATTACAGCCTCGCGCCTTCCTTGATCGTCAACGACCGCTGGGGCAATCCGGTCATCAACCCCGAGTACAACGCGGCGCAACTGGCCGAGGCGCTGGCCAAGCTGGAAGGCTTCACCTACGCGCCTTCCGAGGTGCAGTGGTGGCAGCACGGCCATTCGAGCGAGCGCGATTTTCTGTTTGTGACCACGCAAAACCTCTCTTCTGAGCAATTGCAAGCGCTGGCCGATGAGGTGGGCAGCGAGCAAAGTTTGCTGGTGTGCTGTGCCGCGTTTCACGGTGTGAGCGCCGCCAAGGCCTCTGAGCGCTGGCCGAATCTGAGCTTGAAAAAAATCCCGAAGATGGTGCTGGCGCGCTGCGAGTGGGGGCATGATGATTACAGCTTGAACGTCGCGAATTTGCCGATGGCGCAGATTGAGCCGCCCGAGCCGCCCTCAGCGGCAGGCACAAAAAGGCCAGCGAAAAATAAAACCACCCTGCTGGGTGATTTGTTCGGGGATGAATCATGAGTAAGAAAGTGGTGATGATTGCCGGCCCCAATGGGGCGGGCAAAACCACGTTTGCGCGTTCATTTTTACCCGCCGAAGCGCAATGCCCGCGTTTTATTAATGCCGATTTGATTGCGGCGGGTTTATCGCCCTTTGCCCCCGAAGCGGCATCCATTCGCGCGGGGCGCTTAATGCTGGATGAAATCAGCAGGAGTGTGGCGCACGGTGAAAGTTTTGCGCTAGAAACCACGCTTGCGGGGTTGTCGTATCTGCGGCATATCCGCGCTTGGCAGGCGCGGGGCTACCATGTGAGTTTGTTTTTTTTGGCCTTGCCCACGGTTGATCTGGCTTTGGCGCGCGTGGCCGAACGGGTGAAGCAAGGCGGGCATAACATTCCGCCCGAGGTTATTGCCCGCCGCTTTGCGGCAGGGCGTGATCATTTTGAATCGAAATATCAGCCTGTGGTGAATTCATGGGCTTTGTTTGACAACGCAGGCGCTGAACCGATGTTGTTGGGGTGGGGGGAAAATCCATGAACATGACAGACATTTCTCAAGCGAAAGACCCGGATTTGCGGGTTGCATTGCAGGCGATTAAACGCGCGTCTATCGCAGCGCGCACGGTTGCTCTGCAAACCGATACGGGCATTGTGATTATGCAAGGGGCGCAATTAGTACGGCTTTCAGGGCAGGCCATCAAGCCGCCAATGCCCTCGGTATCAGAATCTATGAAAAATCAGGACATCGAGCATGAGTAATCGAGTGTTGCATCATGTCAGTGGTCGGTTGTCGCTGCGCCCGCCGCAAGCCGAATCGTTGGAAAAACTGCTGCGGGCGATTGAGGCGGCACCCGAGTTATTGGGCAAAGATCAGAACGTGGCATCGATTTTAGCCACACTTAAAGCCGAATTTGCGACGCTGCAAGATTTTGAGCGTGAGTTCCCTTCGCTGTGTTTTGCACTGGCCACGGGCGTGGGCAAAACCCGCTTGATGGGGGCGTTTGTCGCCTATTTGCATTTGGCGCATGGCATCAATAATTTCTTTGTGCTGGCGCCTAACTTAACCATCTACAACAAGCTGATTGCCGATTTCACGCCCAATACGCCTAAGTATGTGTTCAAGGGCATTGGGGAGTTTGCCATCAATTCGCCAAGGGTGATTACCGGCGATAACTACGATCAGCAAAGCATTCCTACGGGTGATTTATTCGGGGATGTTCGGATCAATATCTTCAATATTTCCAAGATCAACTCCGAGGTGCGTGGCGGCAAGGAGCCGCGCATCAAGCGGATGAAGGAAGTGTTGGGCGACAGTTACTTTAACTATTTGGCGAATCTACCGGATTTGGTGCTGTTGATGGATGAGTCGCACCGCTACCGCGCCAGCGCTGGGGTTCGATCCATCAATGAGCTGAAGCCGCTGTTCGGCCTGGAGGTGACGGCGACTCCGTTCGTGGAATCCCCGCGTGGGCCGGTGCCATTCAAGAACGTGGTGATGGACTATCCGCTGGCGCGCGCCATGGCCGATGGGTTTGTCAAAGAGCCTGCCGCCGTGACCCAGCGCAATTTCGATGCCAAGGCGCACACGCCGGAAGAGATCGAGAAGATCAAATTGGAAGACGGGGTGCGTTTGCATGAAACCACCAAGGTGGAGTTGCTGACCTATGCCCGCGAGAACGGCGTGCAGGTGGTGAAGCCCTTCATGCTGGTGATTGCGCGCGATACCACCCACGCTGGGCAGCTTTTGGCGCTTCTGGAATCGGATGCGTTTTATGAGGGACGGTATCAAGGCAAGGTAATCCAAGTAGATTCCAGCCGAACCGGTGCGGAAGAGGAGGCGATGATCACGCGCCTGCTGGCGGTTGAGAGCGTGGACGAGCCGACTGAGATTGTGATTCACGTCAATATGCTCAAAGAAGGCTGGGACGTGACCAATCTTTACACCATCGTGCCGCTGCGTGCGGCCAACGCCCGCACACTGATCGAGCAGAGTATCGGTCGCGGCCTGCGCCTGCCTTATGGCAAGCGCACGGGCGTAGCGGCGGTGGATCGGCTGAACATCGTCGCGCATGACAAGTTTCAGGAAATCATCGACGAGGCCAACCGGGGTGATTCGCCGATTCGTTTGCAGCACGTGATTCTCGACGCGCCGAGTGCTGACGACAAAAAGGTCAGCGTACACGTGGGTTCGGGCCTTATGACACGTCTTGGTTTGACGGATGCGCCCGCCATTAACCCCGCGCCGGTGGGTGCGGGAACGGCTCCGCTTGGTACGACTCCCGCGCCAGTATTTGCCACAGAGCGCGAGCGCCAAGCGGCGCGCGTGGTGATGGAAGTGATTGGTCGATACGAGGTCAAGCGTGATGTCGTGCCGACCAGCCATGCGCTGCTCCATGCCGATGTGCAGGCGGCTATCTTGGCCGAAGTAACCGAACGGCTGAAGCCTGTGCAGGGTGAATTGCTGACGGGTGCCGAGGATGGAACGCCTGCGTTTGATCTTTCGTCCGTGGTGGCCAAAACCACCGAGATTGTCGTGCAGCAAACCATCGACATCCCCCGTATTGCCGTGGTGCCTACGGGTGAGGTGACAACGGGCTTTCATCCGTTCAAGCTGGGGATGTTACCCAATTTCCAGCCGGGTCAACGTGAAATCGTGGGGCAGGAGCTGCGCACGAATCTTCAGTTCACCATGAGCCGGGAAGCGGGCATGAGGGAGCAGCGGCTTGAAGATTACATCGTCAAGAAGTTGATCGACTATGACGACATTGACTATTTCACGCAGGCCGAGCTGCTGTATGACTTGGCGGGTCAGGCGGTTGCGCACTATCAGGCGCAAAATTACTCGGAAAACGAGCTTCACGAGGTTTTCGATACCTATGGCACTGAATTGGCGCGACTGATTCGCGCCGAGATGATGGCGCACTTTTGGGAAGAGGCCACCGAGTACGAGGTACAGGTCAGCCGGGGCTTTACGGAACTCAAGCCCTGCAACTACACAGTGATTGCCGGGCAGACGGCACATCACTTCCGGGAAACTGTGACTGAGTTGAGCAAGATCAAGCAGATGCTGTTCGGCGGTTTTGATAAATGCCTGTACCCACTGCAAAAATTTGATTCCGACACCGAGCGGCGTTTTGCGGTCATCCTTGAGCGGGATGCGTTGAAGTGGTTCAAGCCTGCCAAGGGGCAATTCCAGATTTACTACAAGCTGGGCACCGAGCAGCCGGAGTACATTCCTGACTTTGTGGTAGAAACGGATTTGACGATCTTCATGGTGGAAACCAAGGCGAAAGCCGACATCAATACCCAAGAGGTTCAGGCCAAGGCCGCTGCCGCTGTCCGTTGGTGCAAACACGCTTCGGATTATACCCTTCAAGTGGGCACAAAAGCCTGGAAATACCTGCTTGTGCCCCACGATGGGGTGTTGGAGTCAAAACGGTTAAACGACTTCCTACGTTTTGAAGAAAAGTTTTAGCCCGAAAGGCTCTGTGTCAATCAGCAAGCCAATTTAGCCTGATCGGTTCGCTCAATTATCGCTTTTGGTGCGTTGAAGCGCGCACCAGCCCAGCTGCCTAAACCCACTGGGGTTGAGTCGATCCAAGCTGTTTGCGCCGTGTCATATAGCGCTGTTTTTAAAGCGAAAATAGTTAGCCTTCGTGCTTGCGACACGCTCAACGACTTCATGGATTAGTAGTAAGTAAGCAAAAAAATAGATAGCTAATTAAAAATTTTGCCCTCAATTTGGGCAATCGCGCGGTTACCATGATCGGATAACGACAAAGGAGCCCCATCACAATGCTTATGTTCAGTCTAATTATCGTCGTCGCGGCACTGGTATTTGCCACGGCGAAGCTTCGGTTACATCCCTTCTTGGCCTTGCTGTTGGCCGCTTTTTTTATGGCTATTGCCGGCGGGCTGGACCCTAAGGAGGCCATTAACGTCATCAACAAAGGGTTTGGCAGCACGCTGGGTTACATCGGTATTGTGATTGCGCTGGGCACGATCATTGGGGTTATTTTGGAACGTACCGGGGCTGCTATTGCGATGGCCGAGGCGCTTATTCGTCTGCTGTCTGATCGATTTCCGACCCTGACGATGTCTTTGATTGGTTATATTGTTTCAATTCCGGTTTTTTGCGATTCAGGCTACGTGATTCTTAACTCGCTCAAAAATGCGATGGCAAAAAAGACCGGCATCTCAATTACTGCCATGAGCATTGCCTTGGCTACGGGGCTTTTTGCCACCCATAACTTCGTGCCGCCAACGCCGGGGCCGATCGCTGCGGCGAGTAATTTAGGCGTGGCGGATAGCTTGGGATTGGTGATTTTGGTTGGTTTGTTTGTTGCGGCGGTGTCGGCGGTGGTGGGCTGGTTGTGGGCAAACCGTTTTGCCCATGCCGATGACCATGCTTTGCTTGAACCCGACCCGATGACTGAGGTGACCGGTATTGAGCCCCCAGAGGCAATGTTGACCGCGCGTGATCGCCCTTCGGCATGGGCCTCGTTTGCGCCAATCATCGTGCCGATTGGCCTGATTTGTTTTGGATCGATTGCCGCACTCATGACCAAGGGCGGTGATGTCGGTTTGTTTGCCCGTGGGCTGATTTTTCTGGGGCAACCTGTGGTTGCTTTGGCCATTGGCCTTGTATTTGCCTTGGGTTTGATTCGAGGGGCGGATAAGCGGGCGCAATTTCATCGTTTCACGGTTGATGGTGTTTTACTCAGCGCGCCGATCATTCTGATTACCGGAGCCGGCGGCGCATTTGGCGCGGTGCTGCGCGCGACACCCATCGGCGATCAAATCGGCGGCATGCTGGCCGGTTTGGGGCTTGGCCTGTTTGTGCCATTTCTTGTGGCATCGGCACTTAAATCGGCTCAAGGTTCGTCTACCGTGGCGCTGGTTGGGGCATCGAGCCTGATCGCGCCGTTGCTGGGCACGCTCGGCCTAGATTCTGAAATGGGCCGCGTGCTGGCTGTTATGGCGGTGGGGGCCGGTGCAATGACCGTCTCCCATGCCAACGATAGCTATTTTTGGGTGGTAACCGAGTTTAGCCGTTTGAAGGTATCCACGGCCTACAAAGTGCTAACCGTGGGAACCTTGCTTCAGGGGATAGCCGCGATGATCACGATTTATCTGCTTGGCCTCGTTTTTCTTTGAGTCCCGCCATGCACGTTTTACTGTGTCCAGATAGTTTTAAGGGCAGTCTTTCAAGCCCGGCGGTGGCCAACGCGATGATTGCCGGCATTCGACAGGTGGATCCGCAGGTCACTACCGAGGCGATTGCGATGGCCGATGGGGGTGAAGGCATGTCGGATATTGTCAACACGGCACTCGATGGCCAGTGGCGTGCGGCGCGCGTCCATGCGCCGGATGGGCAATGGGTTAGGGCCGGCTGGGGTTGGGATTCCGTGCAGCGTCAGGCGATTTTGGATGTGGCCTCAGCTTGTGGCTTGGATTTGGTGCCGGAGGCAAAGCGCGATCCTTGGCAGCTAGATACGCGGGGCGTGGGTGAATTGATTCTTGCCGCGCTGGATGCGGGCGCGACTCGCATCCTCATCGGGCTGGGTGGCAGCGGAACCAATGATGCCGGTGCCGGAATGCTTGCTGCCTTGGGGGCGGTGTTTATGGATGCAAGCGGCCATCGGCTGGCGCCCTCCCCTGCGGCTTTGGCGGATCTGGCGCGGGTCGATTTGAGTTTGCTTGATGCCCGCCTGCCATCCATTAAGCTTGATTTTCTCACCGATGTAGATAACCCGTTGACCGGCGCGCAGGGCGCCAGCGCCGTTTTTGGACCACAGAAAGGCCTATCGCCCAGTCAGGTTGCGCCTATGGATGCACGTCTTACCGCGATTGCGCGCCGGATTGAAGCAAGCCGCCCGCTCAGGTGCGACATCGATTCACCGGGCATGGGGGCGGCCGGTGGCTTGGGGTTTGCGCTGGGCGCGGTGCTGGGCGGCGCTCGCCAGATGGGCAGTGGCTATATCGCCGATTTGGTCGGGCTCGATGCGGCCATTCATCGATCTGATTTAGTGATTACGGGCGAAGGGTGTCTGGATGGCCAAACAGCTAGGGGCAAGGTGGTGGCGGAAGTGGTGCGGCGGGCAAACGGCTTTGGCAAACCGGTGCTTGCGATTGCTGGCAGCGTGAATTGTACGCCCGAGCAAATTCACGAAATCGGCCTGGCCGGTGCGCTGAGCCTCAGCAATAAAGAGGTTTCGATCGCTGAAGCGATTGCCCGCCCTGCTGGGCTGATCACCGAACGGACGGCACAAGCATTCCATCAATGGGCTTTAGCTCGCGGCCACAACAAGGCGCTATCTGATTGATTTATAAATCATAAGTTACTGGCGCTCATTGTGGCAACACCTTGACAGGGCGCACGGCGCAAACTCAAAATCGCCAAATTGCCACTCGCCATCTTCACGGTAAAACGCCAAATACAGGCTGGAACACGCTACGCCCCTGTGCCGCTTGTTCTTGGGGGGATTACAATAATCCGCATCATCTAAATTTAGGAGTGTGGCCGATGCGAACAGATCAACACGTTAGTTGGCGGGTGCTTTGGCGGGCAAGGTTAATGCGCGCTTTATCTGCGGGTGGGTTTATGGCGCTGAGTTCTATGCCGGCTTTGGCGAGTGCGCCGGCAAACCTGGGGGCGCAAATTGCGCATCAAGGCTTGAATAGTGTGCCCGCGTGCGATTTATGTCATGGCAGCCAAGGCGAGGGCAACCTCAAAGCGGGGTATCCGGTGCTTGCCGGCGTTGATGCCGATTATCTGCGTGAACAGATGGGGTTTTATGCCCAAGGCGAGCGAAAAAACGCCCTGATGCAGCTTTATGCAAAATCACTATCTTTGAGCGAGATTCGCGCCGTATCGGCTTATTATGCTGCGCTGCCGGCACAAAAACACGTCATCGACTTAACCCGTTTTTCACCGAGCACACGCAGGCTTTTAACGCAGGGCAGCAGCACCCGCGCAATGCCGAGTTGTTTTAGCTGCCACGGCGATCAGGGTCATGGCAGCGCCGATGGCATTCCCCCCATTGCAGGCCAACCCGCCTTTTATTTCATCGATCAAATGAATGCGTGGAAAACCGGCCAACGCATCGTTAAAGAAGGCGATCCAATGGCGGTTATTGCCAAAAGCTTAACGCGAGATGAAATTATTGAATTGGCGCATATTTTGCAAAATTAATGCGGGCGCTGCATGAGTTGTTCTGCGGGTTAAAACCCAGCATTAAAGTTTGGGTTTATTTTGTTCTATGTGGGGTGTTATCTGAATAGAATTCGCAAAACGTGGCAGCGCTGGCATATCCGCCGTTTGCTTGCAAAGCACCCAATCCCTCAACCGCTTTGGCACGAGGTGACGGGCCGCATAACGACTTTGCAGCATTTGGATACCCATGAGCGCGTGCGTCTTCACGAATTAGCCACCTGGTTCTTGGCCAATAAGGTGATTAACGGTGCCCACGATCTTGAGGTGACGCCCGCGATGAAGGTAGCCATCGCCGCGCAAGCGTGTTTGCTTATTTTGAATCTGGATGTGTCTTATTTCGACGGCTGGAGCGAGATCATTTTGTATCCGAGCGCCTTTCGGGTGCAACGCAATCAACCCGATGCGTTCGGTTTGGTTCATCCCGAAGCCAGTAATTTATCGGGTGAGGCTTGGTTGCACGGACCGGTTATTTTGTCTTGGGATGATGTAGCGCGCGATATATTTAATCACCAAGCGGGTCATAACGTGGTGGTGCACGAATTCGCGCATAAATTAGATGGGCTAAATGGTGCCATGAATGGCATGCCCCCATTGCGCGGCAGCATGCACCGCGAACGCTGGACAACCGCCCTCGCCCACGCCTATGACGCGCTTTGCCACGAGGTAGCAACGGGCAAGCAGCCTATGTTGAATCCTTATGCGGCCACAAACCCCGCTGAGTTTTTTGCCGTCATCAGTGAATACTTTTTTACCGCACCGCAGGTGCTGCAATCGTGCTGCCCCGATGTGCATCATCAGCTCGCGCTATTTTACCTTTTGCCAACGAAGGCTTGATGGCGCAACGCCATGGTGTCATTAAAACACCCATCATCCCGTCGATCGATACCGATGAAGCGCCGTGGCGAAAACGCGCCAATAAAAAACCGCCTAAGCTTAAGCCGTGACGGTTTTTTTCAGGTTGTGGCAACCCCAATCAATAGCCCAAAAGGCTAGGCTAAACAATCATCATTTAGGATGGATTTTTGAAATTTTAGTCCCTTCAAGGCTAAAGCTCACCATCAAACCTTGCTGATCAAAAATAAATGCGTAGGCATCATCTTTCAAGGTTGATGAAGACAAGTTTTTAGCAACCCCATCATTAACAACCACAACCGATGGGCCAACGCCCACTTCCCAGCCATGGGTTTCATGCAGGAATTTGAGTGCTTTGTCGCTCATCAAAAAAAGCACATAGCCATAAGATTGGGCACCGGCTTGAAACCCCCACGAGGCCGATACGGAGTTGTAATAACCCGTTTCTTTGCCTGCTTGAAACAGCACGCCTTCCCCATAGCTGCCGCCAAAAACTAAGCCCGCTTTAATGACGCTCGGAAACACGAGAATCCCTTTGGCTTTTTTGGATAAAAGCTCAGCCGTCGGATTGGTTTTATACAGCGTTTGCAAGGCTTGCGCCGCATTTTGGTTTAAGTTTTCTGCCGTTTCAGCACTGGCATTCGTCATAAAACCCAAAGACAGCGCGGTGATCGCCACTATAAAAAAATTTAAAAAACCCCGTTGCATTTTCATCATGATTTACCCTCAACATTAAAAATCAATTTACTTTTTTATCAGAATTTTTCGCCGAATATAAGCGTTATATTCTGCGCCCCTGAATAACCCGCACCAAAATTACAATAATCGCAATAACCAATAAAATATTGATAAATCCCCCCATGGTGTAAGAGGTAACTAATCCCAGCGCCCAAAGAATCAAGAGCACAACCGCAATTGTTTCAAGCATAAATTTCTCCCATTTCCTGATGATTGAAGCCTACGCTACCGCACACCCGTGCTGCTGATCTGTGCGGTACCCCACCAACGCGTTTTATTTATCACGCTATTTTATGATTATTGACGGGGCAAATTTTGCTGCGTGCGCCAGCGTACAGACAGCTTATTTAAAGCAGCGCATCGTGAATTGCCGATTAGCACACTTAAATCTGCCGGTAGGAGGAGGAATATGTCACAGCCCATTAAGCCTAATTTAGATCTCAATGGCGCCCAGCGTGCCAAATCGGGGCGCAGCACGCCCGAAGAGGTGCATGTTAAGCCGGCCAAAGCTGGCGTTGGCTTTCAGCCGGCCAATCACTCTGTGCTCAAGCAATCCAACATGCCGCGTGCGTTACACGGTAAAAAATTCATTCAAGGGAAAAAATAATCATGAGCTTATCAAATCGTACCGATCAATTAAAAGGCCAATGGAAGCAGCAAGTAGGTGAAGCGAAAATTGCATGGGGCAAGCTGACAGAAGATGAATTTCTGCAACTCGAAGGCCAGCAAGACAAACTCACGGGGTTAATTCAAGAGCGTTATGCCATTAGCCGGGATGAAGCCCATAAACAGGTTCAAGAATTTATGGATAAGCATAATTTCTAATTCAAGCCATTTTAATTACAGGCAAAAGCGAGCACTTTTGCCCGCATTTATTATTTAATAAAATATTATCATTTAATCCAAGAGAACCCAATGAATCAAACCCGCACTATTTTACGCGCGTCCGCCTTAGCTATTGCCCTAACACTGGCCATGGGCTCATTAACTGGGGTTGCGCATGCCGAAGATACCGTCGCCCAAAATATGACCGATGTTCGCCAAGAAACCCAAATTTGGACAACCTACGCCTTAAGCCCATATTTACGTGCTAACGATTTACGGGTATCGGTTCAAAATGGCAAAGCAACATTAACCGGCATAGTGGATGATGGCGTCACTAAAGACCTCGCCACGCAAATTGCATTCGGGGTTGATGGCATTAAAGATGTCGATAACCAAATTGTGGTTAATGCTGATTTTGTGCCGCCCGCTCAATCGACCGCCCGCAGCTATGGCGAGGCCATTGATGATGCATCCATTACATCGGCCATTAAAGCCAAATTATTATGGAGCAAATATGCCAGCGGTTTAACCACGAGCGTTGAAACCAAGGCGGGTGCTGTAACGCTCAAAGGCACGGCAACCAGCAAACCAGCGAAAGAGGCGGCGCAAAACTTGGCCATAAATACACGGGGCGTGTTGTCGGTTAATAATCAAATCCATGTTGAAGCGCCCAAGCCATCACTGGGTGATCAAGCAAAAACCGCGATGAGTGATGCGGGCACGGCGATTTCAGATGCATGGATTACAACCAAAGTGAATTCCACTTTTTTATATTCCAGCAATGTGCACAGTAATAATATTTCGGTGGCCACTAAAGCCGGTGTTGTGACGCTAACCGGCAAAACACAAACGGGCGCTGAACGCGCCTTAGCCATCGAGCTTGCCCAAAATGTGCAAGGCGTTAAACGCGTCGATGCCAAAGCGCTAACCCACAATTAAACCCGCGTTGACCGGGTGCGGGGTTAGCCGCGCTGTGCGCACGCCTTAGCGCTAACTCTTTACTTACTCCGCTGGCGCCCTGCGCTCAGCACAGGCCGCCAAATGGCCGATCGAATACGGTAAGAGTCGATCCGTCTCCGTTTTAACCACCGCATAGCACTCACAACTTTGTTGCTCTAACTGCTTGCGATCCAGAATCGTAATGCGGCCGCGATGGTATTCAATAATCCCTAATTTTTGCAGCTTCCCCGCCGCTTCGGTCACGCCTTCTCGCCGCACACCCAGCATATTGGCGATTAACTCTTGGGTCATGACAAGTTCATTGCCATTGAGCCGATCCATCGAAAGCAATAACCAACGGCATAATTGCTGATCTATCGAATGGTGTCGATTGCAGACAGCCGTTTGCGCCATTTGGGTGAATAACGATTGCGTATACCGCAGCACTAATTCGAGCAAATCCCCATGTCGATGAAATTCTTCTTTGATTTTTTTACCGCACAGCCGATAGCCAAAGCCCGCACTTTGCACCACGGCGCGATTAGTGACGCTATCGCCGCCCATAAATAAAGAAATACCCACCAACCCCTCATTACCCACCACGGCAATCTCGGCCGAGGCGCCATTTTCCATCACATATAATAACGAAACGATCGAATCGGTCGGAAAATAAACATATTGCTGAGTATCGCCTGATTCATATAACACTTGGCCCAATGCAAGCGGCACTAATTCCAGATCAGGGTATATGCGCGCATAAACCAGTTTGGGAAACGCATCCAGCAAGCGGTTTTGGCAAGGATCGCTCAACTTAGGCATAAGGTTAGGCATGAATAAACACTCAGTAATTTGCCCTCGCACGTTGCATCAGTCACGCGGAGGAATGATCAATTGAACGCGGCCAGCAATACACAATGACATATTGCCAAAAAATTCTGAACGGCATAGTACCGATGGACGCATAAAACCTGAAATTTTTTAGGTATTTAAGCGAAACCACACCAACCGCAAAGATACAAACTCATGGGCACCTCGAAAAACCGTTACGAGCACGTTCGAGTGCAAGGAGCCGCGCAGTGAGCAACGAGACATATCAAGTAGATAGGCGAGGCGCGAACGAGCAC
>NCFS01000029.1:0-2815 GCA_002281295.1 Halothiobacillus sp. 35-54-62 | reverse complement strand
CGCGCAGTGAGCAACGAGACATATCAAGTAGATAGGCGAGGCGCGAACGAGCACGCGACGCCGCAATCGGATGGCGCAGTAGGTTTTTCGAGGTGCCCTCATAAAAAATTGCACCCACCCCAACACACACTGTGTGCGGCATCAGACAGACACCCATTTTTTTTGCGATTACGATCAACTCATTAATCCCCCAAAAGATTTTTAACACCGCTCTCGAGCCACTCAAAAACTTAAATTTAAACAGGACATTACCCGATGAACATCATTAAAAAATCCGCTTTATTTGCCCTAGCAAGCGCACTTGCACTCAGTTTGGCTGGCTGCGCGGGTATGTCGCAGCGCGACCAAAATACCGCCATTGGTGCCGGCGTGGGCGCAGTGGGTGGTTCGGTGCTCACGGGTGGCAGCGCGCTTGGCACCGTTGGCGGCGCCGCAGTTGGCGGCGTTGTTGGCAACCAAATTAAATAATGCCTTCACTTTTGGCATTTGTTGGTAGCAACCGATTGATGCCAAAAAAATTTTTAACCATACGCACAAGGCGAACCTTATGAATATACTCAAAAAAATAATTTTTAACCATACGCACAAGGCGAACCTTATGAATATACTCAAAAAAATAACCACCCCGCTCGTTCTGACCAGCTTGCTGGTGGTCATGTTATCTGGCTGCACCAAGCCCGAAGGCCCCGCAGAAAAAGCGGGCAAAGCGGTGGATAGCGCCGTCAATAAAACCGGCCAGCAAATCGAAAAAGCCGGCGACCAAATTCAAGATAAGAGCAACCGTTAAACGCCGACTCAAAGGCTTGCCGTTGGGTTTGCCCCGCCTTAGTATCAAGGCTTATCGCTTTGCCTACGCTGAGGTCTTTCGCCATGGGTAATGTCCTACTGTATCTCTTTTACTGGGCGGTAGCTGGGGTTATTGCCACGGCAGTTACGGGGGTTAAAACGGGTTTTTTCTGGTTCATCATGCTTGGGCTGCCCGTCACCTTAATCGCCGGCGGCCTTGCCTTGGCGCTGGTGGTAAGCGTGGTGGGCGCTTTTATAGGCTTTGTCACCCCACGGCGCTAACTCGGCTTCTTGCTAGGCGATTGCGTGGGCACAAAAGCCACCCCTGCGCTGATTGCCTGCTTGCGAGCAATTTTGCCCGTACTTTTAATTTAAAAGGCCACACTCTGGCAGGTTACTGCGGCGAGGGGTGTGGCTTTTTTAAGGGGTGTGCTTAAGTTGCTTTTAATGACGTGATGTCGCCGCTCAATTAGCTGGGCTTCTTTTCGTATAAAGCAACGAGTTGCTTGAATTGTGCGGGCGTTAAATGTTCCCGAACCGATTCCACACACAGGGCGCGCATCATGAGGATATGCGCTTCTTCGGTGCCAATTTTCTGGATGAGTTGATCGCGTTTTTCCCGATTGCTGCCCTCAAGAATCACTTGGCGTAATTCGATGCGCAGTTCGGCGATTTTGCGTTCAACCCCTTCACGCCGCTCGGGCATTTTTTTCATCCAATCGGCAAAAAATGCTTTTTGCTCCGCATTGAGGTTTAACGCGGCTTCATTTTTCATGAGCACGAAAATCAATCGAGTCTGACCCTATTGATCTTTGACCCTATTGATCTTAGATAGGCAGGCGATTCGAAAGTATTTGGCCATACGCTCATCCCGTTTTAGTGTGATTGGGCACACCGTATTGTTTGACTACCGATGGACTGGGATCAACATGCCGACACAAACCCGAACGCTTTACCAATCTCATCGGCCCCCTCTGTTAGATCTCCATTACTTCGTGGATTCAGGTTGGTGGGGAATGTGTTTTGCTCCAATCTTTCAGGGTTGGGATCAAAGCTGCCGATACTGGGCAAAACGAATCACATTGATCAGGCTCTTCGATCTGTCGGTCTCGATTGAAACATTCTTCATGTTCTGGAATATGCCTTCCAGTGTCGGTGAGGGCATAACGACATGATTGGCGTTCTCTCTTTAGGTTTTCTTGCAGGCTACATCTTCCTGATCGTACTTGCGGCGCGGTTCGGCGCGCACTTGGCGAGAAGATCTGGCCACAATCCCAAACTCTGGGGATTTATCGCCGGCTTACTGGTGTATTTGCCGGTGTTTTGGGATTTCATTCCGACCGTCGCTCTGGAGTGTTACTACTGCGCCACGCAAGGTGGTTTTACTCAGTACAAGACGCTGGATAAATGGAAGACAGAAAATCCCGGTGTTTGGAAGACGCTGACACCTAGCAAGCGAGTCAATGGTCTTTTGACATCTATCCAGGTAGGAGATACAGAGCGTTATTTTTTGAATCAGCGTTTTGTCTGGGATATCACAACCTCGTACCGCCTGCTGCATATTCGTGAGCGGGAAGAGCGTATCGAGGATATCAAGACAGGCGAAGTGTTAGTCAGATATGTGAACTTTGATACTAATGTGGGAAGCGTTGAAACAGGGTTGAGAAATTTTCGGGACTACAAGTTCTGGTTGAGAATTGATTCATGTGAAAGCAGTGATCAGTCTCAGCAAATTAAATTTAACGGATACCTTGGATCTATTAAAGAGTTTGGGGGTAAGTGAAATGGAAGTTAGTGACCTGTTTTTGAGTTCTTCAGTATCTGAAGCCAGTTATGCCAATTTACAAGCTGCCAAGAAAGCAGATGGATCCTTCGATCTTGATAAAGTGCGATCTACCCTAATCGAGGAGGGATTCTCCCCCACCCAAGCCGAGGGTGTAAGAATTTTTGTGTAAACGGTCATTTGGCAGGAAACTGCCGCCCTTCACGAGAGAGCCATAATGACCGTAAGCAATGAACTGATTGACAG
>NCFS01000116.1 GCA_002281295.1 Halothiobacillus sp. 35-54-62 | reverse complement strand
AATCGCGCCGGTTGGCACGGTGATCAAATTCGCCGGTAGCGCTCATGATGTTCTCCTGATGATTTTGCTCATCAGTTTAGCAGGCTGCTATGCTCATAGCCCTTCCCCGCAAAACAAGAACACCTTATGACTGACCGCACGACGGCCGCGCATCTTTTTTTATTTCACGGCCTAGGCGCCAGCGGCGATGATCTGGCGCCCGTGGGGCGGATGCTGGCCGAGCAGGCAGGCAGGGCGGACCTGATTGTGCACACGCCGGCGGCGCCCGTTGCGGCCGTCACGGTGAATGCGGGCTACCGGATGCCCAGTTGGTTTGATATTTACGGGTTGGAGCGAGATTCTCCCGTGGATTTGGCGGGTATTGCACCGTTTTGGGTGGGCGGATTCTCGCAAGGCGGTGTGGTGGCGTTGCGTGCTGCTTGCCTTACGCGCCGAGTACCCGAAGGCGTGCTGCTGTTATCGACCTGGCTGCCCGCGCCCGAGGCGTTTGTGCTGCCGCCCAATCGCGCGGTGATGCCCATTTTTATTGGCCATGGTGATTCGGATGAGGTGGTGAGCCCCGCATCAGCCGCCCGCATGGCGCATATTCTGGCAGAACAGGGGGCTTTGCGTGTCACCGTGCAGCGGTACGCCATGGCGCACAGCATTTGCCCTGAGGAGCTGGGCGATATGGCCGAGTGGATGCAAAATTTTTGAGAAATACCCGAGTTTTAGATAGGGCGCTGTTTTCACTCTAAAAAACAGCCCTAAGCCCGGCATAAAAAACCCGCCAGCGTGGGCGGGTTGCGCACGGGCAATTTTTGGCGGGTGTTAGCTTTTATCTGCCATTTTTTGCATGTTCTCGTTAATTTTGAACAGCACAATCATAAGCTCGCTCCAAATGCGCACCCCAATGCCCCCGGCCACGATCATAAATAGCCCTTTAAAAAAAGAGCCAAAAGAAAAGCCACCCAGCGCAAACATCGATCCGATACCAGTAATCACCACACCCAATAAGAGCAGCCAGTACACCACGGTGATGATTTTTGGCGTGAGCATGCTGTTGAAAAATAATAGGTCTTTCATCGGTAGGTCCCTTTCTAAATGAATGTGATAAACGAGCGAATGATGGGGTTTAAGCCCGCATCTTGTGCAGCGTACCGCAAAACGCTTGCAATTTAATGTCAGGGCATTCGGCTATGGGGTTGCGCCGCTCGCCGCCCAAAGGCATGGGCTCGCGTGCCCGCCTTAAGCCCGCCCCGCCTTAAGCCAGCGCGGCTTTAGCGGCGGCAATTTGCGCCCGCACCTGATTAGGCGCGGTGCCGCCAAAAATATCGCGGGCGGCCATGCTGCCTTCCAGCGTTAAAACGGCGAATACATCGGCATTGATTTTGGGTGAGAAGGTTTGCAAGTCCGCCAAGGGGAGTTCAGCTAAATCGCAACCGACGGTTTGGCCGTGGCGCACGGCTTTGCCGACAATTTCATGCGCATCGCGAAAGGGCACGCCTTGGCGCACGAGGTAATCGGCTAAATCGGTGGCGGTGGAAAAGCCTTGTTTGGCGGCGGCGCGCATCCGCTCGCGGCTGGGCTCAATCGCCGGCATCATATCGGCGAAGGCACGCAGGCACCCCATGAGGGTGTCGATGGCGTCGAACAAGGGTTCTTTGTCTTCTTGATTATCTTTGTTGTAGGCCAAGGGTTGGCCTTTCATGAGGGTGAGCAGGGCGAATAAATCGCCGTACACGCGGCCGGTTTTACCGCGCACGAGCTCGGGCACATCGGGGTTTTTCTTTTGCGGCATAATCGAGCTGCCCGTGCAAAACCGATCGGGCAGGTTAATAAAGCCAAATTGCGCCGAGGTCCATAAGATGAGCTCTTCGCTCATGCGCGACAAGTGCATCATGATGAGCGCGGCGGCAGATAAAAACTCAATCGCAAAATCCCGATCGGAGACGGCATCCAGCGAGTTGCGGCTAATGCCGTCAAAGCCTAAAAGCTCGGCTACATACGCGCGATCGAGCGGGTAAGAGGTGCCGGCCAGCGCCGCCGAGCCCAGCGGCAATACATTGACGCGCCTTCGCACATCCCTCAGGCGATCGGCATCGCGGCTGAGCATTTCATACCAAGCGAGCAGATGATGGCCAAAACTAATCGGCTGGGCCACTTGCAGATGGGTGAAGCCGGGCATGACGGTATCGGCCTCGCGCTCGGCTAAATCGACCAAGCCCGCGCGCAGGCGGTTCAGCTCTTGGGTGATATGGTCGATGGCGCTGCGCAGGTACAGGCGCACATCGGTGGCAACCTGATCGTTGCGCGAGCGGCCGGTGTGCAGCTTTTTGCCCACATCGCCAATGCGGTCAATCAGCCGCGCTTCGATGTTCATGTGCACATCTTCATAGGCCACCACCCACGCAAAATCGCCGCGTTCGATGTCCAATAAAATGGTGTTTAACCCTTGGATTATTTTGTCGCCTTCTTCCGCTGTGAGCACGCCCACTTTGGCCAGCATTTTGGCATGGGCGATTGAGCCTGCAATATCTTCGCGGAACAGGCGCTGATCGAACCCCACCGAGGCGGTAAATTTCTCGACAAACGCATCGGTGGGCTCATCAAACCGGCCGCCCCAGAGTTTTACCAAGGGTAAATCGGCGGTTTGGTCGGCGGTGTGTTCATCGGGGCGAATCATGGCGGCATCTCGCTTTGCTAGAATGGATCGAAGGCTGGGGTAGTATATCGCAACCGGTCAAGGCTTCTGCCCGATTGCTTTGCGCCGTTGCACGCTCAATTTGATACGACAAGGATACCGTCATGAGTTTTGCAGATTTACCCCCCAAAACCCGCCCATACGCCCCACCGCGCAATGCGGCCTTGCCCGCGTTTTGCACGCCGCGTGTGCTGCTGATTACCCTGCTTTTGGGCTTTGGCGTGGCTTTGCTGCTGGCCATTGCGCCAGGCGTTGCCGAAGATCGCTGGGTGCGGCTTGGCACCACCGCCTGGTTTGTGGCTTGGGTGGCGCTGATTACCACGGGGGTGCTGTGCTCCTTGCAAAAGCCCTTATGCCGGCTGGCTTTGCCGTGGTTGCTTTTGGTGGTGATGGCAGTGCTGCTGGCGGCCACGGCTTTAATTAGCGTGCTGGCTTATCAAACGCTAACGCGCTTGGGCTGGAATCCGCTTGAACGCCAAGCGGAATTTTTGCTTCATAGCCAAGCCATTGCGCTGGTGGTCGGCGGCATGGGGATTTGGATTTTCTCCCTGCATTGGGCAAAAACCCGCCGCATGACCGCGCAAACCAAGGCAGAGCTCGATGCCTTGCACGCGCGGATTCGCCCCCATTTTTTGTTTAATAGTTTAAATACCGTAGCGGCCTTAATTGAAACCGATCCCAGCGCGGCGGAAGCGGCGGTATTGGATTTGTCGTCCGTATTTCGAGCCGCGCTGCATGCGGGCGATGCCTCCACCCTTAATGAAGAGCTCGATTTAAGCCAGCGGTATCTGGCGCTGGAGCATTGGCGACTGGGCGCGCGTTTGGTCGTGGATTGGGTGCTGCCCAGCACGCCGTTGCCGCCCATTACCGTGCCCATTTTGACCTTGCAGCCTTTAATTGAAAACGCGGTGCGCTACGCGGTGGAGCGCAGCGCGGCGCCCTGCACGATTCGCATTGAGTGCCTGGTGGGGATGCAAGCGGTGAGTGTGCTGATTGAAAACCCGCTGATAAATGAACCCAAGGCCGCCGTGCCCGAGGGCAATGGCATTTCTTTGCAAAATATTCGCGATCGTTTGGCCTTAATGTTTGGTGATCGGGCCAGCCTGCGGGCAGGCATTATCGAGGATAAATTCCGCGTGAAACTCGTGCTGCCGCTGGATGGGGGTGGGGCGCCATGAGGGTGCTCATTGTGGATGACGAGCCCTTGGCGCGGGCGCGCTTGCGCCGTTTGCTGCAAGCGCATATTGATGTTCAGGTGCTGGGTGAGGCGGGCAATGCTTTAGCGGCAGAAGCCGCGCTGACAATCACCGAGCCTGATTTGATTTTTTTAGATATTGAAATGCCGGGGGAGTCGGGTTTGGCCTTTGCGGCGCGCTTGCGCTTGCGTGCGGTGCCGCCGGCGATTATTTTTACCACCGCCCACCCGCAGCACGCGCTGGATGCCTATGCCAGCAGCCCGATAGATTATTTGCTCAAACCCATTGAACCGGCGCGCTTGGCCGCCGCCTTGGCGCGGGCAAGCCAGCCCACCCGCGCCCAATTACGCGCAGGATATTTTGGCCGCGCTGAGTGAAGATAAATACACCCGCCTGATTCATACCGAAGGCGAGGCGATTATTGATTTGAGTTTAAAAGAGCTGGAAACCCAATTTGGGGATCGGTTGTTGCGGATTCATCGGCATGCCCTGATTAACCGCGCGCGCTTGCAAGGCGTTATTAGCCAGGCCCAAGGCCAACATTTTGCAGATGTTTTGGGGTTAGTGCAGCCGCTAGAAATTAGCCGCCGCGCCCTGCCCTTGGTTCGGGCGGCTTTGGCGGGTTAATGGGCGTGGCAGGGCGCGGGTTAATCGGCGGTTGATGCGCCGTCTTTGCGCAGCGATTTAGGCAAGGCAAACACCATGTGCTCCACAATGTGGGGCTGGGTTTCTTCAAGGCGGGCATTAAAGCGGGTTTGAAGGTGGTTTAACACCGCTTGCACTAAGATTTCGGGGGCTGAGGCGCCGGCGGTGACCCCCACGCGGGTGCAGCAGCCAAACCAGTCATCGCTGATGTCTTCTGCGCCATCAATTAAATAGGCGGCAATACCGGCCTGCTCGGCAATTTCGCGCAGGCGGTTGGAGTTTGAGCTGGTTTTTGAGCCCACCACCAAAATTACATCACAGGTTTGGGTGAGCACGCGCACCGCATCTTGGCGATTTTGGGTGGCGTAGCAAATATCGTCTTTTTTTGGGCCTTCAATCTCGGGAAAACGCTGCCGC
>NCFS01000115.1 GCA_002281295.1 Halothiobacillus sp. 35-54-62 | reverse complement strand
GCCCGCCGAGTTGCTGATCCAAAAGCTGCAAAACGAGGCAGAGGCCGCCGGTCGTAGTTATTCTACGAATCCAAGGCCGATAACGACGTGTTGCGGCCCCTACAGATAGACACGGGGCAGCAACCCGCATGGGACGGGCTTTTGAGGGCGATCCGCTGTGTTGCGGCTCATCCCTCAAAAGCCCGTCTCGGCCACAAGGGATTTGATCAGAGGTTCCTTAGCACAGCACGCCCGCGCGCCATTCGGGTGCGGGGGATTAAAACCTCATGGGCACGCTACGCCAACCAAAATGTGATCGACTCGCGCCTTAAAACAAATCGTTAATCAAGTTTTGTGGCACTGCATCTACCGGGATGGGGGCTGAAAGCGGGGTTTCATCGGCAGGCCCGCGCGTGGTATCAAAATACTCCCGCACGCCCCCCGCACTACCCGCTGCAATTTTATCGCCGGTTTGCGGGTCGATCATCATTTCAACCACACCTTCGGGTGGGGTATGGGGTTTGTCACTGGGCGGGGGCAACATCGCCTTCATAAAATCAGACCAAATCGGCAAAGCCGCCGTACCGCCCACCTCACGGTGCCCTAGCGGCGTATTGTCATCAAAGCCGACCCAAGCGGTGGCCACCCAACCCGGCCCAAAGCCTGTGAACCAGGCATCACGCTGCTCATTCGTGGTGCCGGTCTTGCCGCCAATATCATTGCGTTTCAACGCGCGATACGCCGCGCCGCCCGTCCCCATGCGCACCACATCGCGCAAGGCGGAACGCATCAAAAATGCATTTTGCGGCGAAATAATCCTCGGGGCCTCGCTGGTATCGGGCGAATCTAAGGCACAGTCATTGCAAAGACTAACCGAAGGATGGCTATACAGCGCCGCGTTATCGCCCCCATCCACTTCGGTCACAAAATAAGGGGTCACGCGAAAACCCCCATTCACAAATGTCGAGAATGCGCCCACCAATTCAAGCGGCGTTAACGTGTAGCTACCCAGCGCCATCGAGGCCGTAGCCGCCCAGTTTTTGGTGGGCAAGCCAAATCGTGTCGCGTAATTAAGCACATTTTCAGGGCCCAAAGCGTCAATTAAACGAATGGACACGAGATTAACCGAATGCACCAAAGCCATCCGCATCCGCATCGGACCGCCAAATTTCTTCTCGTAGTTTTGCGGGCGCCAATCCACCCCTTGCTTAACGCCATTTTTAACCACCACGGGGGAATCATTAATGAGCGTTGCCCAAGTAAACCCATGATCTAACGCCGCTGAGTACAAAAACGGCTTAAAACCAGAACCGGGCTGACGCTCGGCTTGGGTGACATGATTAAATTTACTATCATGGTCAAAATCAAAGCCGCCAACCAGGGCACGAATCGCGCCTGTATCGGGGTTCAACGCCACAAAAGCACCGCTCACAGCAGGGATTTCAGCCAAGCGCCAATGCGCATCATCAATCGCTTGCAATCGAATTAAATCGCCCGCCGCCAGCACATCAGCCATCACTTTCGGTTTAGGCCCGCAGCGATTTTCGGACTGATAACGACACGCCCAACTCACCGCATCAAACCCCAACGTTTGCGTTGAACCATCGCTCATGAGCAGCGTGGCCTCTTTCGGCGCAACGGTTAACACCACAGCAGGCACCAACCCCCCAACGACCGGGGTTGCCTGCAACTTCTCGCGCAGGGCGGCGGCATTGCCCAGCAAGTTGGCCCAATGGTTTTCAGCCCCGCGATACCCATGACGACGATCATAAGCCAATAAATTATCCCGCAGCGCCAAACGCGCCACCGCCTGCGCTTTGGGATCAATCGACGTGTGCACACTCAACCCCATTTCATAAGCTTTATCGCCATAGCGCGCGACCATCTTTTGACGAACCATTTCAGCCACAAAAGGCGCGGGCGTTTGAATCAACGCACTCGCAAATAAATGCCCCGGCAAGGGCGCCTGCATCGCTTGATCGTACGCCGCCTGATCCACTTGCCCCAGCGCCAGCATCCGCCCTAAAACATAGGCTCGCCGCGCAAGGGCTTTATCTGGATTGGAAACGGGATTCACCGAAGACGGCGCTTTGGGCAATGAACCCAGCATGGCCGCTTCCGCCAAAGTGATTTGATCGAGCGATTTGCCAAAATAAACCTGCGCCGCCGCCTTAACCCCATAGGCCCTGTTACCCAAAAAGATTTTATTGAGGTAAAGCGTCATGATTTGCTGCTTGCTCAAGGTATGTTCAATCTTGATGGCAAGCAAAATTTCCATCAATTTTCGGCTGTAGGTTTTCTCGCGACCCAAGAAAAAATTCCGCGCTACCTGCATCGTAATAGTCGAGCCGCCCTGCCCCTTGTGGCCTGTTTTAACCAGCTCATATGCCGCGCGAAACAAGCTTTGAAAATCCACACCGCCATGCTCAAAAAACCCATCATCCTCTGCTGAAGTAAAGGCATCCACCACGACTTTAGGCAGCTCATCAAAGGTCACAGGAAAGCGACGTTTTTCACCAAATTCAGCAATTAAGCCACCATCGGCATCGTAAACACGCATCGGAATTTGATACTGTACGGTCGATAATTCCGCCACATCAGGCAGCTGGCTGTTGTATATCTGATACAACACACCCACCCCTCCAATGGCAAAAATTGATAAAAAACCAAGCACATACAGAACAAATTTGATAAGTTTCATTTAATTGACGTAAACCTGAATTTTTAGCAACACAAAGTGTGAGATTACAAGAATATTCGACAAACCTACAGGTTTTGCCCTAGGATGCGTCGGTGGACTTAAAAGTGCGCGTGCAACCATAGCGCACACCCAAAGGGAAGGGAATGACCGTGCCATTATTTACATCAAAAACTCACCGTCTTGGCGTTGACGTTAGCTCAACTGCTGTTAAGGTTCTGATGCTTGAAAAGCATCGCAATGGTTATCGCCCCACCGCGTTTGCCATTGAGCCGATACCGGCAGGCGCCGTACAAGATAAAACCATCACCGACCCCGATGTCGTGGCAGGCGCATTAAGCCGCGCACTGTCTCGATCTCGGGCTAAAACCAAGCACATTGTTATGGCCGTGCCCACAGGCGCTACCGTTAGCCGTGTGCTGAACATTCAAAATCCAGGCAATCAATTTGAACTTGAAGAGCAAGTTCGCATGGAATCGGATCAATATATCCCCTTCCCGATTGATGAAGTCAGCTTAGATTTTGAACCACTACACAGCACGGCCGAACCAATCGCCAAGAAAAAGAAACAAGACGAAGACACCTATCTTAGCGTCATTATGGCAGCAACCCGCTCCACGAACGTTGAAGCTCGGGTTGCGGTAGCCGAGGCGGCGGGGCTCACGGTTGAAGTCGTGGATGTTGAATCGTTTGCCGCCCAAAATGCCTACACCGAAATTATTGCGCCCACCCTCACGGCGGAAGATCGCGCGCAGCCGGTGGCTCTGCTTGATATTGGTGCCAACACCACCACCATCAATGTATTTAATGGTGAAAACATTATTTACAGCAAAGAGCATCCCTTTGGTGGCAAATTACTCACCAATGAAATCTCAGCGTATTACGGGCTTTCTTTCGACGAAGCGGAAGAAAAAAAGCGTAACGACACGCTCCCCGATGATTATCACCGCAAAGTCTTGCAGCCATTTATCGACAACATGGCCATGCAAGTTGAGCGGTTCATCCAGTATTTTTACGCGGAAACCAACGCAGGAGCGATCGGGCTTATTTTGCTCGGTGGGGGTGCTGCAAACACCCCGGGCGCTATTGAACGGATTAACAATGAAACCGGCATTCGGACGCGCACCGCAAATCCGTTTGTCGCCATCGGCCAAGGATCGAGAATTTCAGCAGAACTGTTAGCCAATCATGGCTCATCCATGCTGATTGCGTGTGGCCTCGCACTACGGAGTTTTGACCAATGAGAAGAATAAACCTCCTCCCTTGGCGTGATTTACGCCGCCAAACCCTGCAACGTAATTTTGTTTTGCATATCGCAGGATCTGTGGTTGCCGCATTAGTTATCGGCGGCGGCATTCATCTCTATCAGCAAAATCAGCTCGATTTTCAAGATCAACGCAACCAGTATCT
>NCFS01000028.1 GCA_002281295.1 Halothiobacillus sp. 35-54-62 | reverse complement strand
GCTTTTGTGATTGCGCTCCTGCTGGCGGTCGGGGCGTGGTATGTGTTTAGCTACCAGCCCAAACTTCTGGCCGGTTGGCTGGGGTTGCATTAGTTTGATACAAGTTAAGCCTGCGATGCGGCCAACGCTCGTGTCGCAGGCTTAGCGGTGGAAAATTTAGGTAGCGCGCAGGGGTAGGGCGCGCGTGGCTTAGGCGATGGATCGGGCTTAAGTGCTAATTGCTTATAAGTGGGCGGTATTGGCTTCCAACTTGACGCTGTAAACCGCAAACCCGCTTCGGTTATTGATTCGGCTATTGATTCGGTACGAATAATCCATGAAACCGTAGGGTGCGCCCTGCGCACCCTACGACTTAGCGGATAATCACGGATAAAACTGACCGGATCAATAGGCCAAAACAAGGCGGCCAGATGAGCACTATGCTCAAACACCATGGCAACGGTTCGCCGCCATGGATGCCCCCGTGCATTAATTCAGTGTTTACCGAGTTAATAAAAAAAAAAAACCCGCCATTGGGGCGGGTTTTTTTGATGCCACCCCGTAAAGGGTGATCACGCGAATTAACGCTTAGAGAACTGAACCGCACGGCGTGCTTTACGCAGGCCGACTTTCTTACGTTCTACTTCACGCGCATCACGGGTAACGAAGCCTGCGGTGCGCAATTTGCCACGGAAGCTTTCATCGAAATCGATTAACGCGCGGGTTAAGCCATGACGAATCGCGCCCGATTGGCCGCTAGGACCGCCGCCGGCTACGGTGCAGAACACGTCAAAGCGATTGCCGAGCTCAAGTAATTCGAGCGGTTGACGAACAACCATGCGGGCAGTTTCACGACCGAAGAACTCTTCGATTGTTTTGCCGTTAATGGTGATTGCGCCGTTGCCGGGGCGAAGAAAAACCCGTGCCGCTGATGTTTTGCGACGACCGGTGCCGTAATTTTGGGTGACTGCCATGCTGGGGACTCCGATCAGATATCAAGCGGTTTAGGTTGCTGCGCGGCATGGTTATGCTCGGCGCCGGCATACACTTTAAGTTTGCGGAACATATCGCGACCTAAGGGGTTTTTCGGCAGCATGCCTTTAACAGCCATTTCGATGACTCGCTCAGGCGCACGTTCAATCATTTTTTCAAATGTGAAGTGCTTCATGTTGCCGATAAAGCCGGTATGGAAGTGGTAGGTTTTGTCTTGGGCTTTGTTGCCGGTGACTTTCACGTCTTTCGCGTTGAGAATGATGATGTAATCACCGGTATCAACATGAGGTGTGAATTCAGCCTTGTGCTTGCCCCGCAGGCGGCGCGCTACTTCAGACGCAAGGCGACCTAAGGTTTTGCCCGATGCATCGACCACAAACCAGTCGCGTGTCACTTCAGCCGGTTTGGCGGAAAATGTTTTCATTTTTATAAGCTCCCAAAGAAGCGGAAAGAGTTCATTAATTCAAAGAGGCGGCGATTTTAGCGAAATGCACCCCGCGTGACAAGCGTTTATTTGCGCGCGAAGGCGGGCGGATCGGTTTGATCGCCTGCGATGCCAATTTGTTATTATCATGATGCTTATTTATTTTAACGTGAACGAGAATTTTATGACCGCTGCCACCGCCAAACGCCCCATCGTGCTTTCGGGGATTCAGCCCTCGGGGCAATTGTTGATTAGTCATTATGTGGGCGCGATGCGCAACTGGGTAGCCTTGCAAGAATCGCACGATTCGTTATTTATGCTGGTGGATTTGCACGCGATTACCGTGCGTCAAAATCCGGTGGAATTTCGGGCGCGTTGCTACGATTTTGTGGCTTTGTATCTCGCCTGCGGGCTGGATCCAAAGAAAAACACGATTTTTGTGCAATCTCATGTGCCCGCGCATGCGGAATTGGGCTGGTTGCTAAATTGCTATGCCCATATGGGCGAGCTTGAGCGCATGACGCAATTTAAAGATAAATCCACCCGGCCGGGCGCGGCCATTACGGTGGGTTTGTTTGATTACCCGGTGCTTATGGCGGCCGATATTTTGCTGTATCAGGCCACGCATGTGCCGGTGGGCGCCGATCAAAAGCAGCATTTGGAGTTAACGCGCGATTTAGCGACTCGGTTTAATCATATTTATGGTGCGGTGTTCACCATCCCCGAGCCATTTATCCCCGAGACGGGCGCGCGGATTATGTCGCTGCAAGACCCCACCAAAAAAATGTCGAAATCTGACCCCAGTGACGGCAGTTTTATCGGCCTGCTCGATGAGCCGAAAACAATTATGAAAAAATTCAAACGGGCGGTAACCGATTCGGATACCGAGATTCGATTTGATATTGAACACAAACCCGGCGTGTCGAATTTATTAACCTTGCTGTCGATTTTCTCAGGCGATTCTATCCCCACATTAGAAAGCCGTTTAGCGGGGCAAGGTTATGGCGCGCTCAAAGTGGCTACAGCAGAAGCCGTTATTGCTTTTTTGGAGCCGATTCAAGCGCGATTCCACGCTATTCGAGCCGATGAAGCGGCGCTGGATCAAATTCTCGCAGATGGCGCGGCCAAAGCACGCGCTCGGGCAGAGCCCACCTTGCAGCGCGCCTTTGAGGTGCACGGCTTTTTGCCGCGCCGCTAAATGGCTATTTCCGCCGCTCAATTAATCCGGATGCCGTCGCTGTTCTCAGCCGAGCAGCTTCGTGCTCATGAACAGGCCTTGTTTGCGGCGGGTGAAACGGCTTTGGGTTTAATGACGCAAGCCGGTAGCGTGCTTTGGAGCGAGCTGCGCGCGCGTTGGCCGCAAGCCCAGCGCATCGGCGTGTTGATTGGCTCGGGGCAAAACGCGGGTGATGGTTTGATTTTGGCGCGATTGGCGCGGGCGGCGGGTTGCACTGTGGTGCTCTTTGGCTGGTTTGATCCCCAGGCGGTGCAAGGTGCTTGCAGCCATGCTTGGGCGCAATGGCAAGCGGATGATGCGCAAGGTATGCAGATGCCCGATGCCAATCAGTTAGCCGAGCTTGATGTGATTGTGGATGCGGGTTTTGGTATTGGCTTCACCCTCAATCGACCGATTGAGGGGGCGCCTGCGCGATGGATTGCGGCGGTTAATGGGGCGCATCAGCAGGGCGTGGGGGTTATTTCAGCCGATTTGCCCTCGGGTCTTGCCGCCGATACCGGTGCCGGCGATCTTGTGATTCATGCCGATGTGACCTTATGCTTTTTGGCTTTAAAGCTGGGGTTGTTTACGGGGCTGGGCCCTGCTGTTGCGGGGAAAATTATCTGGGCTAATTTGAATCAACCAGCCCCAGTGGCTGCAGGGGTCGCCCAGCTTTTACTGAACGTGCCCCCATTGCCCGCCAAGCCGCGCGATGGGCACAAAGGCAGCTTTGGTTGCGTTTTAGTTATTGCAGGAAATCAAGGCATGGCCGGTGCGGCGCGCATGGCTGCCGAGGCGGCTTTACGCATGGGCGCGGGCAAGGTGATTGTGGCCACCCACCCCGCGCATGCGGCTGTGTTGGGGGTTGGCTGCCCCGAGCTGATTGTGCAGGGTATAACCGATGCCGCCCAGTTGGCGGCCTTACTGCCCTTGGCCGATAGCCTCGTGCTAGGGCCGGGCTTGGGGCAAGATGATTGGGCGCAGGCATTGGCAGATTGTGCTTTGCGGGCGCCTTGCCCGATGATTGTCGATGCCGATGGGTTGGTTTTTCTTCGCGAGCGCCCATCACCTAGCTTGCCGCAGTCGGGTGTTTTAATTATCACCCCGCACCCCGCCGAGGCCGCGCGTTTGTTGGGCTGCACGCCGCAAACGGTAGAACGGGATCGTCTCCACGCGGCGCGCGCGTTAGCGCAACGCTTTGGCGCGCTTACCTTGTTAAAAGGTGCCGGTAGTGTGCTGGCCTTGCCCGATGAATTGCTGATTTGCGGGCGCGGTAGCCCCGCGTTAGCCACCGCCGGTTCAGGCGATGTGCTGGCGGGGGTCATCGGCGGCTTGCTGGCTATTGGGGTAGCCGCAGGGCTGGATGCGCGGGATGTGTTAACGCGTGCCGTGTGCTGGCATGCCCTTGCCGGTGAGCAGGTTGCGGCAGAATCTGGCGCTTGGGGTGCTGCTGCAACCGATTTGTTGCCGGCTATTCGGGCCTTGGCCAACGGGGCGAGTGCGCCTGCGCCCTGTTATGGCCTGATCGGTACCGCGCCATGATGCGGCGTGACTACCGCGCGCTTGATGAGTGGGCCGTGGCGCGGCTTGCCCAAACCTTGGCGCGCACGGCGCCCGCCACGGGGTTGCTTTTTTTGGAAGGCGGGTTGGGTGCGGGTAAAACAACCTTTGCGCGGGCGTTTTTGCGTGCGCTCGGGGTGCAGGGCACGGTGCGAAGCCCCACTTATACATTAATTGAACCCTATGATTTAAGCGCCGCGTTTGCCGGCCGGCGGGTGCTGCATTTAGATTTGTATCGCTTGGCAGCCCCCGAAGAGCTGGACGATTTAGGCCTGCGCGATGAGTTTGAGCAGGCCTTAATTTTAATCGAATGGCCCGAGCGCGGCGCGGGTGAGTTGCCTTTGCCTGATTTAACCTTATCGCTTTCGCCCGAAACCGGTTCCGCCCTAAGCGCCGCGCAAGAGCGCTGGGTTCGGCTAACCGCGCATACGCCCAAGGGCAGCCAATGGATGAAGGGAACCCAAGGGTTTTAGAATTGCCCAACAGCTTTGGCCACAATGACACCTCAAGGAGGGGCGGCGATGGATCAAGCGCAATTGCTATGGGGTTTATTGTTCGGCTCAATCGGGCTCGGGTTTTTAATTTACGCCAAGCAGCAACGCGCGGTGGTGCCGCTCGTGGTGGGCTTGGCGTTGTCTATTTATCCCTTTTTTATCAATAACGTGGTGGCACTCGTATTGATAGGGTTGATTTTGACAATACTGCCTTATTTTATTCGGCTCTGAGGCCACGGGGCAGCACGCCACCCCATTAACCGCCGGGCACCTCGAAAGTGCTCGTTCGCGCCTCGCCTATCTACTTGATATGTCTCGTTGCTCACTGCGCGGCTCCTTGCACTCGAACGTGCTCGTAACGGTTTTTCGAGGTGCCCCGCCGATATTTAGGTATTGATGGGCGCGGGTTGCCCGCCCCCTTCGCCAGAAGCTTGTCCCTGCCGAGTGGCTATAACCACTTCATTAAGCCTAACTCATAGGGGTGCAGTTGGGCGGTGTGATAGGGCACTAAGCGAAAGCGATAATTTTGCAACCCCGCTAAAGATACGGTAATGGCAAAGCCATAAATTTGCGTGGCGGGTGGCGTGGCGGGCGCCAAGGCCGGTGCGCTGATGGTGCTGCTGTACCGCTTGGCGGTAACCCAGGTGCCTTGGGCATCCGGCGCGCCGAATAAGCATTCGACGGCAATTTCTTCGGGGTTTAGCCCATTGAGTGTTACCTCAATATTAAATTGCACCACCTCGCCCCCTTGAATTTGTGCGGGCGGCTCGTTAATTAACACCCCACTTACCCCAGGCCAGGCCGCGCGGACGCGGTTTTTAAAATCCTCAAGCGTGGTGGCCAAAACGCCATCATCCGCGCGGAGTTTTCGGCCATATTGCGCCGCCAGCAGGTAATGGTGGGTGATGTAATCGCACACCATGCGGGCGGAATTAAATTGCGGCAGTATCGTGCGAATCGCCATTTTTGAGTTTTGAATCCAGCGGTTTGGCAGGCCGTGGGCATCGCGTTCAAAAAATAGGGGTTTAACTTCCGTTTCAAGCAAGGTGAGCAAATCGCTCGCCTCTTCTGAGTCGCAGTAGTCGTGATTAAAGCTGCGGTTATAGGGTTTGATGGACCACCCGTTGGCGAGCGAACCCTCTTGTTGATACCCCTCACCCCACCAGCCATCGGCCACCGATAAATTGAGCGCGCCATTCAGGCCAGCTTTTTGGCCCGAGGTGCCCGAGGCCTCAAGCGGGTATTCGGGGTTATTGAGCCACACATCGCAGCCGCTAACGAGCTTGCGCGCCAAGGCCATATCGTAGCCTTCCAGCAACAACACGCGGCCATGAAACGCGGGCTCGTTGGATAATTGCCAAATTTCTCGAATGAGCGCTTTGCCCGGCTCATCGGCGGGGTGGGCTTTGCCGGCAAAGATAAAAATAATTGGCCGGTTTTCATCGGCCAAGAGCTGGGTTAGGCGTTCGCGATCACGAAACAAGAGATTGGCGCGCTTGTAGGTCGCAAAACGACGGGCAAAGCCCACAATGAGTACATCCGATTCAGGGCGATCAAGATACCGTAGGGTGCGTTCAACGCGGATGTCGCTTAATCCATCTTCCGAGAGTTGGGTGGTTAGGCGGCGACGCACATCGGCAATCAGCTCCGCTTTAATCGCCGCCCGAACCGACCAAAACCGATCATTAGGAATGGTATCGACAAATTTCCAATACGCTGCCTCACGCAGGTTCCAGCGCCAGTCGCGGTGCAGGCTACTAAATAGCTGCGATAACTCGCGCGCCAGAAAGGTATCGACATGCACGCCGTTAGTCACATGCGTAATGGGGTTTTCATGGGCGGGAATTTCAGGCCAAAACCCGCTGGCCATATCCGCCGCCACCGTGCCATGAATTTGGGAAACGCCATTGTGTTGGCGCGAGCCGTGAATCGCCAACGCGGTCATATTAAAGCCTGGCTCATTGGGGGCTTTGCCCAGCGCTAAAAAGTGTTCTCGGCTGAGGTGCATTTGCGGCCACAGCGTGCCAAAGTACTCATCGATGAGCTCTTCACTGAACACATCGTGCCCTGCCGGCACGGGGGTGTGCGTGGTAAATACGGTGGATGACGCCACAAGCTCGAGCGCGACGGCGCACTCTTTGCCGGTATCGACGTGCTCACGCAGGCGCTCTAGCACGCCAAATGCGGCATGGCCTTCGTTAATGTGCCAGGCCGTTGGTGCCAGCCCCAGCGCCCGCAGTGCGCGCACACCGCCGATGCCGAGCACGATTTCTTGCTCGATCCGCGTGCGCCGATCACCGCCATATAACCGGTAGGTAATTTGGCGATCGGCGGCACTATTGCTGGGTAAGTCGGTATCTAATAAAAATAACGCAATTTTGCCCACGCGCACCTGCCACACTTGCGCTTGAACGACGCGCCCGGGGAAATTTAGGCTGATTTGCACCGTGTGGCCCGCCGCATCAGTGGCGGGGCTAATGGGCAAGGTATTGAAATCAATATCTTGATACGAGGCGATTTGATTGCCTTGAGCATCAATGGTTTGCTTAAAGTATCCTTGGCGATACAACAAACCCACCGCCACAAACGGCAAGCCTAAATCCGATGCTGCCTTGCAGTGATCGCCCGCCAAAATCCCCAAGCCGCCTGAGTAAATAGGCAGTGACTCATGAAAGCCATATTCGGCACAAAAATACGCCACCAGATCATCCGGCTGAATGCGTTCCATCAGCTCTGGCGGCATCGGTTGCAGCAAATAATCATCAAAATGCCGGCAGGCATCATCGTAATCGGCTAAAAACACGGGGTCGGTTAGGGTTTTGTCAATACTGGCCTGCGACACCCGCTTTAAAAACAAACGCGGGTTATCGCCGCTTGATTGCCAGCACACAGGGTCAATCCGGCTGAATAAATAGCGAATTGAGCGCGCCCAGCTGTAATACAAATTGTTGGCTAAATCGTCTAATCGCTTGATGCGCTCGGGCAGGCGGGGGGTAATTTCTAGGGTGTAGATAGTGGTGTTCATAGTCGAAATTATTCCTTTAGGTTAAAAAAACCGCGCAAGCCGAAAAATAACGTGCCCCTGCGCACCCGTGGTTATACCGCATCCATTTGAACGGGTCATGTCAAAAGAAGGGCGTCACAAATAAATAAGCGGCTTTTGAATCAGACCGCTTGGTGCCGCTCAAGTTTTCACTCGCGCGTTCGATAACACGCAAAGGTGAGTTAAAACACACGAGTCGGCACTAAAAATATTTTAAAAAATGCCTAAAGTTTTGCCAAAGCCCACCGATAACGTGATTACAGAGCAAGTTCATTGGCATTTTGCCAAGCAAAACCCTTCATTTGAGGATCGATATCATGCCTAGCGTCATCAACACCAATATTCTTTCATTACAATCACAAAATGCCTTGCGCATGAATGACAACAATATGCAAACCGCCATGCAACGTTTGTCTACGGGTTTGCGCATCAACAGCGCCAAAGATGACGCCGCCGGCTTGGCGATTACCGATCGCATGACCAGCCAAATTAACGGCTCAAACGTAGCCGCGCAAAATGCCAACGATGGAATTTCTTTAGCGCAAACGGCTGAAGGCGCGATGGGCGCATTAACCAGTACCATGCAGCGGATGCGTGATTTAGCCACGCAGGCGGCTAACGGTTCCAATAGCGCGAGTGATCGAAATAACTTGAATACAGAGTTTCAGCAGCTGAAATCTGAATTAACTCGAATTATTACCAACACCCAATTTAACCAAAAGTCTGTGTTGGCAGGTAGCTTGTCTGGTTCTGCGGGTAAGTTCCAAGTGGGCGCAAACACCACCGCCGATAACCAAATTACCTTCTCAATTGCCAATCAAGCCACTGCAAGTACCGGTGCAGGCGGAATTAAATCAATTCTTGCTGCCGGTGTTTCAATTGGCGGTACTGCAACGAATGCGAACATTCTGAGCGCGATGAATATCATTGATAAAGCCATCGGTTCGGTGGATACCACCCGCGCCAAATTGGGTGCGATTCAAAACCGCTTTCAAGTGACTATCGATAACTTAAATACGTTTGTGGTGAATCAATCGCAAGCCCGTTCACGGATTTTGGATACTAACTTTGCGCACGAAACCTCGAACTTGTCGAAAGCGCAAATTCTGCAGCAAGCGGGTAATGCCATGTTGACGCAAGCCAACCAAGCCCCCCAAGCGGTATTGACTTTATTGCGGTAAGCTTAAAATCGAAAACGCGGCAAAGGATCGCCGCGTCATTCGTTCAAAAACCGCAGTTACGCGCCGACGGGTGCTGGGTTGCGGTAGATTGAGGATAAAAAGATGAGCGTTATTCCAGCCGTAGTCAGTGCAAACATCCCTTCCGGTATCGGTGGGGGTGTTTTGTCGTCTGTGGGTAAGCCCAATGCGCCTGCGATACAAGCACTGAGCGCCGAGGTAGCGCCAAAGGCCGTGCCTGCTTTGCCCGATGCACCCACAGCTTCGGGCGATTTAGCAAAATCGGCTAAACCCACCAAAGCGCAGGTGAACCAAGTGCTTGAGGATTTAATCAAACGCCAGCAAGGCTCGCCGACCTCGGTGCAGTTTTCGGTCGATGAAAAGCTCAATCAGGTGGTGATTAAAGTGGTGGACCCCACCACGCAAAAGGTGATTCGGCAATTCCCCGCAGAAGAAATTCTGAAAATGCGGGAGGAAATGTTAAATTTTGATACCAAGCCGCCCGCAGGGTTGCTTTTATCCGAGAAAACCTAATCGGCTTTTACGGACTATTTTAAGTGATTCGCGTACCGGCGCGGATTAACGGAGGTTGCCATGTCTGCGACAGTTTCTACCACATCAACCACCTCACCCAGTGGTATCTCGTTTTCTGGGTTAGGTTCGGGCTTAGATATTCAAGGCATTGTGTCGCAATTGGTGCGTGTGGAAGGCGCGCCGCAACAGCAGTTGCTTACCAACAGGCAGGCTAACTTAAATTTAACCCTATCTTCACTTGGCCTGCTTAAAAGCGGGCTTGCCAGCGTGCAAACGGCAACCGATGCGCTGCAAAATTTAGATACGTTCCGCTCGCGCACGGTGAGCGTGGCCAATACCGCGATGCTGACGGCCGCTGCGATTCCGGGTACCTCGCTCGGCACTTATCAAGTGGAGGTTGATCAACTAGCGACCGCGCAAAAACAAGCTTCGGTCGGGTTTGCCTCGCCAACGGCACTGGTGGGCTCAGGTTCACTGGCCTTCACTACGGGGGGTTCTACGTTTTCAGTGAATGTGGCGGCAACCGATACCCTCACCAATATCCGCGATAACATTAATTCGGCAACGGGCAATGTGGGCGTGCAAGCCTCTATTGTTAATGTGGATGATGGTTCGGGCGGTACGGTTTCAAAACTGGTTGTGACTGCTTTAAATACGGGTTCGGCCAATGCGGTGAGCATTGCAGCCACCGATTCGGATGGCAACAACACCGATACCAGTGGCCTATCGGCCTTGGCTTCAAATAATTTGACGCAAATTAGCGCCGCGCAAGATTCGATAATTAAAATTGATGGCATGCAGGTTACCAGCAGTAGCAATAGCGTAACCTCGGCCATTACCGGCTTAACGCTCAATTTGAATCAAGCGCAAGTTGGCGCAACAACGGCGGTTACAGTCGGCACCGATACAAGCCCGGTCACCGCCGCCTTGCAAAATTTGGTTACGCAATTTAATGCCTATCAGCAAACTTATGGCAGCTTAACATCCTACGATACGGCAACGAATCAAGCCGGCGCGTTGCTGGGCGATGCTACCGCCAATGGTACGAATCGGGCGCTGCGCTCGCTCCTGGGTAATAATTTCACCACGGGCAGCACCAGCATTCAAAACTTGGCGGATATTGGGCTTCAAGTGGATTCAAAAGGGGTTATGTCCCTTGATACCACCAAATTGCAATCGGCCTTAACCACCGATCCTAATGCCGTTAAAACCATGCTGACCGATTCCACCAACGGGCTGGCGGCCAAAGTTGATACGGCGCTCACCCCGTATTTGCAATTTAGCGGAGTGTTTGATAGCCGCACGCAAAGTATTAATACGCAGCTAAAATCAATAACCCAGCAGCAAACGGCATTGCAAGCGCGTTTAACGCAATATCAAACCTCTTTAATGGCGCAGTTTACGGCGATGGATTCTTATGTTTCACAAATGAACTCGTCTTTGAGTTTTTTGGCCAAACTCAATTAAATCGACTTAAGTTTTCGGCGCGCTGGCCGATAAATAAAAGCATGAGTTCCCGCACCGCTGTTGTATTGGGTGCGGTCTGCCATTTACGTTACCGGAGTTCATTACGATGTCTGCCAATCCTTATGCACAAAATTATCGCCAAATTGATTTAGCCGCTGAAGTGGAGCAAGCCAGCCCGCACCGGTTGGTGACCATGCTGTTTGAAGGGTTTTTAACGCATGTGGCTAAAGCGAAAATTGCCACTCAAGCGGGGCAGTTTGATGTGAAAGCCCGCAATGTTCAGTTCGCGATGAATATTTTAGTCGGCTTGAAAGGCGGGCTTGATGACAGCGCCAGCCCTGAATTATCGGTGCGTTTGTTTGAGCTCTACGATTATTGCGAGCGCCGTTTGATGGATGCCAGTGCGCGGCAAGATTTGGCCGGGTTTGATGAGGTGGATGGTTTAATTCGTCAAATTAAAGAGGCGTGGGAAGCGATTGCGCCTGCGGCACCTGGAGTCGTTGCGTCAGCTTCGCGGCTTCAATCGGCTGTTGCCTAAGCACCATGGGCGTTGAGCCGGTTGCGGCGTTACCCCCTGTGGTGCGCGAACGAATGGCGTTGCTTGAGCAATTGGGCGAGCAGGTAGAGGCAGAGGCGCACCGCTGGTTAGCAGATGAAGCGGGCGGCTCGAGCGATGCCGCTTTGAAGGGCATGGAACAAGCACGCCGCGCGATTGAGCTTACTGTCGATCTTGCTCTTTCGCATCAGGTTGAAAATCATCCGGCGCTTTTTTTAATGCGCCAAGCATGGGTGCAGCGCTTTGCAAAAATTGCCGCTGCCATTGCCCAAAAACAACAGATGCTTGCAGAATCATCTCAGCACCATGTAGCGCAAACGCGCGCAGCACAAGCCTATATTGGCATTGAACGTTTGGGCTAGATGCTATTGATTAGGCACGAATAATCCATGAAACCGTAGGGTGCGCCATGCGCACCGATGGGCCAAATGGTGCGCATGGCGCACCCTACGACAACCGTAGGGTGCGCCATGCGCACCGATGGGCCAAATGGTGCGCATGGCGCACCCTACGACTTAGCGGGCAATCACGGATAAAACTGGCCGGATCAATAGCTGCTTTCTAGCAGCTGGTTTAAGTGGTTGTGCAATTCATCCCGTTGGGTGGCGGGGCAAAAGGGCAGCAAATTCAAACACTGCTTAATGCCTTCGATGGAACCGAGTTTTTTAAATAATTCAGCCAGTTGCTTTATCCGTGGGGCATCGCCCGGAAATAATTGTACATGCTGCGCCAGCGCTTCGATGGCATGCGGCATATCGCCGCGTAACTCGGCCAAATGCCCCGCGAGCCGCCAGTAATTTGGGTTGAGTTGCGCGGCGGTATCGAGTGCTTGATTGGCTTGCAGGGCCTCACCCGCTGCAAGGCTGATTGCGGATACGCGCAGCAAGCAATGTTCTAGTAAAAGGGCATCTCGGGTGGGTTCTGCTGTGGTGATAACCTGCTCGTAATAGGTCATCGCCTGCCCGGGCTCTTGGGTTAACTCGGCTTGCAAGCCTTGCAAATAGTGCTGATATGGGGCGGCGTAGGCGGTATCTGGGTGGCTGCCCAGTGCGTGAATCAGCGTTTCAAGCGCCAGTGGGTTTTTCTGTGAGAAATGCATTTCTGCCAAACGCAAGCCCGCCTTGGGTTCGCGCTTTTCTTGATTTCTTTTTATATCGTAGGCAATGAGTTGATCGAGCGTTTGCTCGAACATCTGATCGGCTTGCGTGGTCGCCGCCGGGTCTAAGTGCCAGTTGACGCGCAGCCAGAGGGCGCGCTCCGGCTCATTGTGTTGAATGTAGCGGGCTAACAGGTCATCTACGCTGACCGATTTTTTTTGTTCAAGTAAGCGGGTGTGCAATCGGTCAGCGACGCGCTCGAACAGTGGGTGCAGTGTTTGGGTGGCTTTAACTAAGCTGGCATAAAACCGTAAACCTAAGTGCTCGGCTTGCTGGGCATCGAGTGCTAAAAAATCGTGCGGTAAATCGGTGGTGAGGATGTCGCGTTTTGCCATTTGCTTAACCAGCATCTCGGCGGCGGGGTAATCGCGGCGCAATAAGAGATCAATCGCGCGCATTCGCCTTTTATGCAGCTTTTGGCGCGCGGGATTTACGCCATGAAAAAAAGCGCGATTCGCTTCCATGGCCATTTGCGCCAGCACCTCCACGGTTTTTACTTGGGTTGCCATCGTGCTGCACGCAAGCTCAAGGCGCTCAAGGCGCGCGATATGGTCGGCGGGCTGGGATTTAATCGCCGCATCTAACGCCGAGCGATCAAAGGGTTCGCGTGGCCAATCAAGGTCGGCAAGTGGGGTAAACGCCACCCCTTCCATGGCAACCGCATCGGGCGATGGATTAATAAGCCGAACCCCTTGGGGCTTGAGCGCTCGCGCTAAATGTTCTATCGCTTCGATGCCGCCGTAGTAATCGGGGGTCGTCCACGCCGTGTTTCCAAGGTTGGTTATGACTTTAATCGCTGAAAAATCCAGCAATGGCCCCGCAGCGGTTTCACTGCTGCCGCTCGCATGCGTTTGGCCATTGGGTGCATGGCATAAATCCAGCCCGGCGAAGGCGATTTCGGTAAAACCGAGATAAGCCGCCAAAGCCACGCAGGTGTGTGTGACCGTGGGGCCGGCCGAGCTTAAATTGTGCTCGGAGTTAAGCGCTACCCATGATTCCTCGTGTTCTTCGGGTTTGGATTCAACCCAGGGCAGGAGCATATCGGTATAAAGCACCCGGTGCGGCCATCGATTCACAATGCCGGGATAGGCATGGTTACTGGCTACTAAAATGCAGCGATGATCGAAGTCAAACATTTGACGGCTAACCGTCAAGCTTAAGGGGTAAGGATCCACGGTAGCGATGAGGTCGGGTTGAATACCCACCGCCAATAATCGGGCGCTAATTCGCGATACGGCGATTAGAAAAAGTTGGGGGCGATGGGCTTTGATCCAGTCGATTTGCGCATCAAGCGAGGGGCCGCCGGCCAAAATTAAGGCTTTTTTGCCTTTAAATAGCCCTTTGATGGTGCGGCAATCGTGGTAGAAGTTAACGGCGTTAACCAGTTGCGCGGTGATAAACGGCTCGCTACCCATGTTGGAAACCACCGCAAAACGCTGCTGGGTGAGCTTTGCATCCACCGCATCTACCAGGCTTAAATAGGCGGCGGTGGGGTGATCGAGCGCGGCTAATGAACGCTCAAACACCACGCCATTAATGCGAAAATAAGCGTTAATTAGCAGTTGGTTGGCGGTTTCTTCCCAAGTTTCTGGCGTGGCCAGATGCACATAATCATCCAGCAATGCGGCAATGGCTGGGGTTTGCCGTACTACCTCAGCGTACGGTTCGGGTTCGATAAATAACCAGCGCGATCCCCGGGGCAGCGGGCTTTTTGATTGCACAAAGGCAATGAGTTGCCCAGAATCGCTGCCAACTAAAATATACAGCTGATCTTGGCTATGAAGATGCTGATGAAAATGCGCATCCAGCACCTGTAGGGCATGGTTTGTGCTTTGGGTGTTATTGGGTTGGGCTGTGGGGCGTACCATGGCAAAATGCAGCGCATTGAGTTCAGGGAAAATCCAATCCCCCGCAGCGGTTTGAACGAGCTGAGTGGTTTCTTCACCGGCAAGGGGCTGGGTGAACTCGGCGCTTTGTTTGATGATAGCCATAACGTACTTTTTTTGAAGGTTCAGAGCAAAAGTGTACCACCGTGCCAGCGCGCCTCGGTGAGCACCTATTAAAGGAGCGACGATGTTTACAGGAAAATCGATTTTAATTACCGGCGGCACCGGATCGTTCGGCCAAAAAATGCTGACGGCCTTGCTTGCGCACCACAACCCGCGCCGGGTGATTATTTTTTCGCGCGATGAGTTAAAGCAGTTTGATATGCAGCAGGTGTTTACTGATCCGCGTACCCGATTTTTTTTGGGCGATGTGCGCGATCGCGAGCGTTTGACGCAAGCCATGCAGGGTGTGGATTTTGTCATCCACGCTGCCGCCCTAAAGCAAGTGCCTGCGGCGGAATACAACCCCACCGAATGTATTAAAACCAATATTCACGGGGCGGAAAACGTGATTCATGCGGCGCTGGCGAACGATGTGCAGCAAGTGATTGCGCTTTCAACCGATAAGGCCGCGAACCCCATTAACCTCTACGGCGCGACCAAGCTTGCCTCCGATAAATTATTTGTGGCGGCGAACAATATGGCCGGAGGACATCCCACCCGATTTTCCGTGGTGCGGTACGGCAATGTGGTGGGCTCGCGAGGGTCTGTTGTGCCCTTTTTCCAGAAATTAATTGCGCAAGGCGCTGAGTTTTTGCCGATTACGCACCCCGATATGACGCGCTTTTGGATCACCCTGCAAGAAGGGGTGGATTTGGTGATACAAGGCTTTGCCCGCATGCACGGCGGAGAGATTTATGTGCCTAAAATCCCCTCGGTGCGCATTACCGATTTAGCGGCCGCACTGGCGCCCGATTTACCGCAAAAAATTATCGGCATTCGCCCGGGCGAAAAACTCCACGAGGTGATGTGCCCACCCGATGATGCGCATTTAACGCTCGAATTTTCTGATCATTATGTAATTACACCGAGCATTACCTTTACCGGCCGCAATAATGATTTTCTGCGCAATAAGCTCGGCGAAACTGGCGTGCCCGTGCCTGCGGGCTTTGATTACAACTCGGGCAATAACCCCGAGTTTTTAGATGGGGCAGGCATTATTGCCATGAATACTCGTGCGGGTGTGTGATTGATGATTCCCTACGGTCGCCAAGACATTAACCAAGCCGATATTGATGCGGTGGTGGCGGTGTTGCAGTCAGACTTTTTAACCCAAGGGCCCGTGGTGCCGAAATTTGAGCAAGCCGTGGCCGAATACTGCGGTGCGGCGCATGCGTTGGCCGTTAACAGTGCAACGTCTGCCCTGCATATTGCGTGCATGGCGTTAAACTTGGGCGCGGGGGATTGGCTTTGGACTTCGCCCAATAGCTTTGTGGCTTCGGCCAATTGTGGGTTGTATTGCGGCGCGCGGGTCGATTTTGTCGATATTGACCCTAAAACCTATAACCTGTGCCCCCAGCGCTTGGCCGAAAAATTGAAGGAAGCTGAACGGGCAGGGCGCTTGCCTAAAATTGTGGTGCCGGTGCATTTTGCGGGGCAGCCTTGCGACATGGCGGCCATTCACGCGCTTGGCCAGCGCTATGGCTTTCACATTATTGAAGATGCCTCGCATGCGATTGGTGGGCAATATCACAATGCGCCGATCGGCAACGGCCGCTACAGCGACATCACCGTTTTCAGCTTTCATCCCGTGAAAATTATCACCACAGCAGAGGGGGGCATGGCGCTCACCAACCAGGCTGATTTGGCCGAAAAAATGGCGCTGTATCGCAGCCATGGCATCACGCGTGATCCAAAATTAATGACGCACGCGCCCGATGGGGCTTGGTATTACCAGCAAATCGCTCTCGGATACAATGACCGCATGACCGAACTACAAGCCGCGTTGGGCTTGAGCCAAATGCAGCGTTTGGATGCGTTCATCGCGCGGCGTCGGGCATTGGCGGCGCGCTATCACAGGTTGCTGGCGGATTTGCCGATCACCGTGCCCCAGCAAAATGAATGGGGTAATTCGGCTTGGCATCTTTATGTGATCCGCCTAAAACTAACCGAAATTGCCCCCAGTCGCGCGGCGGTGTTTGATGCCCTGCGCGCGGCGGGCATAGGTGTGAATGTGCATTACATCCCCATTCACACCCAGCCGCATTACATGGCAATGGGGTTTGCAGCGGGCGATTACCCCGAAGCCGAACGCTATTATGCCGAGGCAATCAGCCTGCCGATGTTCGCCGCGCTCACGGATGCCGATCAAGATAGGGTGGTTGACGTCTTAAAGGCCGTGTTGATATGAGGCTCGCGGTGATCCCCGCGCGCGGTGGGAGCAAACGCATTCCCCGCAAGAACATTAAGCTGTTTCATGGCAAGCCGATGATAGCGTGGTCTATTGCCGCCGCACTCGACAGTGGTTGCTTTGATGAGGTGGTTGTTTCGACCGATGATCATGAAATCGCTACCGTTGCTGTTGAATATGGCGCCCGCGTGCCCTTTATGCGGCCGATCGAATTGGCCGATGACCACACGCCGACTATTCCGGTTATCGCCCACGCGATTAATTGGTTCGAGCAACAAAATCAGCCGCCGCTGGAGGTGTGCTGCATTTACGCCACCGCGCCGTTTTTGCGTGCGGGCGACATTCGTACCGGGTTAGATGTGCTGTGCGAAACAGGCGCGCCCTACGCCTTTGCCGCCACCAGTTACGCTTTCCCCATTGCGCGCGCCCTCAAACGGATGCCCGATGGCCGTATGGCGATGTTTTACCCGGAGCAATTTGCTACCCGCTCGCAAGATTTAGAAGAAGCGTTTCATGATGCCGGCCAGTTTTATTGGGGCAAAGCGGCGGCTTGGTTAGCGGCTAAACCGATTTTTGACGGTTCGGCGGCGGTATTTTTGCCGCGCCATCGCGTGCAAGATATTGATACGAATGAAGACTGGTCGCGCGCCGAATGGCTGTTTAGCGCGATGCAAGCGGAATTGAGCGCCTAATGCCGGCGGCGGTCCAGGTGGTGTTTCGCACCGATGCGAGCTTGGCGATTGGCACCGGTCATGTCATGCGGTGCTTAACCTTGGCGCATGCGCTTACCGCCCAGGGCGCTTGTTGCACCTTTATTTGCCGCGCCCATGCGGGGCATTTGATGGCGCGCATCCAAGCCCAAGGGTTTGCCGTGCAAGAGTTGGCAATGTGCGCGCCACCTTATGCCGCAGAGGGAGCATACCCCCCCCATGCCGGTTGGCTGGCGTGTTCATGGGCCAAAGATGCTGAGCAAACGAGCGCGGTTTTGGCTAAGCGCGAAGCCGATTGGCTGATTGTCGATCACTACGCGCTGGACGCCCGTTGGGAGCAGGCGGTGGCCGGCTTCGCTCAAAAAATTCTTGTCATCGATGACTTGGCCGATCGCGCGCACGCGGGTGACTTGCTGCTCGACTCAAGCTTAAATCGTGTGGCGGCTGATTACACCCCTTGGATTTCGCGTGAATATATAGGGTTGTTCGGCGCAAATTACGCCCTGTTGCGCGAAGAGTTTCGGCTATGGCGCATAAAAAGTTTAGAGCGTCGAGCGCGGCACCCCAAGATTCAGCGCATCCAAATTACGATGGGTGGGGTAGATTTACCCAATGCAACCGGCGCTGTTCTTGCTGCATTGAGCGCCTGCACCCTGGCAGCGCAGGTTGAAATTGATGTGGTGATGGGCGATGTTGCCCCCCACTTGGCGGCTGTGCGCGCACAAGCCGCCAAGATGCTATGGCCGACCCGCGTGCATACGAATATCGCCAATATGGCAGAATTGATGGCGATGAGTGATATCGCAATTGGTGCCGCCGGCAGCACCTCGTGGGAGCGGTGCTGTTTAGGTTTGCCGAGTATTCTGGTGATTTTGGCCGATAACCAAATAGTCGGCGGTTTTGCCTTTGAACAGGCCGGCGCGGCGCGGGTAATCCCTCATCCTGATGCGATTGCAAAAGAGCTGCCCCGCTTGTTCGCTGACGTCGAGGCCAATTTATCCGCCATGAGTGCCCGCGCGGCTGCGCTGACGGATGGTTTGGGCGCTGCGCGGGTGGCGCGTGCGATGGGGGTGTTGGTGTGAGCACGCCGGTTGATCGCCTTCGCATAATGCAAGAGCTTGATCTTGAAATGATTTTAGGCTGGCGCAACCATCCGTATTGATTTGCTTTAGTTGATCGCCATTACTTCGATGGTGCGTTTAACTTCATGTTTTTGATAATTTTCAGGGAAGGCTTATGAATGATTTCGGTAGATTAAGGCGCATTGAAGATTCTGAACTGGCGCTGATGTTGAGTTGGCGCAATGCCCCTAGTGTTCGTTTAAATATGTATACCCGTCATGAAATATCAATGGACGAGCACCTAGCGTGGTGGGAGCGTCTTAGAAATCAATCGGATCAAAATTATCTCATGTATGAAAAAGCGGGCAAACCGCTAGGTATCGTTGCTTTTAATAATATCGACTTAGACAATCGGCATGCTTTTTGGGCCTTTTATGCCTCTCCCGACGCCCCCCGAGGTGTTGGCTCATTTATGGAGTTGCTCGCGCTTGATTATGCATTTGATCAGTTGAATTTACACAAACTGTCATGCGAAGTTTTTGCATTTAATACGGGCGTTATAAAGCTTCATCAGAAGTTTGGTTTTACTGTGGAAGGGGTTTTTAGATCGCATCATCTCGTGGATGGCGCATTCGTAGAGGTTTATCGTTTGGGGGTTCTAGAGGATGAGTGGCTCCAAAATAGAAACCCTCTGCTGGGGAAAATTGAAAGAATCAAGCGGAGTTAGAAATGAATGTTCCACCTTTTTCAATCGATGGGCGACTCATTAGCAAAGATCAACCCGCCTATATCATAGCCGAGCTATCCGCCAATCATAATGGCAGCTTACAAACGGCCATGCGCATTATTGATCGGGCCAAGCAGGCCGGCGCTGATGCGGTTAAATTACAAACCTATCGCCCCGATACCATTACGTTGAATAGCGATGCACCCGATTTTCAAATCCACGGGGGCTTGTGGGATGGGCGCAGTTTGTATGCGCTGTATGAGCAGGCGCACATGCCTTGGGATTGGCACAAGCCGCTGTTTGAACATGCGCGCCAAGTTGGGATCACAATTTTTAGCTCACCGTTTGATCGCACGGCGGTCGATTTACTAGAGGATTTAAATACACCCGCGTACAAAATCGCCTCGTTTGAAGCGGTGGATTTACCCTTGATTCGTTATGTAGCCGCCACGGGCAAGCCCATGATTATTTCCACCGGTATGGCCGATGCCGATGAAATTGCTGAGGCGGTGGCTGCCGCGCGCGACGGGGGCTGCATTGAGCTGGCTTTGCTGCATTGCGTGAGCGGCTACCCCGCGCCGGCTGCGGATTACAATTTGGCGACAATTCCCGACATGATCGAGCGATTCGGTTGCCCCGTGGGATTATCCGACCATACGCTCGATAACACCACGGCCATTGCCAGCGTGGTGCTGGGCGCCTCAATCATAGAAAAACACGTCACGCTGGATCGCGCAGGCGGCGGCCCGGATGATAGTTTTTCTTTGGAACCCGCCGAACTTGCCGCGCTGTGCCGAGATACCAAAACGGCGTGGCACGCTTTGGGGCAAATTGATTACGGGAGAAAATCGAGCGAGCAGGGGAATGTACAATTTCGCCGTTCGCTCTACTTCGTGCAGGATTTAAACGCAGGGGATGAAATTACCGAGGCGGCAGTGCGCAGCGTGCGCCCCGGCTTTGGTGCCGCGCCAAAGTTTTTGGATATCGTTATCGGCAGTCGCGTGCTTCGGGCGGTGCAAAAAAACACCCCAGTGCATTTGGATAATTTAATTTTAAAATAACAGGTTATTGATTCGGCATGAATAATCTATGAGCTGATTGGATGCGCCCTGCCCACCGATGGGCTCAAGGGCGCGCAGGGCAACTTCGCAGGCAATCACGGATAAAACTGGCCGGATCAATAGGCAACCCGCCGCCGCTACTCGACTAATTGGCTTTGCACCCACGCGAGTAAATTGCTGGCCGCGATGTTTTGATTTTCACTTTCCCAGCGTAGGCGGGTTTCATATTCGCCTGCTGCCAAGCCGCGCTCGCTAATCACGATGCGCAGTGGAATGCCGATCAGCTCCATATCTGCGAACGCGACACCGGGGCGCAGGCCGCGATCATCCAGCAATACGCTAAAGCCCAAACGGGTGAGTTCGGCTTCTAGCCGCTCTGCTTCGGCTTGCACAGCGGGGGCGCGATGACCGTTGATGGGCACAATGGCGATGGCAAAAGGCGCAAGGGGCACGGGCCACACAATGCCGTTGGCATCGTGATTTTGTTCGATAGCGGCGGCGACGATGCGTGATACGCCAATGCCATAACAACCCATGATGGCGGTGGCGGGTTTGCCTTGCTCATCTAAAAACTCGCAGTGCAGGGCGGCGCTGTAGGTGGTGCCTAGCTGGAATACATGCCCCACCTCAATGCCGCGCGCGATGGCGAGCGTGCCCATGCCGTTCGGGGCGGGGTCGCCTGCGATGGCGTTGCGCAAATCCGCGGTTTCGCCCAGCGGTACATCCCGATCCCAGTTTACTTGGGTGAGATGCCAGCCCTCTTCATTTGCACCGCACACAAAATCAGCGCAATCGGCGGCGGCGAAATCGACAATGACGGGGATGTTCAAACCCAAGGGGCCGATGGAGCCGACATTGGCACCGGTGAGGGCGAGCGCCTCAGCGGGTGGGATTAATTCAAATGGGTCGGCAATAAGCGGATGTTTTGCTGCTTTAATATCATTTAATTCGTGATCGCCACGCAGCACAACGGCCACGGCAGGCGCTGATCGCCCGCGCACAAGCAGGGTTTTGAGCACGCGGTGGGCGGGTAGGTTCAGAAAGTGAGCCACTTCCTCGATGGTTTTGGCCTCGGGGGTGGCAATGCGCGTCATCGGTGCACTGGGTGCTGGGCGGGGCTGGCTGGCGGGATACGTGGGCGCCATTTCGACATTCGCCGCGTAATCGCCGTGGGTGGCGTAGGCGATGGCGTCTTCGCCCGAATCGGCCAGCACATGAAATTCATGCGAGCCATTGCCACCAATGGAGCCGGTGTCTGCTTCAACGGCACGGAATTTAAGCCCCAAACGGGTGAAAATGCGGCAATAGGCATCAAACATGGCCTGATAGGTCGCTTTGAGCGATTCGACATCGGCGTGGAAGGAGTAGGCATCTTTCATGATGAACTCGCGCGCGCGCATCACGCCAAAGCGCGGGCGAATCTCGTCGCGGAATTTGGTTTGCACTTGGTAGTAGCACAGGGGCAGCTGGCGGTAGCTTTTGAGTTCGCGGCGGGTGTAATCGGTAATTACCTCTTCATGCGTGGGGCCAACGCAAAACTCGCGGCTGTGGCGATCCTTGACGCGCAATAACTCGGGGCCGTATTTTTGCCAGCGGCCAGATTCTTGCCACAGTTCGGCGGGTTGAATGGCGGGCATCAGCATTTCCAGCGCGCCGATGGCGTCCATTTCCTCCCGCACGACCGCCTCGACTTTGCGGAGCACGCGCAAGCCCAGCGGCGTCCAGGTGTATAGCCCAGAGGCGAGGCGGCGAATCATCCCCGCGCGCAGCATGAGTTGATGGCTGATGATTTCGGCTTCGGTGGGGGTTTCTTTTAACGTGCTGAGCGGAAATAGCGAGGTGCGCATGGGCGTTCCAAAAATTTAGGTCAAGGGGATGAAGCCAAAACGCGCCTCAATGACGGCGCGACGAATAAGTAGGCGCAAATAGGGCAATATTTTGACACGATTACCGTGTTTGTGGGCGGTGCGTGGGCAGAATTTTGTAGCGCAAACGGCGTGGGTGTTATTTTACGCAGGCTTTATCGGCCACTTCTTGCGCCTGTTTTACGCGACCCGCAATTTCTTGCGGGGTTAATGCCCGATATTTGCCATCGGCCTCTTGCGTCATGAGCTGATTTTGCGAATTTTGTAGGGTTTTTATTTGCTCTTGTGCCGCCTGGCAGGCTTTTTCGGCCTCTTTTTTATTAACGACGGTAATGGGCGCGTTGGGTGCGAGCGGCTCGTTAGGATGGTCTGGGGCGGCGTCTTGGCTCTCGCCTTCGGGCGCTTTAGGTGCGGGTGCGCCAGGCGTTGCAAAATCGGGATTAATTTGTTGCGCCTCACCTTGCGTGGGCGGAATTTGGCTGAAATGCGTTTCGCCTTTTTTATCGACCCATTTATATATGCGGGTGGCATCTTCGGCATGGCTGGCTGTTGATGCAAGCACGCAGCCTGCACCAATTAATGACAATAGCGCGATTTTCCTTAGGCTTTGCATGATCTCTTGTCCCTGTGATATTTGAGACGATAAGCATAACGATTTATGCCAATTCTTCAACTGCTTGGATAGGCCCACTGCGGTGCTTGGTTTGTCTATTTGCGCTGGGTTTGTCGCAAATGATAAATAGGCTTGATACACTATCTGGATTGATAACGAATAGGGTGATTTTCGTATGGCTGATCGACGTCTCAAGGTGTTTAACACCGTAGCGCGCTTACTGAGTTTCACTAAGGCTGCCGAAGCCCTGCACATGACTCAGCCCGCGGTCACTTTTCAAGTGCGCCAGTTAGAGGAGCATTTTGATACCCGCTTGTTTGATCGCACACACAATCGCGTCACATTGACGGATGTGGGGCATGTGGTTTATGAAATTTCCGAGCGCATGTTCGAGTTATACGATGAAATGGATCGTCGCGTTAAGGAAATGACCGGTGAAGTCGGTGGTTCACTCAATGTGGGCGCCAGCATGACTATCGCGGAAAATATGCTGCCCGCTTTGCTGGGTAAATTCCGGGTTAAGCACCGCGATTTAGCCATTCGCTTAAAAGTCGGCAACACCGAATCGGTTGTGGCTATGGTTGAGCACAACGTGGTTGATCTGGCCATTGTGGAAGGCACCATCAGCAACAAAAACTTGCTGGTTGAAACCTGCCGCCGTGATGAACTGGTGGTGATTATGCCGCCCGATCATGCGTTGGCGAGTGCCGAGGCTTTGTCGATCGAGCAGCTGATGTCGTACGATTTTATTTGCCGTGAAGAAGGTTCGGGCACGCGTGAAATGGTGCTCAATTATATGATTGATCACGGTTTCTCTGAAGGCTGGGAAGTGTGCATGGAGCTTGGTAGCCCTGAGGCCATTAAAGGCGCCGTGCAGGCGGGTATGGGCTTATCGATTGTGTCCTCATCAGGCATTACCAAAGAGCTTAAGTTGGGGCTGCTCAAAGCCGTTCCTTTAAAGCCCCGGTTGTTCCGTGATTTTTCGTTTGTGCGCCAGCGGCATAAATTCCGTTTGCCGGCCATGGAAGACTTGCTGGAATTCTCCCGCGATTATTGCCACAACAGCTCACCGATGCTGGATTTAGAAGTGATTCAAAAGAACAATACCCCTAGCTAATTTTGCTGATTTAGTTGAAAAAACCGCTCTTTATGAGCGGTTTTTTTATGCCAGAGCGCCTCTGAAGATGGCTTGGAATTGAATTTTCCTAAATAAAAAACCCCGGCATTGCCGAGGTTTTTATTTTTATCTCAACGCACCCAGCCAAAAAGCGGGGTGAGGTAAGGCTTTTATTAGAACCCGCCGTGGGCGCCGGCTTCCATCATTTTGTACATGGAGTCACGAACGTGCTGCGCATTGGTTTTGAAGGGTTCTGGGAACTCTTTGCCGCCATGCACGAACATATCCATATTCAGGCCATACAACCAGTAACGGCCTTCTTTATCTTCAACGACCGCAATGCGGCAAGGCAGATAGGCTGCAAAGTAGGGGCTCCAATCGGTGGCTTGGCGCGCGATTGACGGGCTGCAATATTGATAAATCATCAAATAGCGCTGGGGTTTGCCGGTTTCAAGCTCTAATTGCTTAGATAAAGGCATTTCGCCTACGTCTTTTAAGCCGGTGCCAACCGAGGCCGATGCAATGCTGGTTTTGATGTCATCCGGTGTTAAACCTTTATCCACTTCCATGCGCCAAACGGTTGCGGCACCTAAATCGCCGCCGCTGCTGACAAAGCGGTCATACATGCCGCTGTACACATCCATCGCCTGTGGATCCAGCTTGTCTTTGATCGACAAAAAACCGCAACCAGACAAAGATAAAATTGCGACACCCAATACCGATGCCTTCAATAAATTACGCATTAGACTCACCCCGTGTTGTTTCTAACTATTAGCCAACGCATTGTTACTGTATTAGCAAACTCTGACAAACTGATTTAGTTCATCAAGAATAAACATCCTTAATATAGTGAACTGCTTATGAACCAAATTCACTTAAATTTTCAGCCCTGTAATCAGCCGTGCCTTAATTCTGTGTGGCTGCTAGAATCAAGCGCATGTCATCAAATCTAACCAAACCCCATGCCATGATGCAAACCCAGTTGATCGTCAATTTATTTGGCCAGCTCAGTGCATCTCAATTAGCTGATTTATTAGGGTTAATCCAGCAGCAGCAGTGCCGCGCGCTCGATAGCCATTTAATGTCGTTTGAGCAGCGCGTTGTTTTCGCCTTGCGGATTGCCGGCAACTGGGATCGCGTCACGCGGGTTGAATCGGTTTTGCGTGAATTTGCGCGCAGCCAAGCGCTTGAAATTCAGGTGCAGCATGAGAAAACCGTGGCCGAGCGCGAGCCGGTATTGCCCTATATTTTAGATGCAATTGGCCTTGAATCAGCGGATATGCTGGCGGCAATTACGCGGTTTTGTGCCAAACAAGAGGTGATTTTGCGCGATATTTCAACCCGAGCGTATCGCCCCGCCCGCAGTAGCGAGCGTTTAATTCAGCTGCGGGCGCAGGTTGAGCTCCCCGCGCGCTGCCATTTGGGGCAGTTTAAGTCCGATTTTTTTGATTTATGCGATACCTTGAATTTAGATGCGGCGATAGAGCCGGAGCGCACGTTTTAACTTTAATTCTTACCCTTAACCCACAAGGAGTGGCTTAATGCCGCAACTGACGCTGAACGAAGTGATAAAGCCCTTCCGTGGAGAAACTGCGGCAGGGCTTTTTATTGATGAGCAAACCTATTTGGGGCAATGGTTGGTTCTGTATTTTTATCCCCGCGACAACACACCGGGGTGCACGACCGAAGCGCTGGATTTTGAGCGGCTGTTACCCCAATTTTTTGAGGCGAACGCGGTGGTGGTCGGCGTATCGAATGATCCTGCCGCAAGCCATGCCAAATTTTGCGCCAAGCACAGCTTAAGTTTCCCGTTAATAGCGGATACCGAGCAATCGGTGAGCCGCGTGTTTGATGTAATGCGCACCAAGACGATGTATGGCAAAACGTTCGAAGGCATTGAGCGCAGTACATTTTTAATTGGCCCCAATGGGGTTTTGCAGGCCGCGTGGCGCAAAGTAAAGGTTGATGGGCATGCCGAGGCGGTGCTTGCGGCAATTCACGCCGCCAACCAATGAGTTTTATGAGTTGAGGTTGAAGGTAAATTCCCCGTTGCCTAGGAGGCTTAGCGTTTAATGATTAACAACACCCGCCAAAAACAATGCCTGTTTGTGCTGGATACCAACGTATTAATGCACGATCCGACATCAATTTTTCGATTTATGGAGCACGATATTTATCTGCCCATGGTTGTGATTGAGGAGCTGGATAACGGCAAAAAAGGCACCACAGAAACAGCGCGGAATGTGCGCCAAGTTAGCCGGTTTTTGGATGATTTATTGCAAGATGCGGATTTAGCCAATATTAATCAGGGCTTGCCGATTCAAAGCCCGTTGTTATCAAAAAATAATGAGCGGGCGGGCGTGGCCGGGCGCTTGTATCTGCAAACCGAAATTGAAACCTACGATTTGCCTGCCGGCATGCCCGGCGGGCGGCCCGATAATCAAATTTTGGCGGTAACGCTCGCCTTGCGCCACCGCGTGGTGGATCGGGATGTTATTTTGGTGTCTAAAGACATCAACTTGCGCATCAAAGCCACGGCACTCGGCCTCAAAGCCGAGGATTATCACAACGATCAGGTGCTCGATGATGTATCGCTGCTGCATAGCGGCATTGTGCCTTTGGCGGCCGATTTTTGGGAAAGCCACGGCAAAGCACTGGAATCGTGGCAGGAAGAAGGCCGGGCGTTTTATCGGGTGCGCGGGCCACAAACGGCGGATTGGTATGTAAATTTGTGCGTTTATATTGAAGGCGCCACGCCGTTCTCCGGCATCGTGCGTGAGATTGACGCCGATGGTTCTGCCGTCGTGGAAAGTGCCATTAATTTTCAGCATGAACGGCAATCCGTGTGGGGGATTAACGCCCGCAATCGGGAGCAGAGCTTTGCGCTTAATCACCTCATGGACCCAGATGTGGATTTTGTCACCCTGCTTGGCCAAGCCGGCACAGGCAAAACCTTAATCACTTTGGCGGCGGCTTTGGCGCTCACGCTCGAGAAAAATCGCTACTCTGAAATCATCATGACGCGCGTTACCATCCCCGTGGGTGAAGATATTGGCTTTTTGCCCGGCACAGAAGAAGAAAAAATGACGCCTTGGATGGGCGCATTGATGGATAACCTAGAGGTTTTGGCCAAAACCGATGCCAGCAGTGGCGGCGGCTGGGAGCGGGCGGCCACCAACGATTTATTGCGTTCGCGCATAAAAATCCGCTCACTCAACTTTATGCGCGGCCGAACATTCCAAAATAAGTTCGTGATTATCGACGAGGCACAAAACTTAACCGCCAAACAAATGCGCACCCTAATCACGCGCGCAGGGCCGGGTACCAAAATGGTGTGCTTGGGCAACGTGGCGCAAATTGATACGCCTTATTTAACCGAAACCACATCGGGCTTAACCTTCGTGGTCGATCGGTTTAAAGGCTGGCCGCACGGCGCGCACATCACCCTCGCTCGGGGCGAGCGCTCCCGCCTGGCAGAGCACGCCGCCGAGGTGTTGTAAGCGCGCATGGCGCTGGGGTGCCAAAATCAAGGCATCCCACCTCATGGCGGGGGTTTTTAGTCGGCGTGATGCGATCCCCAGCCCATTTTTATGCGAATTTTCTCGTTATCCTGAAGCTTTGCTTAACTTTTCGTTAGTGCAAGTTAACTGTTTTCCCCATCTTTCGATGACGCATGGTGCTGTAACGCCTTGTTATGCCGGTTCTTTATTGAATCTTCCCCCGCTTGCTTAGATTGAGGCGCGCTCAGAGTCACTGGGTATTCTCGGTTTTCAGCGATGTGCCGCGCTTTGAAAAAGGAAGCATGTGAAAAAGGAAGCATGTGATCGAAGGGCATCAAGCGCCCCCGTCGAAATTGCCTGATCGGGTGCGCGATTGCTCGGCGCGTTTGAGTACCTCTTCGTGCTTGCCGCTCACATACAGTGCATAACTGAGTACTTCGGCCACGGCGCGAAATAGGGCTTCGGGAATGTGGGCGCCGATGTCGAGCTGGGCGAGGGCTTGGGCGAGCTTTGGGTCTTCAATCAGTGGGATTTGGGCGGCGTCGGCGCGGCGGGCTATTTCTTGCGCGATGAGGTTTTGGCCCGTGGCCACGACAGTGGGCAGGTCGGTGCCTTCATATTTGAGCGCCACGGCTCGGGTAATTTGGCCGGGGTGTTTGGGTGATTGGGGTTGATTTTTACGCATGCTTATACCCGCGCCTCAAAGTGGTGCTCGCTTAATCGGGCGGGGTTGGGTTGCAGGCGTTGTGTCACGGCGGCAGGTGGCGGGCCTAGGTAGATAGCCAGCTCACGGGGGCTTAGGTTGGCGGCGCGCAGATGCTCGGCCAGATCAAAGATTTGGGCTGTGAGCTCGGTTTGTGCTTGGGGGTTTTCGGCATAGAGGCGCACGGTTAAGTCGTTTGGGTTTTGCTGGGTTTGCTCTAGGCGCAAGCTGCCGTGTAGCGCGCCGAGTGTGGGAAGATTCAGGGCGAAATCGAGCTGCCATGCGCTTTGCTTGGATTTGTCGGTGGGTTGGGTGTTGTCTTCATGGATGGCCAGTTGTAGCCGCTGCGGCTGGCCGTGCAGCAAAATAGGCACGTCAATCATCCAGGCGGGTTGGCCTTGCAGTTGTTGCAGGGCGGTGCGCAGCTGGCTTACATCAATCCGGTTGAGCCATTGATCGAGCGTGGCTTGTAGGTTGGCATTGCTCGCGTTGGGTGGGCTTGCGCTGGCCTCGTTGGGTAGGGGCTGGCTGCGGGTGGTTGGTTCGGTTTGCGCTTTGGGCTGCATATTTTTAAGGGTGTCGAGTGCGGCGGCTTGCTTGAGTTGTTGCGCGGCGCGTTTCAGCTCGTCTTTAAGATTGGGCGGCAGCGGGGCGCCCGTCGTAGCGGGAAATGCGGTGGGCAGGCTTAAGGTGGTGACTAAGCGGGCTAATTCTTTGCCTAGGTTTTCTTGACCTGGTTTTTCTTGACCTGGTTTTTGCTCGCCGGTTAATGAGCCGCGCGGAGGGGTGGGTTCGGCGCTGGCTTTTATATTGGGCGATAGCAGGGCATCAATCGAGGTTAACGCCGCGCGTAGTTGGGGGAGCAGGGCAAGGGCTAAGCCGCTGGCGGATGCGGGGCTATTGCTGGGTTCGGCTGAGGCGGCGTTGGGTGCTGATGCGGTTGGGCTTGTGCCCAGTTGCTTGAGTAATTGGGTGGATAAGGTTTGCACCAGGGTTTGATTGCTCGGCGGGTTAAGCCGCATGGCGCTCTGTGCGGGCGCTTGGCTTGTGGTTTGAGGCGGTGTTTGGCCGGGTGTTTGTTGGGCGAGGGTTAACACAAGCGGCGGGCCTGCCTCTTTAACGGTGAGATGAATGGCGCTGCCGGCGGTGAGCGCTTGGTTGGTTTGCACGGCGACTTGCCCGCCCGCCAGTGAGAGCAAGGCTTTGCCGGTGGCGGCATCCGCTTTGAGCACGATGGCGGCGAGGGTTTGGCCTGTTTTGAGTGGCACGCCGTGTAGCTGGGTTGTGATGGCGGTGAGTGCGCGGTCAATCTGCATGGCGCGGGCTTCCTGTGCGGGTGGTTCAAACCTGAGGGGGTGTTTTTTGAGGTTCCCCAAGGCCTAACGGCGGTTGGGTTAACAGAATAGGGCACTTTAATGGGAATCGGTAGGCTGAACCCATCGCTGAGGTTGCAATTTCTGCTGACAAAATTTTGACAGCTTGAGCGGCGGCCGTTAGGGTTAGGTTTTATGTTCAAAACCGGCCGGTGTTGAGGTAAGTTTCTCGCGCAGGGGGTTTGGGCGTTTCCCTTTTTGGTTTGTGAGTGATGCACGATGTCTGATCTTAAACTGCGGGTTGTTTTAGATGTGCCAGCGCCGATGGCGGCTGATTTAACCGACTGGTTCGGGTTGCTGGGCGTTGAGGCGGTGATGCTGGCAGCACTGCCCGATGAGCGGGATGATCGGCCGATTATTGCGGGTTTTTGCGGGGGCTCTGGGTGTGCTGGCCACTTGAATGATGCCGCTTATCAGCCGTATCCCTGGGTGGTGATCGATCCCGATGGCGCGCGGTGGCTGGGGTTGCCACTGGCACCGTTTGCGACCTTAAATTGGCCCTGCACGAAATTGGCCCTGCACGTTGTCGGGTTTGCACTCGGTGGTGAATCGTTTGCTGAGCCGCTGGCGCGGCGCGCAGTTAATTTCTGCCGGCCAAGGTTTGGTGGGGGAGAGCCCGGGCATGAATGCGCTGCGGGCGCACATCGAGCAGGTGGCGCCCACCGATGCCACGGTGCTTATTTTGGGCGAATCGGGCACGGGCAAAGAGGTGGTGGCGCGCATGATTCATCGCCTATCGCACCGCGCGGCAAAGCCCTTTGTGCCGATTAATTGCGGTGCGATTCCGGCCGATTTATTGGAATCGGAATTATTCGGCCATGAAAAAGGCGCGTTTACCGGGGCGATTAGTGCCCGCCCAGGGCGCTTTGAATTAGCCGAGGGCGGCACCTTATTTCTGGATGAAATTGGTGATATGCCCTTGCCCATGCAGGTAAAAATTTTGCGTGTGCTGCAAGAGCGCAGCTTTGAGCGGGTGGGTGGGCGGCAAACCTTAAACGCCGATGTGCGGATTATTGCGGCCACCCATCGCGATTTGGAAACGCGGATTACCGAGGGCAGTTTTCGGCAAGATTTATATTATCGGCTGCACGTGTTTCCGCTGGAAACCTTGCCCTTGCGGGCGGTGCGCACCGATATTCCCCTCATTATCGAAGCTTTGGGGCAACGGTTTATGCGTGAAGGCCGCCCCGTGGCGAAGCTCACTGAGGCGGCTATGGCGGCGTTAGCGGTGCTGCCTTGGCCGGGTAATGTGCGTGAATTGGGCAATATGATTGAGCGTTTAGGCATTTTGTATCCCGCGCAACCCGTTGATATACCGCAATTGCCTGAAAAATTGCGCAGCCAGTTGCCTGCCGATTGGCTGCCCCCCGCGCCTGCAACCCCGATGCCCGCCCCGTGCGACATACCCGCCGAGCCTTTGCTTGCACCCGGGCTCGCACCCGAGCCTGCACCCGTGCACGCCCAGGTGTTGGATGAGGCGGATGTGGATCCGCGCGAGATGTTCGCCGCCGGCCTCTTAGCGCCGCCCGCCGCCCGCGATTTAGCCGCCGCATGGCATTTGCCGACCGATGTATTGGCGCTAGAGCACTGCGTTTGCCAATTGCCGGAATCGGGTTTTGATTTAAAAGCCTTGCTTGAAGCCATCGAGCAAGCCTGGATTGAGCACGCTTTAACCCAGCATCAAGGGGTGGTGGCGCAAGCGGCGCGCCAGTTGGGGGTTCGGCGCACAACGCTGGTCGAAAAACTCCGCAAGTATCAGATCCAAGCGCGCGCCGATGAGGCCGATGTGACTGCCTAAATATCGTGATTGGCACAAACCCTGCTTAATGCTCTCCCAGTAAGCGATCCTTCGGGATGGTATTAGCCAAAAAGCGCAGGGGGCAAGATGAGTAACGGTATGTCTGTTGATCAAATTTTATCGCAAATGCGGGTAATGCGTGCCGATGCTCAAGCGCGCATGGCCGCACCGACTGAGGTGCCTGCGGCGGCGGGCGATTCGTTTTCCTCACTACTCACCCGCGCTATCGGGCAGGTAAACGACTTGCAGCAAACCTCATCGAACCTTAAAACCCGCTTTGAACTGGGTGATCCGGGCGTGGATTTAACCCAAGTGATGCTGGCCGGCCAAAAAGCCTCGCTTGGGTTTAATGCCACCTTGCAAGTGCGCAACCGCTTGGTACAGGCGTATCAAGACGTTTTGAACATGCCCATCTAAGCATCGAGATAAAAAATCATGGCGCAAAATTCAATGAGTCCCGGCGTATTAAGCCCAACCCCCATACCCTCAGACCCAGCCCCAAGCTGGGTGCAGCAAATGGATGGCATTACCCAGTCCACCAGCTTTCGCCAGCTTTTAATTTTGGTGGCGCTGGCCGCCACGGTGGCCTTTATGGTGGGGTTTTTTTTGTGGGGGCAAAAGCCGAGCTTAGTGCCGCTTTATACCAATTTGGGGCCGAAAGAATCTGCCGCCGTGGTGGAGGCTTTAAAAACAGCCAAGCAGACGTATCAAATAAGCCCCAGCGGCGCGCTGTTGGTTGATCCAAGCCAGCTGCCCGCCATTCGCATGACCTTAGCTGCCCAAGGTTTGCCGGCGGGTGATGGCGTCGGGCTTGAAATGCTCAATAAAGATCAATCGCTTGGCACCAGCCAGTTTGTGGAGCAGGCGCGCTATCAACATGCCATTGAAATTGAGCTGGCGCGCTCGATTGAAACTATTCAAGGCGTTTCAGCCGCGCGGGTGCATTTGGCCACGCCTAAGCAATCGGTTTTTGTGCGAGAACAACAGCAGCCCACCGCCTCGGTGGTGGTGGAGCTATCACCGGGGCAAAGTTTGAGTGCAGAACAAGTTCGGGCGATTGTGCATTTGGTGGCATCTAGCGTCGCGGGCATGAAAACCGCGAACGTGAGCGTGATTGATCAGCGCGGCGAGCTTTTGAGTCAAAATTCTGACGATGCCAATGGCATGGGCTTAACCGACAAGCAATTTGCCTATCGCCAGCGGGTTGAGCGCGCGTATGCCCGCCAAATCGAAGCCTTATTAACGCCAGTGGTCGGGGCTGATCGCGTGCGGGCGCAAGTGTCGGCCAATATTGATTTTTCACGCCAAGAAGGCACCAGTGAAAATTATGGCCCTAAAACAGGCGTGGTTTTGAGCGAGCAAACCCAAGACACCACCCGTGCTTTGGGCGATCAAGGCATTAATGGCGGGGTGCCCGGCGCATTAAGCAATCAACCGCCCGGTGGCGGTACGGTAACCCCACAAACCGCAGGCGGCCTGCAACCTCCAGGTAATTTAACGGTGCCGCAGTATCAACAAATTGTGCAAACGCCGATCAGCACGCAAAAAAATGAAACGCGTAATTACAATGTCGATAAGGAAATTCGTCATACGCAATACGCCAGTGGCGCGGTCGATAAGCTGAATGTGGCGGTGTTGCTGGATGAAAAAACAATCACCGATAAAGACGGTAAAGTCACCCCCGAGCCGATGACAGAAGCCGAAACCGCGCGCATCAAAGAGCTGGTAGCGCAAGCGGTGGGTTTAAATGAACAGCGTGGCGATAAATTGACGCTGGCCAGCATCCCGTTTGTTGAGCAAAAAATCGAGAAAGTCAGCACCCCGCTGTGGGCGCAGGCGTGGTTTATGCCCTTGCTGAAAAATTTAGGATTAGGGGTGGCCATGCTCTTAATTTTTTTGATGGTGGTGCGGCCGCTGCTTAAAATGTTGACCGAAAAAGTGCAGCCTGCGCCCGCCGCATTAACCCATGATCCTGCCTTGGCCTTACCCAATGGCGAAACCCTCACGGATGAGGAGGGCGTGCAGGTAAGCTTAAGCCGTCAGCCGGGCGCCTTGGGGCATGGCGATGAGGATATGGATAACCTCGATGGCGTGCCGCAATTAATCGGCACGGCCAGTTATGCCGATAAATTACGGCAATTAAAACAAAGTATTAATCACGACCCGAAAGCCGTAGCCTCGGTGATTAAACAATGGACGCATTCGGAGAATTAAGATGGCTCAAGCGCCGGTAAAAGAAGCTAAACCAGAAGCGCCCAATGATAAAGCGCTCATCGCGGGCTTAAAAGGCCCCGAGCGGGTGGCTATTTTGATGATGGCGCTGGGTGAGGAATCGGCAGCCCAGCTCTTTACCCAGCTCGATCCGCGTGAAGTGCAAAAAATTGGCCAAGCCATGGCCGTGTTGCCCAATGTAACGCGCTCGCAAATTCAGGCGGTGCTGGATCAATTCGTCGAAGATTTGGGCGATCAAACAGGCTTGGCCTTAGGGACCACCGATTACATCCGCAATGTGTTGAATCGCGCGCTGGGTGAGGATAAAGCGGCCGGCTTGCTTGATCGGATTACCTCAACGGGCAATCGGCGTAATTTAGAATTTTTGAAATGGATGGATCCGCGTTCAATCGCGGAAATTATCCGCTACGAGCACCCCCAAATTATCGCCATTGTGCTGTCGCATTTAGAAAGCGATCAGGGCGCCGAGATTTTGCAAATGCTGCCGGAAAATATGCGCGCCGACATCATGTTGCGCATCGCCCATCTGGATGGGGTTTCGCCGCAAGCCCTGCAAGAGCTGGATGACATTATGGAGCGTCAGGTTTCTGGCGCGGGCGGCGGGAAATCCTCGAAGGTTGGCGGCGTGAAAATCGCGGCAGGCATTATGAACTTCTTGGAAGGCAGCGTCGAAGAAGTGGTGATGGGCGCGATAAAATCCACCGATGCCGATTTGGGCAGCAAAATTGAAGATTTAATGTTCGTGTTTGGCAACTTGATTGATGTGGATGATCGCGGGATTCAAACCATTCTGCGTGAAGTGCCCTCCGATCGCTTGCTGCTTGCCATGAAGGGCGCTGATCCGGAATTGAAAGAAAAATTCTTCAAGAATATGTCCAAACGTGCCTCAGAGATGATGCGCGATGATTTGGAATCATTAGGGCCAACTAAGCTCTCGGATGTGGAAGGCGCGCAAAAAGACATTCTGCAAGCAGCGCGCAAATTGGCCGACGAGGGCAAAATTAACTTAGGGGGCGGTGGTGAGCAGTTCGTCTAACGTTGCCCCTAGCCTGATCGACGATTCGGATGCCACGGCAGCCAATCAGCCCGCGCCGGTTGTTCGCCCGCTCGCCGCGCCTGATCGGGTGGAAGCATGGTTAATGCCGGATTTTGATACCCCTCAATTAGCCGAATCGCCCCAAGCTAAAGCCGATGTGACCGTCGCCCTGCCAGATGCCGACGCGCTCGCACAAATTACCCATGAAGCGGCGCAAGCGGGGTTTGCTCAAGGTCATCGTGAGGGTTTTCAGGCGGGATTTACCGCCGGACACGCCGAAGGCTTATCGGCTGGGCAAACTGAAATCCACCAAATGCAGCGCCGCTTTCAAGTCTGGCTGCGAGCAAATCGATAAAGTGGCCCATGCGGCGATTGCCGCGCTGCCGCTGGCGGTGCGCCAAATTACCGTGTTTTGCCATCCGGGCGAGGTGGCGGCCTTGCAGGCGGCGGTTCGCTCCGGCGGGGTGAGCGTGCAGGGCAATGGCGATATTCATGTTCAGGGCGATGAGGCGATCGCGGCGGGTGGGTTGCGGGTCGAGTCGGGTACGGTGGGTATTCAAGCCCAAGTGGATGCCACGCTTGAATCGCGCTGGGCGAGTTTGTGCCTGCGCACCTTAGGCGAGTTAGCCCCGGGGCCGGGTGATGCGTTGCCTGAGTTGCCTGAACAGGCGCCAGAACCCATCTCCGTGCAAGCGCATCCGAAGCTTATCGTGCCCGACGTGGCGGTAACGCCCCCCAAAGCCACCCCCGATGCGGGCTTGTGATGAACCGCGCCATGCCCTTGCGTGATCCGGCGGTGTTTGATCCGCCCGGCGCACAAGGTTTGCCGCAAGGGCTCGATTGGGCGCGCCACCTGATGGGCTTGCACGCGCGGGTAACGCGGCCCCTTTTGCAATCAGAAGGGCGCATCGTGCGTGTGGTGGGCTTAGCGTTAGAGGCCAGCGGCTTAACGGCGGCCATTGGCGATCAATGCCGAATTTATCTTGATGCACTGGCGTCAACCGCAGCGCCCAACAGCAGCCCCCAAGCGGGGCATTATGTCGATGCCGAAGTGGTGGGGTTCTCAGAGCAGCATACTTTTCTTATGCCGCTTGAAGCCCTGCGCGGCATAGCGCCCGGGTGCCGTGTGCAAAATCAAGGGGCTGCTATTCGCGTGCCGCTAGGGCAAAGCTTGCTCGGGCGGGTGCTGGATGCGCGCGGGCAACCGCTCGATGAGGGCCCCGTTTTACAGGGGGATACGCCGGTTGATTTGCAAGGCCGAGTGAATAATCCGCTTAAACGCCGCCCCATTCGGGTGCCCTTAGATGTCGGCGTGCGAGCGATCAACGCCTTGCTCACGGTGGGGCAAGGGCAACGCATGGGGATTTTTGCGGGGAGTGGCGTGGGCAAAAGCATGCTGCTTGGCATGATGACCCGCTACACCAGCGCCGATATTATCGTCGTGGGGTTAATCGGCGAGCGGGGGCGTGAGGTGCGCGAGTTTGTGGCCGAAATTTTAGATGACACAGCCCGTGCCCGCGCCATTGTGATTGCCGCCCCAGCCGATGCCTCGCCCCTGATGCGATTGCATGGCGCGAATTTAGCCACGGCGATTGCCGAGTATTTTCGCGAACAAGGCAACGATGTGTTGCTCCTGATGGATTCGCTCACCCGCTACGCCCAAGCGCAGCGCGAGATAGGGCTGGCCATTGGCGAGCCGCCGGCCACCAAAGGGTATCCGCCCTCGGTATTTGCCAAATTGCCCGCCTTGGTTGAGCGTGCTGGCAATGGCGCGTCAACCGAAGGCAGCATGACGGCGTTTTATACCGTGTTGGTGGAGGGCGATGACCAAAACGAGCCGATTGCCGATGCCGCGCGCGCCATTTTGGATGGTCACATCGTGCTTTCCCGGGCGATTGCTGAACGCGGGCGCTACCCTGCGATTGATATTGAAGCCTCGATCTCACGCTTAATGCCCGCGCTGGTATCGCCAGAGCATTTGGATTTAATGCAGCGGTTTAAGCAATTAATGAGCACTTATAATCAGAGTCGAGATTTACTGGCCGTGGGCGCGTATCGTCGAGGGCATGATGTGCGACTGGATCGCGCCATTGATGCCCAGCCCGATTTAGAAGCCTTTTTGCGCCAATCTATTTATGAACGGGCCGATTTAGCGCACAGCGTCGCGCAATTAGAAGCCTTGATGCATACCTCGTGAACCAATTTAGGGCGTGTTATTGATGAATCAATCCCGTATTAACCGCGTGAAAGGCGTCGAGAAAATTACCGAAAATGGCGCCATGCTGGCTAAAGAGTCGGTGCAAAATTGTCAGCAACGCCTAGATGAGCAGCAAGCGCGGCTGGTGCAATTAAGCGATTATTTACAAGAGTATGCCGCAGGGCTCGGGTTTGCCACGGGGGGCAGTAGCCAAGCCTTTGCCCTGCAAAATTACCGTGCGTTCATGGGCAAAATTGAGCAAACCATTGCCCATCAAAAAACCGTGGTGGCGCAAATCCAAGCAGAATTAATCGCCTGCCAAAACGCCGCCGCCGAGGCTAACAGCCAGCACCGGTCTGTTGAGAAATTGCGGGGGCGGTTTGAAGCGGAGCACAACCGCGCTCAAGATAAACAAGAACAAATCGTTAATGATGCAAACGCCGCGCAACGGCACCATAACCCGTTGGGTATTTAATCAAAGGAGTGTGCTTTATGGCGACTTTAACTCATGTGCTGGCGCCCGCTTCTGCCGCAGGCAATAACCGCGTTGATTTGTCGGCGGGGGCTTTGGCTAAAGGCACCCAAGGCGATTTTGCCCAATTGATGTCGGGCGCTATCGAGGCGCAGGTCAATGCCCCCACCTCGGGCGCGCGGGGGGCGAGCGCATCAACAACCCCGCCAAAAAACGCCAGCGCGTCATCGGGCATCGCTGATACGCAAGCGGTGCTTGATCGGCTCCAAGTTAAAATCAACACATTGCTCGCGCAAAATCCCCCGTTAAGCACATCCGCGCAGCACAGCTTAAAACTGCTCCAGCAGCAACTCGCTTTAATGACCGCATCGCTCGGCGCATCGTCAAGCCCAGCCACCCAATCGGAGATGGGCGACAAAACTTTGAGTGATTTGCAAAAGCAGCTGGATCAACTTCAAACGCTGTTATCGCAATCCGATGCGGCGGGCAGTAATTGGAGTACGCAGCTTCAAGCAATGGCGCTTAATTTGGCGCAAGGGTTAAACCCATCGTCTTTATCGGGGGCTGGGTTAAGTGGTGCAGCTCAAACGGTTATGAGTGCGTCCCGTGATGGGGTAAATCAAGCGGGCATGGCCATGAGTGCGAAAAATAACGCATTAACGGCGCAAAATAACCCGACCGGCGCACTAAACCATGCCGATGGTTTAATGCCGACCGGCCTTAATGCCAATTTAGCTCAAGGTTCCAGTGCCGCTGCCCAATTAATGGCAGCACAAATGGCTCATGGCGGTGGGGCGTCGCAAAGCCAGAGCAATGCAGGCGCGGTTAATCAGAGCTTAAATGTGCTAATTGATCAATTTAGTCAGACTAACGCTAATCAGACCCATACCAATTTGGGTATTACCAGTTTGGGTAATGCGGCGCAATTAACCACAGCTCAGGCAAATTTAAGCTTAAGCCCGCCTGCCGCCGATTTAACCGCTAGTTTAATCGCGGGCTTGCCTACGGCTCTGCCTGCGGCGGGGTTCGGCTCAATCGCCACCCACTCGGTTTGGGCAACGTTACCCGGCGCCTTGGATTTAAATCAGGCAAAAATGCCGGGTGATTTGGGGCAAAATATTCAATGGATGCTCGGAAAAAATATATCGCGAGCGACCTTGGATATTAATCCGGCAAATTTAGGCCCTATTAAAATTTCTATTGATCAACAGCGCGATCAAATTCAAATTCAAATTATGGCCGCCCATCACCTCACCCGTGATGCGTTAGATCAGGCGATCCCCCGATTACGAGAATGGCTGCAAGAGGCCGGCTTAAATCAAGCCGGGGTCACGATCGGAAGTTATGATGCACAGAGCGGACAAAATCCATTTTTGAATCAAAATCAAGCGAACGGCCAAGCCGCTGGCTTTGGGCAATCCGCTTCACAAAATGCACCCGGCGCCGCGCCCACGCTTGAGGCCGATAATGCCAAAACAGCAGAGGGTATCGTGCAAAAACTAACTTCGGTATGGCGTTTGGATACCTTTGTGTAAATAGAACCTATTAGATAAACGGCATTAACTGCGTGCCGCATTCGCGTTTTATTTTTTGGTTTATTTGACCTTGTGCATTAAGTTGATAGAATCTTAAGGGTTGATCTTATCTCCATCAGGCTAAACAGGTACTCTATGAGCGCAATTGACTTAAACAATTTATCCGAAAACGATTTAAAACAATTAATGGCCAACGCAGAGCGCACATTGCGCGATCGCCATCAGCAGCGCATCCACAGCCTGCGTAAAGAAGCGGAAGAATTAGCCGCGAGCTTAAATATGTCGGTTGCGGATGTATTTGGTTTCAATAAAACCTCTAAATTAGCGAATAAGAAATTACCCGCTAAATATGTAAACCCGGCCGATTCATCGCAAACTTGGTCAGGCCGTGGTAAGCGTCCGCATTGGTTGGCCGATGCGTTAGCGCGCGGTGAATCCCTAGAGAAGTTTGCTGTTTAATTTGGCTTTTAATTGAGCAGAGATAAAAGCCGGTTTTAACCGGCTTTTTTATGGCATTGTTTAAGCCGGTGGGTGGGGCGTATTTTGAGCCTTAATTGCTGCACTTAAGCTGAGGGCTTGCGATAACCAAGGTGGCGTGAGGGTTAGCTCTTTTATTAAGGTTTGGTAGGTGCGTTCAATAATCTGGTGTTCGAGCAGGAGTTCGGCATCATTTGCCCATTGTTTTACGGCGGCTTCAGGCACGCCCTGATGTTGGGCTACGCTAATGAGCTGCATCATGGCATCGCGGTACCAATGCGCCCGCTTTATGCTGCGCTCATCGGGGATTTCAGCCAGAGCCATCGTGGCGGCCGCGATGAGCGGTGCCGTGGGTTTTTGGCGATCCTCATCGCGGCGAAGAAGCTGGGCGGCGATAGGCGCGGTCACATCGATGGGCGCAAGAAACATTAAACCTAAGATAAAGGCGAGCAGCCACGTTTGATGATCTTGTGTGGTTTCAGCGCGCCCAATCACAAGCCGCACTAAAGGGTCTGGGTTTTTGGCGGCAAGAAAACACAGCGCGCCTCGATCAATGTCGGCTGCGCTTAATGCTTGGGCGAGTTGGTTGAACGCGAGTGTCCAGAGCGCTTGTTGCAGCGGGCTCGGTTCATCGCTGAGCAGGGGTTTTAGGGTAATCCACGCTTCATCCATGCCCCCTTGATTGATGAGCTGTTCTACTAATAGCTGCACGCCTTCGAGTAATAAATCATCTTGCTGCTGCGCAAAAGCGAGTGCGATGGCCTGCTTCATGGGGGCTATCGCTTTAAATAGCGCTTGGTTATTTTGTAGAATTCGCGCCAAATCAAGCCAGGCCTGAATAGTCTGCTCCGGCGGCACGAGCGGGGTGTTGGCTTGCTGCAAGGCCTGTTCAAGCGTGCGAAACGCCGCTTCTAAATTACCCTGCGCCGCCAAGGCCAGCGCAAGGGTGTGGCGTAAACCAAAATCGTCATGCTGGCTCAGGGTCGCTTGGGTGAGCGCAATGGCCGCCTCGATGTTGCCCGCTTGCAAATTCATGATGCTCACCGCATCTGCGATTTCAATGCGGCGATCGCGTTGTTCTGGCAAAAGCCAGTGGAGCAGCCATTCAAGCTCGGTGCTATCGGCACGGTCTTGGTGCCAGCGCTCGTGATAGAACCAATCGGTAACGGCCTTGATGTCGGCGGCCGTTAAAGCGGCGCCCCCGTTTGGCTGATTCATGAGCAAAAACGGCGCTTGCAGGGTGGCGGGTAAGCTGGGTGGGGGTGTTAGGGCGTGAATCATAGTGCATGCTTTAAAAAATTAGTGGGCGCAGTTTAACAGTGCGCGGTGTTAGTATGCGCGCCGGAGTTGGCTAGACTGTCGCGGCGTAGCAATACGCGGAGGAAAGTCCGGGCTCCACAGGGCAGAGTGCCAGGTAACGCCTGGGCGGCGTGAGCCGACGGAAAGTGCAACAGAAAATAAACCGCCGAACGGCATCGCAAGGTGTGCGTGGTAAGGGCGAAACGGTGCGGTAAGAGCGCACCGCATCCGTGGTAACACGCGATGGCACGGCAAACCCCACTCGGAGCAAGACCAAATAGGGAAACAATGGCGTGGCCCGCGCTGTTTCCGGGTAGGTTGCTTGAGGGCATCGGCGACGATGACCCCAGATGAATGACAGTCCTCGACAGAACCCGGCTTATCGGCCAACTCCCCCTCATTTTGCCTATTTTTGGCGCGCAGATATCACGGCGACCGCTGGGGCACCCCGCGCATCAGGATTCTCCTAAATTGGGTTAACTGAGCCATTTTTTGTGGCTAATGAATCACCAATACTCTTCGTGCGCTTTGTTAGCAATGATTTGTAACTTGCTGTTTTTCTCAAGAAAAAACCTTTCCTGCTTGCGCGTAAATATCGCGTAACTCTTTGTGCTGTAAAGAAAAAATGCGCAAACCCCTTGTTTGTGGGTTTGGGTGTCGATATAGTGCATTTGTGTGGGGGAAAGTGGGATAAGGTGGGAAAAAGTGTTTAGAGGGATCACCAACCTGAATCTGGATGGCAAGGGACGTTTGGCAATGCCAACGCGCCATCGGGCGGCTTTTGCCGCCGATGAAGGGCAAATGGTGTTGACGATCGACACCGAAGAGCACTGCCTGCTGCTGTACCCCTTCGCCACTTGGCTCGTCATTGAGCGCCAAATTGATAATCTCCCGTCATTTAATAAAACCGCTACGCGCATTAAACGCATGCTCATCGGCCACGCCACGGAACTGGCGCTGGATGCGGCGGGGCGTATTTTGGTGCCTGCAGAATTGCGCGGCCATGCGGATCTCGATAAAGAAGTTGTTCTGGTGGGGCAGGGTAAAAAGTTAGAGCTCTGGTCGCAGGCAAACTGGACGCTGCAAACCGAGGCGTTTTTGAGCGCAGCTGATGATGAATCGCTGCCCGCCGCGCTGGAGTCGATTTCATTATGACAACGGCATCGCCCTTAGTTCATGAAACGGTGCTGCTGGCGGAAGCGGTTGAGGGTTTGGCCGTTCGCCCTGAGGGGATTTACCTTGATGCGACCTTTGGTCGAGGCGGGCACAGTGCCGCGATATTGGCCAAATTAGGTGCGCAGGGCCGTTTGTTTGCCACCGATCGGGATGTGCGCGCCAAAGCGGCGGCAGATGCCTTAGCCGCAACCGATACGCGGCTGCAATTTAAGCATGTTGAGTTTTCGCAAGCAGCCGATTGGCTGGCAAGTTTGGGTTTGCAGGGGCGGGTTGATGGCGTGCTGTTTGATTTAGGGGTTTCTTCCCCACAAATTGATGAGGCGGCACGCGGGTTTAGTTTTCAGCAAAATGGCCCTTTGGATATGCGGATGAACCAGCAGGCGGGGCAAACCGCCGCCGAGTGGTTGGCGCTCGCTGAAGAAGAGGCTATTGCAAATGTGTTGTATCAGCTGGGGGATGAAAAATTCTCCCGCCGGATTGCCCGCCGCATCGTGGAAACCCGCAGCGCCCAGCCGCTACGCACAACCTTCGATTTGGTGCGTTGCATCGTTGAGGCCACCCCAAGGCAAGACCCCCGTAAACACCCCGCCACGCGCAGCTTTCAGGCCATCCGTCTGCACATTAATCGTGAGTTAGATGAAATTACCCAATCGCTGGCGCAGATTGTGGATTTGTTATCCATTGGCGGCCGTTTGGTGGTGATTAGTTTTCATTCGCTCGAAGATCGTATTGTTAAAAACTTTATGCGCGATGAAAGCACGACCGATAAAGATTTTTTCGGCCAGCCTATGGGCACCGCCCGCCTAAAACGCGTGGGCGGTTCGATGCGTGCGTCTGCGGCTGAAATTGCCCGCAACCCGCGTTCTCGCAGCGCGATTATGCGCATTGCCGAGCGTGTGGCATGAGGTTTGTCTTGGCATTGCTGGGGTTGATGGTGTTTGCCTCTGCTTTAGTGGTGGTGGATACCGCCCAGCGTGACCGGGATTTAACCCGCACGTTGAGCGAGCACCGATTGGCCATTCAAAAATTAAATGTGACTTATGCCGAGTTGCAGTTAGAAGAAGGGGCTTTGGCATCTCAGGGGCGGGTGGATCAAATCGCGCAAAGCCGTTTGTTTATGCATGTGCCCGATGCCAATCAAGTCACGATGGTGTTCCGGTGAGCCGCGCGGCACCCACTTTGAATCAAAAACGCGCCATTACGCCTGCCGCTAATGGCCGTTTGGTGCGGGGGCTGCTTTGGTTGGGCGCGCATTGGCGCGTGGCGATTGTGTCGGGGTTGTTTGCTTTATCGGCCCTTATTTTGCTGGGTCGTGCGGTGCAGTTGCAGGTCAGCGAGCAGGGCTTTTATGTTCAGCAAGGCGGCGATCGCCAGCAACGCGCTCAGGTGATACCCGCGCATCGCGGCATGATCACCGATCGCAATGGCGAGCCCTTGGCCATTAGCGTGCCGATGGATTCGGTTTGGATTAACCCGATGGAGTTAACCAAGTTTTACGCGCAGTTGGCGGCCGGTGCCCTGCCTAAAAAAATTAAAGACCGCGACCCAATTCACACCTTGGCCAAGTTTTTGGCCATGCCGAAATCAAGTTTGCAGGCGTTGGTTGATAGTAATCGAGGCAAGCAGTTTATCTATGTTAAGCGCCAGCTCCGCCCGAGCCTGGCCGATCAAATACGGGCCGCTCACCTGCCGGGCGTGGGCTTGCAGCGCGAGTATCAGCGGTTTTATCCCGCTGGCGATGCCATTGCACCCTTGTTGGGCTTTACCAATATCGACGATCAAGGCCAGGCGGGGCTTGAGGCCAGTTATAACAACTACTTAGCGGGCACGCCGGGCCAACGGCTGATTCTCAAAGATGCCTACGGCCATGAGGTCGATGATTTAGGCGTGGTTAAAGAAGCGCAGCCGGGGCACAACCTAACGCTTTCAATTGATAAACGGCTGCAATATTTAACCTACAGCGAATTGGCTAAAGGCGTGGCGGAGCATCAGGCGGAATATGGTTCCGCCGTGTTAATGGATGTGGCCACGGGTGAAGTGCTGGCAATGGCCAGTGTGCCCTCGTTTAACCCGAATAATCGCGCCAGTATGAGCCCCGCGCTCACGCGCAATCGCGCGATGGTCGATCAATTTGAACCCGGCTCATCCATGAAGCCCTTTACCATTACCGCCGCCTTGGAAAGTGGCCGCTGGAAACCCAGCAGCACGGTGGATACCAACCCCGGTTGGGTGCGCATTGGCGGCTTTACCATTCGAGATCACCGTAATTATGGTGTGCTGGATTTGCGCGGCATTTTAGAGAAATCCAGTAATGTCGGCGCCAGCCACATTGCCGAAGATATCGGCGCAGAGGCTCTATGGACCAATATGCGGGCATTTGGCTTTGGCCAAGATACGGGCGTGGGGTTCCCAGGCGAAGTGGCAGGTAGGCTTGAAGATTGGCGCAAATGGAGCGTGAGTGGCACGGCCGCCCATTCTTATGGCTATGGCTTATCGGTGACCACCTTGCAATTGGCCACCGCCTATGCGGCCTTGGCTAATCACGGCCGCTACATTCACCCAAGCTTGCTTAAAGTGGAGGGCGCACCGAGTTTTTCCCAAATTGCCCCCGCTAAGGATTGCGATACGGTGGTTAACCTTTTGCAATCGGTGGTAAGCCCACAGGGCACGGCGCCGAAAGCGCAAATCTTAGGCTTTCAAATCGCGGGAAAAACCGGCACCTCGCGCATGATTGGCACCGATGGCACATACTCCAAAGATCATTACAACACCGTATTTGCGGGCATAGCGCCGGCCAGCGACCCTCAGTTAGTTCTTATTATCGTGGTGACTGACCCGCAAAAAGGCAGCTACTACGCCGGTGATGTGGCCGCGCCGATTTTTCACAGCATTATGTCCGGCGCGCTGCGCATGTTGAATATTCGCCCCGATAATTTGCCCAAAGCCCCCGCTCAAATTACGGCCGCCACCACGCCTGTCCTGCTGAAACCCAATAAGGCAGGTGGCACATGAGCCGGCTGAACTTCCCGCCCCAATCGGTCGAATTTTTGGCAGCGGCACTTGGGCTTAAATCGGCTTTGCCCGAGTTAGCCCATGCGCTGAGCGATGATTCCCGCGAGATTACGCCGGGCATGATTTTTATTGCCCGGCGTGGCGTGGCACATAGCGCGCAGGCGTATATTCAGGCGGCGTTAGACGCGGGGGCGGTTTGGGTTATCAGTGATGAAGCTTATGCAAATGATCGGGTAACGGTTGTGGCCGATAGTGCGGCGGCGCTGGTGGCACTGGTCGAAGTGGCCACGGGGCGGTCGGTGGCCGAGCTTTATATCATTGGAATTACGGGCACAAATGGCAAAACGAGCGTGGCGCAATTTATTGCCAGCACGCTGGCGGCGAGCGGCGCGCCGCACACAGAAAAAGTTGGCCTGATCGGTACGCTTGGCGCGGGTATTTGGTCGCCCGATTTAAGCCAGTTGCAGCCCACACACAACACCACACCGGGGCTTTTAACGGTATTAGTGCAGTGCAGTGCATTTTTAATGCAGGGTGTGCGTTATGTGGTGATGGAAGTTTCCTCGCACGCGTTGGCGCAAAATCGCTTGCGTGGCTTGCCTATTCGGTCTGCCGTGTTCACCAATTTGAGCCGAGATCATCTGGATTATCATCATGATATGGCGGCTTATTTTGAGGCTAAAGCGCGCTTGTTTGCGTGGCCCGGCTTGCAAACCGCCCTTATTAATTTCGATAGCCCGCAGGTTGAAGATTTGCTTGAGCGGCTTAGCCCGAATGTGGACTGCTGGGCTTATGGTTTAGGTGCGCCGGATTGGCGCGTGGCCGATTGTCATCAAATTACCGTAAAAAAACTTGAGCTCAATGCGCAGGGGTTTAATGCCCAAATAGCGACGCCGGTTGGCGAGGCCTGCATTAACCCCGCCCTTATCGGCTTATTTAATGTGGCCAATGTGATGGCCGCTTTGGCCACGGTGCTGGCATTAGGCATGCCTTTGAGCGTGGCCGTGCCCGCTTTAAATCAAGTGGCGCCGCCCCTCGGGCGCATGCAGCGCATGGTCTTGCCTAATGGTGCGGTGGCGGTGATTGACTATGCGCACACGCCCGATGCCCTTGATCAAGTATTGCGTGCTTTGCGCGATCATCGGGGGGCGGGCGCAAAAATTATCTGTGTATTCGGCTGCGGGGGTGATCGAGATCAAGGCAAGCGCCCTTTAATGGCGGCGGCGGCAGAACGCTTGGCCGATACCGTGATTTTAACGAGCGATAACCCCCGCAGTGAATCGCCCGAAGCGATCATCGCGCAGATGTGTGCCGGGTTAACTAAACCAAACGATGTGCAAATTGAGCGGGATCGCGGCAAGGCCATTGCGCGGGCGCTCACACAAGCAGGTGATAAGGATTGGGTGCTCATTGCCGGCAAAGGCCATGAAACCACGCAAGAAATCCAAGGGCAAATCACCGCCTTTAGTGATTGGGAACAGGTTTTGGCCTGGTGCGCGAGCCCCAATCAAGGGGGCGCTGCATGATGCGCTTAACCGTCGAGCAAATTGCGCAGTACTTGGGTACCGAACCCCCAAGCTTGCTTGAGCAGCCAAGCCTTATGGCTCAGGGGGTGAGTACCGATACCCGCAGCCTGCAGCCGGGTAATTTATTTGTGGCATTAAAAGGCGCGCGGTTTGATGGCCACGATCACCTCAACCAAGCAAAAGCCCAAGGCGCGGTGGCGGCCGTGGTGTCGCAACGGCAGGTGGGTTGCACGCTGCCTCAAATTTTAGTGCCCGATACGCTCATCGCGCTGCAAACCTTAGGCGCCCGCTGGCGTGAGGTGGTTAATCCGATGGTGATCGCCCTTACCGGCAGCGCCGGAAAAACCACCGTAAAACAAGTGTTGGCCGCACTGTTTGCCGAGCGCGGTGCCACGCGCGCGACAATAGGCAATTTAAATAATGAGATTGGGGTGCCGCTGACTTTATTGGCGCTCGAACCGACCGATCGATTCGCGGTGATTGAACTTGGCGCGAATCATGTGGGCGAAATTGCCCGTCTCACCGCCTTGGTGCGCCCGGATTTTGCCTTGGTGACGATGGCAGGCAGCGCCCATGTGGGTGAATTTGGCTCGGTGGATGCCATTGTGCAGGCCAAAGGGGAGCTGTATACCGGCCTTGCCCATTCGGCGCAGGGCATTATCAATCTGGATTCTTATGGCAGTGCCGTTTGGCAAGCGCAATGCGCCGCCCCTTGGCTGGGTTTTACGTTAAACACCGCGCCGGGTGGCCAATGCGCCGCCCATTGGCAGGGTGTTTATCATCCGAAAACAGAGCGGTTAACCGTTAGCGAGGCGGGCGAGCCCTTGCTGGCGGATATTAAATTACCCTTGCCGGGCGCGCATAACGCCACCAATTTGCTGGCGGCCATTAGCGTGGCGCGCGCCGCCGGCTTATCAATAAACGAAATTGAACAAGGCTTGCGCCACGTGGCACCACCGGCGGGGCGCATGAGTGTGCATCACATTAACCCGCAGCTCACCTTCATTGATGATAGCTATAACGCCAATCCTGAATCCATGCGCGCCGCTTTGGATTATTTAGCCAACCAATCGGGCGCAACATTTGCTGTTTTGGGGGATATGGGCGAGTTGGGTTTTGCACAGGCAACGCTGCATCAGGACGTTTTGCGCCATGCCTGCACGCTACCCATCACCGGGGTGCTAACGCTCGGGCAAGCCATGGCTCAGGCGGTGGATAGCCTCGCGCTGGTACCCCACGCGCCACAGTTTGCCGCCTACCAAACCCCCCATGCGCTGGCCGATGCGCTGGTACACATCATGGCGCTTAGCGCAGCCGAAGCACCCTCAAAGCGGCTAACCATTTTATTTAAAGGCTCGCGGTTTATGCAGATGGAGCGGGTCATGGCTTTAGTCCAGCCATCGGTTTTAATTAAGGATACGCACTAATATGTTGTTGATTTTATTTGATTGGTTGGCGAAATATCATAGTGCGTTCGGCGTGTTTCATTATTTAACACTGCGCGCCATGCTGGGTGTGCTCACCGCGTTAACGGTGGCGCTATGGGTCGGTCCTTCGATGATCCGTTGGCTGCAAGCCATGAAAGCCGGTCAACCCATTCGCAGCGACGGGCCACAAAGTCACCAGATTAAAGCCGGCACCCCGACCATGGGCGGTGCGCTGATTTTGGTCGCCATCGGGGCGGCGGTGTTGCTCTGGGGCGATTTAACCAATGTGTATGTTTGGATTGCGCTGCTCACCACGTTTGGGTTTGGCGTGATTGGCGGCTATGACGATTATTTAAAGCTTTCTAAGCGCAACAGCAAGGGCTTGGCTTCGCGCTATAAATATTTTTGGCAATCGGTGATTGCACTCGTGGTGGCGGTCATTTTGTTTTCTATGGCTAAAACGCCGCAAGAAACCGGGTTGATTATCCCCCTCTTTAAAGATGTGCTGATTCCCTTGGGATTTGGCTACATTTTGCTTGCCTACTTTGTGATTGTGGGTAGCTCGAACGCGGTGAACTTAACCGATGGCTTAGATGGGTTGGCGATTATGCCCACCGTGCTGGTGGCAGGTGGGTTATCTGTGTTCGCCTATGTGACGGGCAACGCTAAATTTGCGCTTTATTTGGGTATTCCCTTCGTGCCGGGCGTGGGCGAGCTCGCGGTATTTTGTGCGGCCATTGTGGGTGCGGGGTTGGGCTTTTTATGGTTTAACAGCTACCCCGCGCAAGTGTTTATGGGCGATATTGGTGCGCTGGCTCTGGGCGCTGCCTTGGGTGTGGTGGCGGTGATGGTTCGCCAAGAAATTGTGCTGTTTATTATGGGCGGCATTTTTGTGCTGGAAACGGTATCGGTGATCTTGCAGGTCGCCTCGTTCAAGCTCACCGGCAAACGCATTTTCCGTATGGCGCCGATTCATCATCACTTTGAGCTTAAAGGCTGGCCCGAGCCTAAAGTGATTGTGCGATTTTGGATTATCACCGTGATTTTGGTGTTAATCGGTTTAGCGAC
>NCFS01000027.1:27456-38449 GCA_002281295.1 Halothiobacillus sp. 35-54-62 | reverse complement strand
CTTGCCTTTAGCATCTTGCACTTCGACCCAGCAATCGGCGCTGTTCGCGGTGATCACCAAATGGTTATCGACAGGAACGGCAGGCGGGGCGGTTTGGGGTGCTGCCGGCGCAGCGGTTGTCGCGGCGCTGGGATTGAGCGCGGGTGTTGCCTGCGCGCCAAGTGGCGGCGGTGGGGGCAATTCGCTCGATTGCGGCGGGTTGCCCGGTTCCGTTAGGCCGCTTGTGGCAGGGCTTGTGTCTTGAGGCGAGCCCGCCATCGTGCTCACCATCGGGGTGGGGTGAGGTGCTTCGGATGCGGCTTCAGTGCCGGCGGCCTTCATCGGGATTTCAATGGCGATCGGTGCTTGCCCAGAGCCTACCTGGGGCGATAAAAGGTGGGTGTTCTGAACCGAGGCCATGCCAAGAAGGCTGCTAATGCGTTGCTGCCATGCGCTGGGAAGGGCTAAGGCCGCCACCGTGAGCGCCCCTGCCACAATTAGCACGGTGACAAGCCAACCCCACAGGCGCCCGCCCCGTGCCCGAGGGTTGCGGTGCGCGGTCGAGTGGCGCGCGCGCGTGGGTGTTAACTGAATCGGTGCGCGGGTTAATGCTGCGTTGCGCTTCAAAGGCGGCCAGCAGTTGCGCGCCATCAATATCCAGCAAGCCGGCCCAATGCTTTAAGTAGGCACGCACATAAATGGGCTCGGGCGCTTCATCGAGCCGGTTGGCTTCAATCAGCTCTACGATGCGCAAATCAAGGTTAAGCGATTGGGCTAAGTCGCCCGGGCTTAGCCCCTTGCGGGTGCGTGCATCGCGCAGGAGCGCCCCCACGCTTTGGCTGGATAAATCTGGCGTTGCCACGGCATCAGGGGTTATCGCGTTGCGGCTAAATGGCAGGGGCGCGCCGTTGTGCGAGGAGGGTAAGGCTGATGGGTCCTTTGAACTCATTATTTTGCTCCGCTGTCGTACCATTGGGCGGCAGCTGAATCAGGAAAGCGGCCTTTTAAAATTAAGACATGATTGGCGAGGGCGGTTTGATCGCCCGTTGCTCGGTCGATGCGGATGGCCAGCTGCAAGGTATCGGGCGTATTTCGGTTGCTGGCTTCAAATGTTTTTATGGCGGCGGCGGCGGCAGCATAATTTTTTTGCGCAAAGTTAACCCGAGCCAAGCCAATAAGCGCCGGACCATAGCCGGGCGATTTATCTAAGGCGGCCTGATATTGCGCTAACGATTGCGCCTTGTTGCCTTCAGCTTCGTAGCACACACCGGAGTTTGTGAGCGCAAACTCGGGGGTTTTGTAGAGTGGGTCGCCATAGGCTCGACTAAACAGCGATTGCGCGCGCGCATAGTTTTTTTGCCCGCAGAGGTAGGTGCCGTAGTTGTTGTCTAAATCGGAGTTATTGGGGTCGAGCGCATAGGCTTTTTCAAACTCAACCCCAGCTTGCGGCGCTTCACCGAGGCGATCGAGCATTAAGGCGTAGGCGTGGTGCGCGGGGGCGAAGTTGTTGTCAAAGTAAATGGCGCGTTTAATTTTTTCGACAGCCACATCCATGTGACCTTCGTTCATGTACCCCACACCCAGTTCGGTGTTGATTTGCGCAGCGCGTTGATTTTCATTGGGGTTGGTGGGCAGGTTGTTGGGGTTGCCCGGTGGGTTTTGCCCCACGCTCGCGCAGCCTGATACAAAAGCTATTGCCGCGAATACGAGCAAAGCCCGTGCGGTAGATAGGCGAAAACGACGTACACGCTGGTCCATTAACTTTTCTCCAAAGTAACCTTAATTTCCGTCAATCCCATCTGCGCCAGGCGTTCGCTGCGCCGGGCTTTATCTTCAAACTCGCCGACCAGTTGGCCGCAAGCCGCATCAATGTCATCGCCTCGGGTTTTGCGCGGCACGGTGTTAATGCCCGCCGCTTTAAGCAAGCCCCGAAAGCGCTCAATGCGGTTGCGTGAAGAGCGCACATACCCCGATTCAGGAAACGGGTTGAACGGGATTAAATTAATTTTAACCGCATCTCGGCGCGCGCCCAGTAAATCAATGAGGGCTTCGGCGTGTTGTATGTCATCGTTCACGCCTTCGAGCATGACATATTCGTAAATAATGGCGCCATGCGGGACGACTTTTGCGTAGCGATCACAGGCGGCCATTAGCTCGCTTAGGGGGTATTTTTGATTAATGGGTACCAAAATATCCCGCAGGGCGTCATCCGGCGCGTGCAAAGAAATCGCCAAGGCCACCGGCAGCCGTTCGGCCAGGCGATCAATCGCCGGCACAATGCCGGAGGTGGACATAGTGACTCGCCGGCGCGAGAGCCCATAGGCGTTATCATCGAGCATGAGGGCGGCGGCGTTCACCACCGCCTCAAAGTTGAGCAAGGGCTCGCCCATGCCCATAAAAACGACATTGCTAATCGCGCGGTTGTGGTTGACCGCACGGGTAACCATTCGTTCCGCTAACCATAACTGCCCCACAATTTCGGCCGTGGTGAGGTTGCGGTTGAAGCCTTGGCGGCCGGTGGAGCAAAACGTGCAGGCCAGCGCGCAGCCCACTTGGGAGGATATACATAAAGTGGCGCGGTCTTCTTCGGGGATGTAGACCATCTCGACCGAGCCGCCGCCATCTAATTCGAGCAGGAATTTGCGGGTGCCATCACGGGATTGTTGATCCAGACGGACCACGGGGGCACGAATACAGGCCAAGGCTTTGAGCTTATCGCGCAGGCTCTTGGCCAAATCCGTCATCTCGTCGAAATCAGCCACGCGCCGCTGATGCACCCATTTGAGCACTTGCGTGGCGCGAAAGGGTTTTTCACCCAGCGCGTTAAACCAATCACGCAACTGCTCTGGGCTTAAGCCCAGCAGGTTGATTTTGCCATCCGCCCCCATGCCCGCCCGCGCGGGAACGGGGGTGGATGCCGGCTGATCGCTTGTCACGGGGCTGACCTCGGAAATCACAATTTATCGACGAACAGTAACTTCTTCAGGCTTGAAGAAATACGCAATTTCAATGGCAGCATTTTCGACGCTATCTGAACCATGCACGGCATTGGCGTCGATTGAGTCGGCAAAATCGGCGCGAATGGTGCCTTTTTCGGCTTTCTTCGGATCGGTTGCGCCCATTAAATCTCGGTTGATTTGCATGGCGTTTTCGCCTTCCAGCGCTTGCACGAACACGGGGCCTGAAATCATAAAGCTGACCAATTCACCAAAGAAGGGGCGCTCACGGTGTACGGCGTAAAAGCCTTCGGCTTGTTCACGGCTCAGTTGCATCATGCGGGCGGCAATGACGGTTAAACCGGCTTCTTCAAAGCGGGTCACAATTTTACCGATGACATTTTTGGCTACGGCATCGGGCTTAATAATCGACAAAGTACGTTCAACGGCCACGGGGTATCTCCTCAACACACATTAATTAAAAGGAATTTTGTTAAAAATCGAAGGGGGAGGAGTTTAACGCCTTGCCGGCAAACAATCCATGACAGCCGAACGCATCCGCCCGACACTTCGGCCAAACCCCTGCGCGGCGTTGCGGGGTTGGGGCTGCAAAAATGCCAAACCCTTAGTTTTTGTGCCGCAGCCCCGCGCCCCGGAGTCCAGCGGCCTCGTCGCGTTCGCGCGCATCGTGCAAGTTGCGATCTTGGGTTAGCGCCATGCCGATCAGTTCAGGGTTTGCGGTTAAGTCGGCCAAAGAAATGCCGGTGAGAAAATCATGAATTTGGGTAGAAAGCCCCATCCAAAGGTTGTGCGCGAGGCACTTATGGCCGTTCTGGCAATTGCCTTTGCCCGCACAGCGCGTGATATCCACCTCTTCATCGACGGCAATCACAATTTGTGCCACGTTGATGTCACAAGCCAGTTTTGCCAGCTGATACCCGCCCCCAGGGCCGCGGACGCTTTTGATTAATCCCGCGCGCCGCAATTGGGCAAACAGTTGCTCAAGATAAGAAAGTGATAAATCTTGGCGATCGGCGATGTCGGCCAAGGCGGTGGGCTCGCCGTGATCGTGAAGCGCGAGATCCAGCATGGCCGTAACGGCGTAGCGACCTTTGGTGGTGAGTCTCATGGCAATAATCCTAGGGTTGGGCCATCCGGGCAGGGTGGCATGCAATTTGGGCGGCAATCGGCCTGCGCGTTCGCCCGAGCAATCAAGTGCAAGCCTTACAATAACTGAGGCTAATTCTTGGTTAAGCGCCGAGGTATTACAAGTCTAATTTATACCGAGCCCGGTGGCGGGTTGGTATCGGCCGGCGGTGCGGGCTTGGGCTTTGGTTCGGGCTTTGGCTCGGGCTCGGTTTGGGGCGGGCAGCCCACCACATCGGCCCCCGTGCTGGTGGCAGGGGTTGGCGCGCGTGCCAAATGGCATCCGGCCAGGCTGGGCAGCGGGGGGTCTTCTGCGGGCGGTGCCTCTGATGGATTGCCCGCCATTTGAGCTTGCAGGGCGCGAACCCGCGCCGCAAGGCTTGCCAAGCGATCATCCCCTGCCTGCACGTGGTTGAGCAATCGATCAATCACTTCAGCCACCGGATCGGGCATATCTTGTGCCACACCGTAGGCATCAAAGCCCAAGCGCTGGGCAATGCGCGCTTGCTGCTCGCTAATTTGGGGCCGCTGGCCGACGATCCGTGCCGGAATGCCCACCAAGGTGGTGCCGGGCGGCGCATCTTGCAATAGAACGGCATTGCTGCCCACGCGCACGCCATCGCCCAAGGTGATCGGGCCTAGCACTTTGGCGCCCGCGCCCACCACCACGCCATTACCGAGTGTGGGGTGGCGCTTGCCCGCCGACCATTGGGTGCCGCCCAGTGTTACCCCGTGATAAAGCGTGCAGTCATCGCCAATTTCGGCGGTTTCGCCAATTACGACCCCCATGCCATGATCAATGAAAAAGCGGCGGCCGATTTTTGCCGCCGGATGAATTTCGATGCCGGTCAACCAACGGCTGATATTAGCCACCATGCGCGCCAATAACGAGAGCCGCCAACGCCATAATTGATGGGCAAACCGGTGCCACCAAATGGCATGAATGCCGGGGTAGGTGAGCACAATTTCTGTGCGGCTGCGCGCGGCAGGGTCGCGGGCGAATACGCTGTCAATATCTTCTTTTAGCCGTTGCCATACGCTCATGTTGGGTTACCTTGCGTGGGCGTGGCCTCTGGGTGGGGCTCGCTTGTGAGCGCGGTGAGCATGCCTTGCATGAGGGCAAGCTCGCTGCTTAAGGGCTGCGCCCGCCGGCACACCACGCGCAATTTACCCATGAGCCGCATTCGGTTCTCGGCAATATCGGATTCAAGCGTGGCACCCCGGACAAAAAAAGGCGTTTGATCCAATAAATGGGCTAAACGATCTTCAAAAGCTTGCCACTGCGCCAGGGTCGCTTGAGCGGCCAGCGGCGCGTTTGTCTCGGTTTCATGCGCCGGCAGCACGGAGCGGCTTTGCCGAGCGATATATAACTCGTAGGCCAAAATTTGCACGGCTTGGCCAAGATTCAACACCGGGTATTCGGGGTTCGCCGGAATTTCGATGACCCGTTGCGCCCAAGAGAGCTCGTGGTTGCTGAGCCCCGTGCGCTCTGCGCCAAAAACAATGCTGATGAGCCCTTCTCGGGCTTGTTGATCGGCGACAATGCGTTCTGCGGCGGCGCGAACGGTCCATACGGGCAAGGGCAGCTCCCGAGGGCGCGCGGTGGTGGCCCAAACCGCTACAGAATCAGCCAAGGCCGTGGGTAAATCAGGCATAAACCGCGCGTGGTGCAATACATCGGCGGCGTGCTTTGCCGTGGCCAGCGCCACCGCATCGATGCCGGCGGTGGGTGCCACCAGCACCAATTGCGTTAGCCCCATATTTTTCATTGCCCGCGCCACCGCGCCTAAGTTGCCGGGGTGGGAGGTGCCACACAGAACAATTTGAATGGGCGGGGTTGGGGCGCCTGCGCTCGCGTTAAGGGGATCCAAGGCAGGTAGGGCGGTTGAGCGCGTCATGAGCTGATAATTTTCCGAAAATTTGCGTGTGTTCTGAGTATAATGCGCAGTTCTAAATTTTATGCCGTATGCCAGCCGGCTCACTTTGAATTGAACCTGCGAACTCAACCATTATGCCCCATCCTATGTTAACCATGGCGGTTCGCGCAGCGCGCGCTGCCGGAACCGTCATCTCCCGCGCGACCGATCACGTGGCCGATCTCACCATCGAAAGCAAACAGCGTAACGATTTTGTGAGTGAGGTGGATCGCCAAGCCGAGCATGCCATCATCGATATTTTGAAGCGCGCCTACCCCGATCATCATTTTTTAGGTGAAGAGTCGGGCGATACCGGCAGCGAACTCAGTGAATACCGCTGGATTATCGACCCACTCGATGGTACGACCAACTTCTTGCATGGCTTGCCGCATTACGCGGTATCCATCGCGCTCGAATATCAAGGGCGCCTTGAGTTAGGCGTAATTTACAACCCGAGCAATCAAGAGCTCTTTACGGCGGAGCGCGGCGGCGGGGCTTTTTTAAATAACCGGCGCATCCGTGTGGCCGGCTTGCGCTCGCTGGAATCTGCGCTTTTGGGCACTGGTTTCCCCTTTCGTGCCGATCAAGATGTGGAGCGGTATCTTAAAACCTTCCGCGCTTTGCACGGCCCGTTATCGGGGATTCGCCGGGCGGGTTCGGCTGCGCTCGATTTAGCCTATGTGGCATCCGGCCGGTTAGATGGCTTTTGGGAATTTGGTTTATTGCCCTGGGATATGGCGGCCGGCATCTTAATGGTGCGTGAAGCGGGCGGGATTGTGATTGATTTTTCCGGTAAAGAAGAGTTCATGGCCTCAGGCAATGTGATTGCCGCGAACCCAAAAATTACCCACGCCATGCTCAAAGCGATTAGCGCAAGTTTGGCTTAACGCGAGCCCTGATTGATTTCGTGTTGATTTCGTGTTTAAGACATAAAAAAGCCGCAGAGTTAACCTGCGGCTTTTTTGTTTTGCCCCGCGCGTTAATCCTAGGGCGCGTGATCGACGAGTTTTTCTTTATCGGTGATTTTCAATAAATCGCGGCGCTTCAAGCCTAAATCGAGCGATAAGCTTGAGGCGACATAAATTGATGAGAAGGTGCCGAGCACAATACCCACCAGCAAGGTGAGGGCAAAGCCGTGCAGGCTTTCACCCCCAAACACATACAGCGCCAATACCGATAAAAATGTGGTTAACGCGGTGATCACGGTGCGCGACATGGTTTGATTAACCGAAATATTCATGATTTCAATTTCGCTGCCTTTGCGGATTTTGCGGAAATTTTCGCGCATGCGATCGAACACCACGATCATGTCGTTGATGGAATACCCCGCCAAGGCCAAATAGGCCGCCAAAACGGTGAGGTTAAACTCAATGCCGGTGATGCTGATAAACCCAAACACCATAATTAAATCGTGCGAGAGGGTAAGCACCGCACCAGTGGCCATTTTGAGCTGGTAGCGCAAGCTTACAAAAATGAGCAAGCCGGCTAACACCACGAGCATGGCTAAGCCACCGGAATTGAATAATTCTTTACCCACCGCAGGGCCTACATATTCCACCCGCCGCATGGTGACGCCCGCATCTTCGGTTTTAAGCACGCTTAATACATGATCGGCCAGTTGGTTTTGATTGCCTGTTTTGGCGGGGGGTAAGCGAATCATCACCGATTCACTGGAGCCAAAATATTGCACCACGGCTTCGGGGAATTCGTTTTTCTTGAGCACGGCACGAATGGCCTCAAGATCAGCGGCTTTGCTGTAGCCCACTTCAATAACGACCCCGCCGGTAAAATCGAGCCCCATGTTAATGCCTTTGGTCGAGAGTGACACGATAGACACGACCAGAAGAACTAAGGACAGGGCGTAGGCGTAGTAGCGTTTGCCGAAAAAATCGACCTTGGCATCATACGGAAACAAATTCAACATAATACGGTTCTCTTTAAAACGGGGGCATCAGCACGGGGCATTAAATTGAAATGTGGGTTAAGCGTAAGCGCCGGCCATAAATCAAATTCACCAAAGCGCGGGTGACCATAATGGCCGTAAACAACGAGGCGGAAATCCCGATAATTAGGGTCACGGCGAAGCCTTTGACAGGGCCCGCGCCTAATCCAAACAACACAACGGCAGCCAGAAGCGTGGTGATGTGCGAATCGATAATCGTGGCAAACGCGCGCTCGTACCCCGCTTTAATGGCCGCTTGCGGGGTTAGCCCGTTGCGTAGCTCCTCGCGTATGCGCTCGTTAATCAGCACGTTGGCGTCCACGGCAATCCCCAGGGTGAGCACCATGCCTGCAATACCCGGCAAGGTCAGCGTGGCTTGGAGCAGGGAAAGTACGGCCACGATAAGCACTAAATTCACGCCCAGCGCAACAACGGCGGTAACGCCAAAAACGCGGTAGTAAAACAACATAAACACCGCCACCAACGCAAACCCAAGGATGGAGGCATTCACCCCCGCTTGGATATTTTGCGCGCCCAAGCTTGGGCCCACGGTGCGCTCTTCGACAATATCCATGGGCGCACGCAAGGCACCGGCGCGCAGCAACAAGGCAAGATCGCGGGCTTCGTTCGGGGAATCTAGCCCCGTAATTTGAAAGCGGTTGGCCAGTTGATCTTGAATGGTGGCGACATTAATGACCTGCTCGATGACTTTTTTCTCTTTGACCGGCTTATCGTTCACCATTTTGGTTTCGCTGCGATGCTCGATGAACACCACGCCCATTTGCTTGCCGATATTTTGCCCCGTGATGTCGGCCATGCGGCGTGCGCCTTGGCCATCGAGGTTAACAAATACGGCCGGTGAGCCGGAGCGTTGATCAAAGCCCGATGAGGCGCCCGTGATGCGATCGCCCGTGACGATGACTTGGCGTTTTAACAAGACCGGTTGGCCGTTTTTCTCGTGATACAAGCGGGCATCGGGCGGGGTGCGCCCCGATTGCTGGGCATCCATCCAATCGGTGGGCGTGCCCGATACTAGGCGGAACTCGAGCGTGGCGGTGGCGCCGATAATTTCTTTGGCGCGAACGGTGTCTTGAATGCCCGGCAACTCAACGACGATGCGATCATCGCCTTGTTGCTGGATGAGGGGCTCGGCCACCCCCAATTCATTGACGCGATTACGCAGGGTGGTGATGTTTTGATCGACCGCCGCTTTGCGCTCAGCCAGTGCGCCCGCATCGGTAAATTGCGCGGTGAAATAGGGCTGGGCATTGCGCTCATCTTTGGCAAATACGAGCTCAGGATATTTGCCGGTTAAGGCGGTAATGGCGGCATCACGGGCGGCGGCATCCGGGAAGCGCAGGGCAATTTGCGTGCCGTTATCGACATCGGCACTAATGTACCGGATATTGGCTTCGCGCAAGTCGCCCCGCATGCCATCAACCCGACGTTCGAGCGCGGTTTTAATGGCGGCTTGCATGTCAATTTGCATTAAGAAATGCACACCACCGCGCAAATCGAGCCCCAAATACATGGGTTTAGCGCCGAGGTTGAGCATCCAGCGGGGAGCCGCTGGCGCTAGATTGAGTGCCACGGGGTAATCTTCACCCAAGGCTTCACGCACCACGTTGACCGCTTTGAGTTGGGCATCGGTGGAATCGAACTGAATGAGGCCATCTTTATCTTCGATGCCCGCACTTTTGACCGTGATATTGGCCGCTTTAAGCGCGGTAACCGCTTTATCGATAGCCGCTTGATCCATAACGGCATTGCGTTTGGAAATTTGCAGTGCCGGGTTTTCCCCATAGATATTGGGCAAGGCGTAAAACAGGGCAAAAAAGAGCACCAAAACAATGAGTAGGTTTTTCCACCAAGGATAACGATTCATCAAAAATGCCTGTGGGGTGTCGACCGTGACACGCAGTTATTGCGCCAATAAATCAATGGGTTATTTGCGCATGGGTAAGTAGTAATCAGGGGTTTGGCATGCGTTCAGCAACGACATGCCGCAGCGCTTAGCCTTCGCGGGTATCTTTGAGCGTGCCTTTGGGCATAACGGTAGCCACGGCATTGCGCTGAACCACAATGGTAACGCTATCGGATACTTCAATAATTAAGAACGCTTCGGTAACTTTAATCACGCGGCCGAGCAAGCCCCCGTTGGTGATGATTTCATCGCCTTTTTCAATCGAGGAAACGAGCTTTTTGAGGTCTTTTTGGCGCTTAACTTGCGGGCGAATCAGTAAAAAATACATGACGCCAAAAATGAGGATTAAGGGCAGAAAGGTCGCGATTAAGCTGGGTTGTTGGGCGGCTGTGGTTGCGCCTTCGGCCATGGCATCGGAGATAAAAAACATACAGGGCTTTTCCTTTACTCTTGGGTTTTAATAAGCAGTCGGTTAAGAAGACTGGGCTAAAAATCGGTGTTTAGTATGCCACAGGCGCGCTAAGTTCCGGGCCTTTTTGCCAGCTGGGGTGTGCGGGGGGCCAATTAGGCAATGCCCCGCGCGCGATCGGCATGGAATTTTTTACGGAATACCTCAAATTGGTCGGTGGCAATGGCCTCGCGTATTTCTCGCATCAGGGTTTGATAGTAATGCAGGTTGTGGATGGTGTTCAGCCGCGCGCCGAGTAGTTCATTGCATTTATCGAGGTGCTTTAGGTAGGCGCGGGAAAAGCGCGCGCAGGTGGTGCAGGTGCAGGTTTCATCTAAGGGGCGGGTGTCTTTGGCGTAGCGGGCATTGCGCAGTTTGATGTCGCCGAAGCGGGTAAAGAGGTGCGCGTTGCGGGCGTTGCGGGTGGGCATAACGCAATCGAACATATCCACACCGCGCGCGACTGATTCCACTAAATCTTCAGGCTTGCCCACGCCCATTAAATAGCGGGGTTTATCGGTGGGTAGCAAGGGCGTTGTGGCCTCTAATACCTGATTGCGCTCATCGAGCGGTTCACCCACCGATAAACCGCCAATGGCATAGCCATCAAAGCCTATGTCGAGCAAGCCGGTTGCCGATTCGATGCGCAGCGGGGCATACATGCCGCCTTGCACAATGCCAAAGAGTGCGGTGTCGGTGTTG